>NZ_JAPDBT010000003.1:0-371767 GCF_027705405.1 Aeromonas sp. QDB34 | reverse complement strand
TTCGACACTCTTTATCCGCCCCCGGTCTTCACTTTTAAATGGTTCAGGTCAGGCGACAACTATTCTGACACCGGGGGCAACATTTGCGCTATTACTCTATTTTTAGTTGTAGATATTTGAGAAAGATAACCAAAATGCTTTAGCATCAATTGATTTATCTCATTTCTAGATGAAAAATCACGTTGCCATTCATCTGTTATCTTCTCAACAACATGATTGAAAAAATCAACATCAAGCAATGAGTTAAAATCATGCACTGGTAGCACCAAGGGGGCACAGAGACGGTTCGTAATTTCATGCAGGATAGCTGACTTGTCAATAGGCTGATATAGTCCGATGTCATTGGCGGGAACAGACCTAGCTCCCAATATTTTGGCACCATCACTACAGTTAGCACAATGTACATCTTTATTGATGGCTAATACACCTTCAATAATATATCTCGAAGTATCGTACATCGCATTACTTATGACAATACCCCCAAAATTACCCTCACATTGCCGTTCATTGTCGCTACACACCAACTCAGTCAAGATTTTGGCATTTATTTCATTATTATAATATGCACTAGACTTAGCGTGATGGTGATTTTTATCTTTATAACCGTTATCTAAACCAAACAGATATAGATTTTTAAATCCAAGTTGGATAGGTGCATGAACCCCTATATTTCCAACAAAGGGATTAACTGCCTGCCAAGCGGAAAAATCTTTGACGACAGAGAAATATGTCTGACACATCATCACACCTGGTTCATTGCTCTTGAACGCAAGAACCGTTTCTTTGAACAGGGTTGCACAATCTGGATGAACGACATCAGTGCTCAAAAACAAAATATCCTGTAAGTATTCAGGATCATCCAGATTAACCATGAAATCATAGATTGATTTGGTACGTTCAATTTGAACTTCTATATCAGGCTTGATCCCATGCTTATGCAAAGCAGATATCGCACTGCCGCAAGATATCAATATAGCACGATCTTTATTCGCTTTAATAATGGGTAGTGAATCATCTAGCGATGGGCCGCTGCCAATGATAAATACAGGAACTCTTTGGTGTTTTTGCGAAATTTTCTTATTTTTCTTAAAAAATGGCACGCCACGTTCAATATTACGCATAGAATGGGACAGTGCGATCAGGCTATCATCAAAAAAACCCCACCCCATCGCTAACAGATAATATTGCTGCTGTATCGTTTTCATCAGTCTTTTTACTTCATCGTTCTGATAGCCCCACATAATGAAAGAGTTTGCAACCAAAAAAGCACCTCGACAACTAACTGCCGATGAAAAATCTCTGACAATATTTTGTTCATCCTGCCCTAACAGAATGTGCAACCCCAGGTTCTCCTGATACAAATAAGCCAGCAGTGGAGCCCAATCGAAGCAGAACAATGATGCGTAAAATAAATCCAAGTCTGGCTCAAACAAGAACAATGTGCTAACTTTGCAACGCTCATAAAGATAACCAAGGTGATAACCCAAACCGACCCCAAAGATCAATGCGCAGGGGACTTGATCTGGTACTTTAACGAGGTGTTCTGCTTGTGATGATATTTCATCCTTATAAATATTAAGATTGTTAAGGTGCTCAACATGAATAGAACCCATTGGGTTCGCTTCCTGACGGAAGGCAAATTTTGACAATACCCCCTTATCCATGAATTCAGCCACAAGTGTCTCACAGATAAGATAGGGGTCAGCCCCATAAACAACGACGTCATCATCAAGCCATTTAAGGTTTGGTTGACCATTTTCATTACAAAAAAACTTGAACGGACGGCTTGGGCAATAATTCTCATACATATCAGCGATGTGTGGAATATATTGACGAAAGGCCTCAATATTCTGAGTAAAACGAAGCGGTAATGCTACCATCATAGCAGCTTCTTGCTCTGCTTGTTGTTGAAGTCTTCGCATTTCCTGTTCAGCTTTTAATAGCATCGCATCAATATTGACCGACATCAGAACTCCTTGCTATTCAGGTTATAGGCCTGTCCAGCCTTGTTGCCTTTCCCGACTTGAACCAGCTTCTTAAAAACAATATTATGATAACTAATAGTTAATGCTTGTAGCGTTTCTTCTTGAATAGACAGCTTTGCAGCGAATTCTGCCACCACCTGCCGTTGCAGCTGACACTCTTTGGCTAGTTGCGCCAGCTGATCTATTAAGGCCAATCGATTATCCATGCACTGTATAGCCTCATCATATTTCTGCTGTTGCAATAGGCCCTCTATCAAGTGGAAATTATCCTGTAATGCCTCATTGAGGGAGATAAGAGTAACTTTCACAATTCACCCAACTTTTGTCGCATCTGATAGCCACGCTGCTTTTCGGCTTCCGGCAACTGATCCCAAGCAGATTTGATCGTCACCATTAGAGCCATAACCTCGTCAAGGGGTGTGACATCTCGCGCCAAACTAGCATCCCAAATCCGCTCATCCATATATGCATAGAGACTGTACAAATCTTCAGCAATTGCGCCCTGACTTGTATCAAGTGCATCCTGTAATCCATGTAATAACCCTTGAGCTTTAGAGACTGCAATAGACTTTGCTTCCATATCACCACGTTCTATCGCCCCTTTAGATTGTGCCAATCGCTCTAAAAAGCCCTGCATCATGAGTTGAATAACGCGATGAGGATCTGCGACAGCAAGGTCAGCTGCGATACTGGTTGCTTTATATGCTTTTAGATTTCGCTGGTACATCGCCTGCGCCTCGTAATATAAATTTATTTCTGGTTATTAATCTGTAATGATTGCAGTGCTGACGCTGAGTGATTCATTTTAACCAACAAGGCATCCAGGCTGCCATATTGAGCTCGTAGTGAAGCTTCGTATTTAACCAATTGAGCATTAGATGTAGCCTGCTTCTGGTTCAAGCTGCGCAAATCAGCATTCAAAATATCTGTACGCTGATCCAACACACCGCTAGACTTGGAATACTCTTTTAAACCTGCATTCAAAGTTGCGGCAATACCCTTTTCTCCACCAAAAAGTCCAACGACTTGGTCAAAGTTTTTATCCACAGCTTCGTCGAATTTCGTTTTATCAAGAGACAACTTCCCCTTGTTGTCCATTTTAATTCCAACTTCGAAGATGGTTGAATAAGTAGTACTTGTCCCTGCTTTATTTGTTACTGTATTAGCCATAAAACTACTAATGGTTCGTGTACTGGCATCACCAGCAAGTGCACCACCATCATCTTGTCTAACTCCACCAACAATACTATTACGCTTACCCAACGCATCCATTTTATCTTGCAGAGCGTTATAACCATCAATAAACTGCTTGACCATATCCTGAATGGCAGTTTTATCAGTTGTTATTGCAACTTTATTGGGCTTCAGTGTAGTGCCATCACTCTCTTTATCAGATACTCGTAGAATCGTTAATTTCAAATCCTGAATAGAATCGTCAAACACATTGGTATCACTTTTAAGTGTATTGCCATCAATAGTAATTTCGGCACTGCTAGCCGCTTGCTTTTGGCTCATCGCCGAACCAGCAGCACCTGTAGAAAATATATCCAGTTCAGAATTATTACCAGTGATAACCAAATCTTTACCATCTCCAGATATACCGGAGTCAATAACAAACTTTGCCTTACCGTCTGCCGTATTGACGATGTTTGCACTAAGACCGAAGTTATCACCATTGCTATTGATACTTTTGCGAATGTCTTGCAAGGTATCCCCTGCTTTGACATCAACCTTGAACTCCTTGTCGCCAGCTTTTAAAGTCAACTGGCCATCTTGAGTGACAAGTGGAGTGGTCGAGCTGCTAAATTCACCTTCGACACGGCTAGTTGTAGCCAATTTATTGACAGTGATATTGTACTGGCCATTAGACCCCCCACTTTTACTCTCCACCTTCATCACTGGATTATCTTTATCCTGGGTGATCGTTACGGCTCGCTTGTTGAAAGCACCGGGTTTGCTCAAGGTATCGAGAATGTCAGTAAATGCTGTGAGGGACGATTTCAGCTGACCTATACCAGATATGCTGATCTGGGTGCTGTTTTGCTTGGTCAAAATGGGTTTCTGTAGCTGGGCTTTCTTAGCAGCCACGCTAGCAGAAATCACACTCTCAAGATCAAGTCCAGAGCCAGCCCCGGCAGAAGTAATGGCCATGCTATCATCTCCTCATTTATTGATTTAAATCTCACTATCTAGCAGCAAGCCCAGTTTCGGGTTAGCCCCCGCATCCCCCTGACGCAGTGCTAGGATTCGCTTGTGAATTGCGATCAGCTCTTCACTCGGAATTTGCCGTATAACAGATCGGGTGTCAGAGTCAACCACCTTGATCACTACCTGCCCCAGGTCTTGCTCCATGCTGAAATTAACAGTCCAGCCTTGTTGCAAGCCAAAATCCTGCAAATTTTGTACCTGTTTTTCAATCTCTGCTTGGCTTTGTACCTGCCGGAGATCACTTTTTGCCACATCCTGATTTTTCCGCAGTGCAATACCAGGTTCTTCCATTAAACCAGAAAGCAGTTGAGCGGCCACTTGGCCGCTCTTGTCACTTAGCTGTAAGGAAGCACCATTGGCAGATGACAGATTACCGAGTTCAGTTGTCATCTTATCTCTCCCATTTCAATCAGCCACAGTCCATCGTTAGCCAAGCAGAGATAGAGCCGACTGAGGACGTTGATTGGCTTGTGCTAATACACTTGAGGCCGCTTGCTGCAAAATGTTCTGCTTGGTCATATTGGCGGTCTCGGTGGCAAAGTCCGCATCGCGAATACGCGAGCGGGCAGCAGACACGTTCTCCGAGATATTGGCCTGGTTGCGAATGGTCGAATCCAACCGATTCTGCACTGCACCCAGCTCGGCACGCTTACTATCGACCACCCCCAGCATGGCATCTGCTGCGGCCAACACCTTTTGTGCCTCACTCTGGCTACCGATATTGATGCCACCAGAACCACCACCAGTAAAAATAGTGCTAATGCCAACAGCTGTCGTCACACTACCAGTCGAGCCGCTGATGACATCGATCGTGGTTCCCGCAGCGACAGAAATTCCAGAAATACTGAAACCATCGGTCTGAGAGAGGCTAAAACCGATAGTCTGATTTGCATCCGCCCCAACCTGGAAAGATCCACCAAAAGAACCGTCGAGCAGCTTGGTACCTGCAAAGGTGGTATCTTTCGAAATTCGGTTGATTTCAGAACCGAGCTGGTCAACTTCTTTTTGCAGAGCAGCACGATCCTTATCTGAGTTGGAACCGTTGGCAGATTGCTGAGCTAGAGTGCGCATCCGTTGCAGCATGCCGGTCACCTCATCCATAGCGCCTTCCGCTGTTTGCGCCAACGAGATGCCATCGTTGGCGTTGCGGTTACCTTGATCCAGACCGTTGATTTGTGAAGTCAAACGGTTGGATATTTGCAAGCCAGCCGCATCATCTTTGGCGCTGTTGATACGCAAGCCAGATGCCAAGCGAGTATACGAAGTATCCAAAGACTTGCTGGTATTCATCAGGTTACGCTGGGCGTTCAGTGATGACGTATTGGTGTTGATATACATAGCCATAATAATTTCTCCCGAAGAACATGCGACTGCGGGTTGCGTCGCCTAAACGACGTCCCACCGTTAGAAGAGCAGGTTGAACAGGCCTCTCTCTTCTGGCGGGTGGTTGTTTGAACGAACAGGCCACCCGCAGTAGTGCAAACGTTGGATTCCGAACACCCCTCGATTGCTTCACTTTATGTAACGGCCGCAAGACGACAAGCTTTAGGAAAATCCTTGCCGAAAGCGGCAATTTTTATCCGGCAAGCGGCAAATGACAACGTTCAAAGGAGACACCACATTATGCCCGGTTGGCATAGTGGTGTATTCGCAGGGCAAGATAATCTTGGCACGTTTTGTGCTGAGTCAAGAAGGAGTGACGTCAATTTGACGACACAATAAAAAGAGGCCGGTAAACCGGCCTAAAGTTGAGCATATGCTCAGGAGAATATGACCAAGGGTGACAGAACTGAACATCTGGACACCCCTTGGCATTACTAGTAGAGAATGTATTCTCACCCGATAGAACAGAGTGCTAACCCGAACACCCCTTTGTTCCATCTCTTGACCAGGGCGGCCTGAACAACCGCCCTGTTTTCTTTTGTTAGCCCTGCAACAGTTGGAGCGCGGCCTGCGGGCGCTGGTTGGCTTGCGACAGAACGCTAGATGCAGCCTGCTGCAAAATGTTCTGCTTGGTCATATTGGCGGTCTCGGTGGCAAAGTCCGCATCGCGAATACGCGAGCGGGCTGCTGATACGTTCTCCGAGATATTGGCCTGGTTGCGAATGGTCGAATCCAACCGATTCTGCACTGCACCCAGCTCGGCACGCTTACTATCGACCACCCCCAGCATGGCATCTGCTGCGGCCAACACCTTTTGTGCCTCACTCTGGCTACCGATATTGATACCACCAGAACCGCCACCAGTAAAAATAGTGCTAATGCCAACAGCTGTCGTCACACTACCAGTCGAGCCGCTGATTACATCGATCGTGGTTCCCGCAGCGACAGAAATTCCAGAAATACTGAAACCATCGGTCTGAGAGAGGCTAAAACCGATAGTCTGGTTTGCATCAGCCCCAACCTGGAAAGATCCACCAAAGCTCCCATCTAACAGTTTGGTGCCAGCAAACGTTGTCGCACTGGAGATGCGGTTGATCTCTGCGCCCAGCTGATCCACCTCTTTTTGCAACGCTTCACGATCCTTGGTAGAGTTGGAACCGTTTGCTGATTGTTGAGACAGCGTACGAATGCGCTGCAGCATACCGGTCACTTCATCCATCGCCCCTTCGGCAGTTTGTGCCAGAGAGATACCATCGTTGGCATTACGGTTACCTTGATCCAGTCCGTTAATCTGAGAGGTCAGACGGTTGGAGATTTGCAGGCCCGCGGCATCATCTTTGGCGCTGTTGATACGCAGGCCAGATGCCAAACGAGTATAAGATGTATCAAGTGATTTGGTCGAGTTTGTCATATTACGCTGAGCGTTGAGTGACGAAACGTTAGTATTGATATACATGGCCATAACTATTCTCCTAAGCTATTAAATTTACTATCTAATTTGCTCGAACTTTATTGTCTTTCCTGTTCGATGCGTCTTATTTAACGGCCTCTTTTTCGATGTCTTTAGCATTATTTTCAACGCTTCATCGCATTAACGCCGCTTACCCTATTTATCGGCATGTTCTCGTTGAACTTGAGGAAAAAAATGCCCTGTTCTTCTCGCTAAGTGCATGAGGCAAACAACAGAGGACGATGGATGAGGCTGCGTGAGCCTTGCCGGCCATCTGGTACCGCTCAGATACCATGACGACGACCGGCATCATCACCGCCCGCAAAAACTTGGTCTGGCTCCCACTTCTTGCAGGCAGCCATTGGTCAGACGCCGCAATCCCCCCTAAAATCGCGACCCCATCAACAATTGGACGTGAGTTGTTCTCCATGCAGACACTGGTTGAGCAGATTGTTTACATCAGCGACATGTTTGGTACTGCGGTATTCGCGTTTTCGGGGGTTTTGGTGGCGGGTCGTCTCAGGATGGACGGTTTTGGCGTCATGGTATTGGCGGCAGTCACCGCCATCGGGGGCGGAACCATCCGCGACATGATCCTGGGGGCCACCCCCGTCTTCTGGGTACGCGACCCGCTCTACATCTGGGTGGTGATAGCAACGGCACTCATCGGGATGTGGATGGTCAAGCTGCCCCGCCGCATGCCCTGGTACGTGCTGCCGGTCGCCGACGCCTTCGGGCTGGCACTCTTTACCGTGATCGGGGCACAAAAAGCCCTCAACTTTGGCACATCGGGGCTGATTGCCGTATTGATGGGCACCATGACAGGGGTGGCCGGCGGCATGATCAGGGACGTGCTGGCCCGGGAAGTGCCCATGGTCTTGCAAAAAGAGATCTATGCCACCGCCTGCATCCTGGGGGGGATCCTCTATACCCTGGCGCTGGAGATAAACGTGGATCGGGTGACCGCCATGCTCATCTGCATGACGGCGGTATTCGGTCTGCGAGTGGCGGCCATCTATTGGCATCTGTCACTGCCCACCTTCTCCCTGCAGCGCAATTGATGTCGTGGCCAGGGGGCGAGTCGCACTCCTGGCCAGGTTGCGTTGAACCAAGCAGGCTTTTCTGTTGTCATAAGGTCCAGTGTTGTAAGCCGGAATCCCTCATGCAAAAACTTGGACTCATCACATCACTGCTATTGATGAATGTGGCAACGGCGCAGGCCGAAGCGCAGGTACTGTTTGGACGGCTCGCTTCCACCCCGGTGCAGCAGTTCAACCAGCAGATCCGACAGGCAAGCACTGCCCAGCAGAGTTGGGTCAATGACTATCGTGAAGTGGCATTGCGTTTTGTCGGCCACAGCGACATCCCCAGTCGCATCCAGGCACAACAGCTGGACAACGACCTGGTGCTCTCGGTTGCCCTCGACGGCACCAAGAGCGACATGATCTACATCCTGACCCTGTTTCGCAGCAACAACCTGTGGCAGATGCGCCAGGCGGAGATGGGGTGGCGCTGTCAGGGGCAATCCACTTTTATCCCGTTGCCCTGCCCTTAACGAAAATCATCTCCCCCGAGTGAAATAAAAAAATCCGGCTCATTGGCCGGATTTTTTTATGCATGCTTGAACGTCACATTACGGGCGGTACACCTTGACGTTGGCAAAGCCCTTCTCTTTCAGATAGAGGGCCTGCAGCTTGCTCATAACACCGCGATCGCAGTAGAGCAGGTAGGTCTTCTCCTTGGGCAGATCGCCAAAGGCGGTGGCCAGTTTGAAGAAAGGAATATGCAGCACTTCACGCCCTTCCACAACCAGCGGCTTGTCGTCATGCTCGTCCATGGAACGGATATCGAGGATCACTTCGTTGTCACCGCTTTCTGCGGTGGTCTCAACTTCCTGCACCTCGGCAGCAGTCTCTTCACCGATACGACGGATATCGAGGTAACGGGCCTCGGCCACGACCTTGTCCAGAATGGCGAAGTCGAAGTTGCCCTCTTCCTCTTCAATGCGCGCTAGATCGGCCTTCACGGTCGGCTTTTTGGAGATGACGCCACAGTACTCCGGCATGGTTTCAGCGAACTCCAGGGTGCCGATGCGGCGGGCTTCACTGATGATGTCCGGCTTGTCCCAAGTGATGAGCGGACGCAGGATCACCTTGTCAGTCACCCGGTCGATAACGTTCAGGTTGGTCAGGGTCTGGCTGGAGACCTGGCCCACACACTCGCCGGTCACCAGCGCCGGGATCTGGAACTCGTCAGCCACTTTGGCGGCAGCGCGCATCATCATGCGCTTGAGTACCACGCCCATCTGGCCGTTGTCGATCTTCTCGAGGATCTCGGCCACCACCGGCTCGAAGTCCACCGCGGTGAAACGCACCCGGTGGGAAGAGCCGAAGCGGTTCCACAGGTGATAGGCCACCTGCTTGACACCGATCTCGTGAGCGGCGCCACCCAGATTGAAGAAGCAGTAGTGCACCCGGCAGCCGCGCTTGATGAACTGGAAGGAGGCCACACCGGAGTCAAAGCCGCCGGAGATGAGGCTCAGCACATCTTCCTGGGTAGCGATGGGCATGCCGCTCAGGCCCTGATGGATGGCGCTGACGATGAAGAGCTCTTCGCCGTCGATCTCGAGGTTGATCTTCACATCCGGGTTCTTGAGGCGCACGCCGTTGCTCACGCAGTGCTGGTTCAGGCCACCGCCCACGTAGCGCTCCACTTCGAGGGAGGAGAACTCGTGCTTGCCGTGGCGCTTGGCGCGCACGCAGAAGGTTTTCCCCTCAAGCTGGTCACCCCACACGGCTTTCACCTGCTCGAAGATGTCGTGCAGGTCGGTAAACTTGCTGGCCTGCACCTCGAGGAAGGCCTGAATGCCGGGAATGCAGGCCAGGGCTTCGATGGCCTGTTCACGGAACTGGTCATTGCGGGAGCTCACGATCAGCTTGTCCCAATCCATCCGTACCCGGGCATCGTCGTCGAAGCGGCGCAGGACATTGCGGATATTGCCCTGCAGGATCTTGATGAAACGCTGGCGAACCGACTTGCTCTTGATGGTGATTTCCGGAAACAGCTTGATAATGAACTTCATGGTAATGACTCGGGTGACCTTGATTTAAGGGCGCGAATTATATCAGAACTTTGTGGCCAGCGCCTACTGGATGAGCGTTTGCTCACATTCCCCCACGCAATGTTTGCCGCACCGAGGCAATCTTGCGTATATTCCCGAACCTGCGTCCCGGCAACATTCCTGACCACAGACCCATTCGATGAAGACCTATATCTACTACCCCGGCATGGAAGTGCGCGACGAGCTGTGGCTCAAGTTTGCCCTGCTCTATCTGGAGCGGCTCGCCTTCGTCTTCACCGTCAGTGAGAAGAGCGGCCTCACCGCCCTGCTGCAGACGCTCGAACAGGAGACGGACCTGCTGGCCGAGCGGCCGGATGCCACCTTCTTCGCCGCCATCACTCCCCAGCTGGAGAGCCAGCTGAGCAGCCTGCTCGCCCCCGACTTCGTGCGTCACAAGGTGTTTGGCAACAAGGAGCTGATCGGTCGCTGGCGCACGCCGGCCAATCACGACTGCTTCTGCCCGGCCCAGGCGGGGCTGGAGCGGCTGCACGGCTTTTGCTTGGCGCACGGTTTTGCCAGCCAGGAAGAGGGCGGGTTCAGGATGGCGCGCCGCTTTGCCAACCTGCTCTCCATGCGGCTCGCCCGCGAGTGGGCACTCGCCAATGAGGGGGCCCTCATCACCGATCACGACTATCTGGACCGGCTGCTGCACCTGCTTGAATCCCGCTATCACAACCGCGGTGGTCAGGATTGCTTCCACCTCGAAATCCCGCTGCAAGTACCCACTCACTTGGCCGACATCCCGTTTGCAGAGTTGATCGCCCTGCGCAGTCGCAGCGGCTTTCGCCAGCAGCTGGCCGAGTTTAATCAGGCGCTTGATGCCCTGCTCGCCATGCTGGGCAGCGGCTACGCCGAGCCCGCCGTGCTGACCCGCTTCGAGCAGGCCCAGCAGGGGCTCAACCAGCTGCTGGGGCCACAGACCCAGAGTCTGCCGCTCACTACCCTGGTGAGTACCGGCCTGCCTGCCATGGCGATGATCCATCGCCTCAAGGCGAGCCATCCAGACAGCAACCTGGTGTTTCACTCCATCAAGAAGAGCCACTTCCACCAGCGCAAGAGTCAGCACTTCTTTACCCGCTTGGGGCAGGTCAAGCCCTGACTCCGCGGTGCCCTGTCGGGAAATCGACAATCAGCTGACGGCATCGGAGCCATACCCCGATGTCGTCAATATTCTGACACTCCAATTAGGCACAGCCTCTCCCCTCAGGAGGGATTTTCCAGCTGAAACTCGATGCGATCGCTGTTGCCCGCCTCGTCCACCACCACCAGCTGATAACGACCCGCCACGCTCAGCACCTGATCCCCGTCCCAGCGCAGCCGCTGGCCGTTGAGAAACCAGGCTGGCTTGCCGACACCGCCGAGCACCTTGGGCTGCAACCGATAGCGCTGGCTGCGGATAAGATTACCCTCCCCCAGCGCCACGATGCGAATGGGGGCCTGCAGCTCGGCACTCTGCCCCTCCCCTGCACAACCGCTGGCCAGCAGCGCCTGCCGTCGCTCGCCGGGGGACCGCCACGGCTCCAGCGACAATGGCCAGAGCGCCCGAAAACCGGATTGCGCCGCATCGTGGCAACGGGTCAGAGTCGGCTTCCCCCCAGCAGTGAGTGCAACTTGACGCAGTGGCGAGGGCCAGTCCATGGGATCCGGCAAGGTGGGAGGATCACGCCCTTCCAGCAACCAGGCACTCTGGCGCTGCAAACAGGCCTCTGGCAAGGTCGCGCTGGCCTTGCGCCCCAGCGGCCAGCAAACTTCGGCCTCGCTCACCGTGTTGGGTTGTGCCGGCAGGGGGCTGTTGTCAGCCAACCGCGAGTAGACAGAGAGCAGCAGCGGCACCGCTGCACTCTGACCGTAAAAACCGGGCATGGGGGTACCGTCGGGGCGACCAAGCCATACGCCTATGGTCCAGCGACCGGAAACCCCCATCGCCCAGCTGTCGCGATAGCCATAGCTGGTGCCGGTCTTCCAGGCCAGTCGATTGACCCGGCCGGTCGCCTCGCTGGCAAAAGGCTGATCCGCCCGCCCCTGCGCGCTCAATATTTGCCAGATGATCCAGGCCGCTCCCGGGCTCAGCAAGGGACGCGACACCGCCTGCTGCCCCGCCAGCCAGACCGGCATGGCCACCTGCCCCTGCCGGGTCAGCGAGCTGTAGAGCGCCACCAGCTGTTCGAGCCGAATGCCCGCCGCCCCCAGCGCGATGGCAGGATTGGGTTTGTCGGAGAGCGCCAGCCGCACTCCGGCGTTGTCGAGGCGGCTGACCAGCTTGTCCGGCCCAAGCGCCTCCAGCACCTGCACCGCCGGCACGTTGAGGGATTGCTGCAGCGCCTGCGCAAGGGTCACCGGCCCCTGAAAGGCACCGGAAAAGTTGGCGGGGCGATACTCCGAGCCCAGCCTTGGCGCATCGGAGAGCAGGGAGGCCGAATGCACCAACCCTTCGTCCATGGCCAGACCGTAGATGAAGGGCTTGAGGGTGGAGCCGGGAGAGCGGATCGCCTGCACCATGTCGAGGTAACCGTGGCGACGCAAATTGCCATACTCGGCGCTGCCCACATAGGCGCGCACCGCCATGGTTTTGTTGTCTACCAGCAGCAGGGCAGCGGAGGTCTGCTCGGGAAAGCGCCGGATATAGCTCGCCACCCGCCCCTCCAACCAACGCTGCAGATCGCCGTCTATGGTGGTGTGCACCAGCGCCCCGGCCTGATTGTCGGCGGCAAGACGGGCAAACAGCGGCGCCTCCATCGGCGTGAAGTGGCCGCGAGCCAGCACCGGCTCGATACGCCCCTCCAGCCACACCTGTTCGGGCCAGACGCCTTGCGCTACCAGTCGCTGCATCACCTTATCACGGGCAGTGCGGGCCCGCTCGGGGTGGCGGTCCGGCCGGTTGCGGCTGGGAGCCTGCGGCAGCACCGCCAACAGTGCAGCCTCGGCATAGGTCAGCTTGGCGGCGCTCTTGCCAAGATAAGCAAAACTTGCTGCCTGCACCCCCTCCAGATTGCCGCCAAACGGCGCCCGGTTGAGGTAGACGGTGAGCAGGGTGCGCTTGTCATAGTGCCACTCCAGCTGCAGCGCGCGCGCCATCTGACGCAGCTTGCCGGGCACGCTCCTGCGGTAGGGCTCGATAAGACGCGCCACCTGCATGGTGAGGGTCGAGCCGCCCGACACGGCGCGCCCGTAACGCAGCCACTGCCAGACCCCGCGCACCATGGCCACCGGATTGACCCCGGGATGGCGCCAGAAGTAGCGATCCTCGTAACCCAGCAGCGCCTCGATATAGCGGGGGGAGACCTGCTCCAGGGTCACGGGGTAACGCCACACGCCGCTGGTATCGGCAAAGGCGCGCAGCGGTCGCCCCTTCATGTCGAGCACCACCCGTGCGTAGGCAGGGTCGAGCGGTGGCGGCGGGAAGAGTCTATCCAGCGCCAGCAATGACAGGAGCAGTGCTACAACGCCCAGCACCGAGAAACGCAGCCAGCGTGGCAGGCGACCAAGCCAGCGCCAGCAAGCGTGGCCACTGCGACCCAATTTCAGCCAACCACGCTGCCAGAAAGTGAGCGGGCGAACCCGCTCAAGGGAGGGAACATTACTCAGAGATGATCACCTCATGGATATCCTCACCCACGGCACGCAGCTCGGGGCGGTACATATCCTCCACCTGGGTCGGCGGCACCTGATAGCGACCCGGCGTCACCGCCCGCATCAGGTAGACCAGTTGCTGGTTGCTCCCCTCGCTCAGATCCAGCGCAGCCGTGTAGCGGTCATCGCGAAACTCCTGATGCTTGAGATAGTCGTTCCACTCGCTCTGCCACGCCGGTTTCCCCTCAATGGAGAGCTCTTCGAGCTTGATGCTGTTGCCAAGGGCCGGGTTCTCCAGCTCGAAGCCGGCGGGCACCATCTCCACCAGCAGGGCATCGGGCACCGCCGACTCACTGCTGACGTTGAGCCGCACCACCACCAGATCGCCCACCTTCACCTTGGCGGGATCAAACGGCTGACCGTCGCTATTGAACCAGCTACGGGTCACGCTCATCCCCTTGCTGATCCGTGCCGGAGCCTGTTCGGGGTAACCGACCAGAGTGCGCTGCACATAGAGCGAGCCCTTGCCCTCGTTGGTGACGGTGCTCGCCGCCAGCGCCTCGGGGGCACCCTGCCGCAGCGGAGCCGAACCGCTCAGGGATCCACTGCCAAGAGAGGAGGTCACCTTGGCCTGCCAGTCGACGGCAGGATCGAAGCGGGCGAGTCGCAGCAGGGCGAGCCGCTCCTGAGTGCTGAGCCACTGACGGTGAGCCAGGGTATCGGCCACCTTGGCACTGAGGGCCGGCCAGCGCTCCGCAGCCAGCTTGTGCTGGCGCAGCAAGGAGAGCTCGAGGGCCTGATCGCGCAGCGGCGAGCCGTAATCACCCAGATAGTCATCACCACGCTCGGTCGCCAATGCTTGGCTGAGGGCCTTGGCGGCGTTCTGCTCATCCCCCATGGCCGAGAGGGCCAGCGATAGGTGCAAAAGCGGCAAACCGGAGCGGGCGTGATCAGCCTGCTGCTCCCAGATAAGGCGCAGGGTAGCGAGCGGCGCCTTGCCCACCCGGGCCAACACATAGGCACTGTAAGCCTGATACGCAAGTCGGCTGTGCTCGGGGGCACTGCTCCAGCGCTCGCCATACTGGCTGTCGGTGAGATAGCTCTGCAGCCGGTTCAGTGCCTGATTGAGCATTGCCTCCGGCACTGCGTCGCCCGCCTCCTTGCGCGCCAGCAGGTAGTCGGCGGCATAGGCGGTGAGCCACTGCTCCTCGTCGGAGCGACCATCCCAGAGGCCAAAGCCGCCGCTGGGCAGTTGCAACCGCTGCAACCGTTGCAGCAGGGCGCGTTGCACATCCGCCTCACTCGCCGCTTTCTTGCCCTCTGCGGGTTTGCTCCAGGCGGCCCGCTCATCCGCCGTGGTCAGCAAGTAAGGCCAGGCACGGGACAGGGTCTGCTCCAGACAGGCGTAGGGGTAGTCGGCCAGCGCCTGCCACTGGGCTGCCGGATCCCAGGGGGGAGTACCGGAGAGGCTGAGCAGCCCCTGCAGATTGGCGCGATCCAGCCCGGCCAGCTCTGCTGGCGCAAAGCTCATCTGCTGACCGGGGGCCAGCATCTGGTAACGTTGGCGAGTCTCGGCCGGCCAGGGGGAACGCAGCGGCAAATACCAGTCGCGGCTGATGGCAAAATCCTTGCCGCTGGCCGCCAACTGCAGGCTCGCCACACCGCTCGCCCCGGTCACGGTGAGCGGCAGGGTCAACCACTGCTCTTCGCCATTTTTAAGGGAAAGGTTGCCGGGCAGCTCGCCATTTGCCTTGAGCCCGCCATTGAGGGTCCAGGCAAGGGAGAGGGTCTGATCCTCGCCGCTCATGTTGCGTAGCTGCACCAGCGCCCGAGTCTCATCCCCTCTGGCGCCAAAGCGCGGCCAGCCGATCTCTGCCACCAGCGGCGCCACTACCTTGACGGCACGCTCGGCCTCACCGACTTGCTGTTCGTTCCAGGCCAGCGCCATCAGTGCCAGCTCGCCGTTGAAGTTGGGCAGATCCAGCGGGATCACCGCCTTGCCGCTCTCATCAAAACTCACCTCGCCACTCCACAGCGCGGCGATCTCGACCCGGCTCTCAAGCGCGCCGCCCTTTTTCAGCGGCGCCCGGTCCCCCCCGTAGTTGAGGCGGGCCAGCTTGCCATCTTGCGGCGGGATCACCTGGCCGTAGTTGTCGAACAAATCTTGGGCGAAGCGCTTGCGACCAAAGAAGATCTCGAACGGGTCGAGCGGCTGGTAGTCGCTGATATTGAGCACGCCCCGATCCACCGCCGCCAGCACCACCCGCCCCTGACTGTTGGGGGTGGAGGTGGCGATCACTTCCAGTCGGGTGAGCGGCACCGCTTTATCAGGCGCGCTCAGGGTGAGCGGCAGACGGCGCGCTTCCCGATCCAGGGTGAGCGGCACCAGACCGACCGAGCGCAGGCTCTGCCCCTGCTGCTTGCCGACCGGTTTGGAGGCACTGTCTGGCGCGGCGATCTGGGCCGAGATATGCAGGTCATGACGCAGCCACTCGGGACTGACCGGGATCTCGAACTCACCGCGGGCATCCTTGGCATCGCCACCGGCCCCCTTGAGCTCGATGCGCTGCCACCAGCGCAGGCCGTCGCCATCTTCCACCATCAGCAACCCTTTGCCGGGGCGCGGGGCCACCAGGGTCACTTTGGCCTTCTCCCCGGCCTGATAGGCGCGCTTGTCGAGGGTGATGGCAATCTTGTCGGGCCGAGCCTGCTCGCCACCGCCGCCCCAGGCGTAACTGCCTATCTCCACCCGCAGGCTGGATTGATGGCCCTGACTGTTCTCCACTTCCAATCGATACCAGCCCGCCGCCAGTTGCAGCGTGAGCGGGGTCGGCCCCTTGTCATCCAGCTGCAGGGTCTGCTCCTGTTCCAGATAGGGCTGGCTGTTGAACTCGTACTTCCACCCCTCCCCATCGGCGTAGTGCCAGTAGTAGTCACGGTACTCGTTGATGAGGCGCACCTTCACCGCCCCCGCCACCGGCTGACCTTGCTCATCGAGGTTGAGGATCTGGAAGGGGAGCGGCTTGCCCCCCTCTACCCGCTCCGCCACAAAATCGGCCTTGAGCGCCGGCCACTGGCTGCCCGCGGGCCAGCCATACTGGGTGCGGCTGCGATTGACGGCGCGGCCACCGGGCTCGGAAAGGGAGACCCGATAGGCCACCTCCAGCGGCCCGAGACCGCGTACCCCATCGAGCTCATCAGCTAACGAAAAAGTCCCCTGCCCCTGCGCATTGAGGGTGAGATTCAGCGGCTCGAGATCCTTGGCCTGCTCGGCGAGCAGCACGTCACCCAGAGTGAACTCCTGCCACTGGGTAAAGGGCATGGTGGCGCGGCTTAACTTCACCTCTGCCTTGGCCTTGGTGGCGCTCGCCGGGGCGCCATAGAGATAGTCCCCTTGCAGCGGTAGAGTTAGGACGGCGTCCAGATCAGTCACTTCCCCATCCGGCCCCTTGCCAAGCTGCAGTTTCAGCCGCTCCGGCAGAAACTCCTCCACCAGGAAAGGCCACTCGAAGCGGCTACCGGCGGCGGTCTTGAGGTTGATGGTCCAGCGCCCGAGCGGCGCATCGTCCGGTAGACGCAGGCCGTAGTGGGCGGCGCCCAAATTGTCCGGCAACAGCCGTTTCTGTTCGAGCAGCTGACCATCCGGCTGTTTCACCTCCAGCTCCACCGCCATGCCCGGCAGCAGCTGACCATCCTGCCCCTTGAGCAGGATCTCGCTGTCGAGCCGCTCGCCGGGGCGATAGAGATCGCGCCCGCTGAACAGATAGAGCTGCTGGGCCTGCCAGGGCTGGGTGCCGAGATCGAAGGTGGAGAGATCGAGCGCCGCCCCATCGAGGCGCAGCACCGCCAGATGCTTGCCCTGTTCGGCCAGCAGCAGGCGAGCCCCCTGCACCTGATCGAAGCGGCGATGGCCCTGCGGATCCGTGGTTTGCACCTGCAGCCGGTTGCCCTTCTCGTCGAGCAGGGAGAGTTGCACATCCTTGAGCGGGTCGGCGCTGGCCAGGGAGCTCACGAACACCTCCAGCTGATCGCGATAACGACGGGCACTGAGCCCCATGTCGCTCACCGCAAAATAGGTGGTCTCCTTGCGCCAGTCGTAGTTGCCAAGGGGCGACATCACCGCAAAGTAGACGCCAGCCTCGGCCAGCTGCGGCTCCTTCACATTGATAAGGCGGGTCTCGCGCCGGTTGGCATCGAGCTCCAGCCCGTAGCGGCCGCTGAACACCCGCTGGGCCCGCTTGGTGATCTGTTCAAGCTCCCAGTTGCCCATCCCGGAACCGGGGCGATACTCCGCCAGGAAACGGGGCAGGTATTCGGCATCGACCCGGAAGAAGTCGATATTGACCTCATCCACATTGACCGCGCTGATGGGCAGGCGCAGCTCGTCGCGCAGCGGCAATACCATGCCGCTGGCGGTAAAGGAGGCTCCCGCCTCCAGCGGCCGGGTCTTGAGGGTCCAGCGCTGTGGGGATGGGCCCAGCCCCGCCTTGAGGCTCACCTCATAGCTTTTATCGGGCTGTACGTTAGGGAAATAGAGGGTGCGGCCATCGTCGGCGAGGATCCACTCCCCCTGCACCTGCTTGCCCTCTTCACTGACCGAAAGCCAGCTCTGCCAGTTTGCCTTGGGCGCCAAGGGGCCGGAGAAGACCAGCGCCAGCGCCGGGGCATCGCGATATTGACGGGCATTGGCTTGTACGACTGAACTCGGCGCACCGGCCTCCTGCTGGGCATCAGTTTGCGTGGTCGGCGTATTGGCCACAGGCTTGTCGGGGCCACAGCCGCTCAGCAGCAGCGCCGTGAATCCCGCCAGCAGCAGGCTCGGCCAGCGGCGCCTGGGGACGGGCTCCTGTTGCGGTGAGGAACAAGAGAAGCGAGGGTGAGAGTCGACGCGGCGCATAAATGTCATCCCTGATTGGCTCGCTGCCAGTGCAGCGCAATAGCCAACAGGATAAGGGATCAGGCTCGCTTGACACAAAACTCATTGCAGTTAAAACGCAAGCCCCCTGCCAGATGCCACAGCGCCGACCCTGGGGTCGGCGCTCTCTTGTGGCTGTAGCGAGTTACTCCATCACCGCCATCTGCCAGGTCTTGAAGCCGCCGGAGAGGTTCTTGACCTTGAAGCCGTGCTGGCTCAACAGGCGACAGGCCACGTGACCGCGCAAACCCACCTGGCAGCTGATGAGCAGCTCTTTATCCTTGGGCAGTTCATGGAGGCGACCGCGCAGCTCATCCAGCGGGATGTGCATCGCCCCCGGGATGCGACCCAATTTGTCGAGTTCGGGGCCATTGCGCACATCCAGCACCTGCTGATGAGGGTGACGGGCATCGACCTCGGCTGCGTGGCAGAGCAGGGTATCCCCCTTCAAGTGGTTGCTGGCCACGAAGCCAGCCATGTTGATCACGTCCTTGGCCGAGCCAAAGGGCGGTGCATAGGTGAGCTCCAGATCCTGCAGATCAAACACGGTGAGACCGGCGCGCTGGGCCACTGCCAGCACGTCGATGCGTTTGTCGACCCCGTCCTTGCCGATGGCCTGGGCGCCATAAATCTTGCCATCCGGGGCAAACAGCAGCTTGAGGCTGACCGGGTATGCGCCGGGGTAGTAACCAGCGTGGCTGCCCGGGTGGACATAGGCCTTCTCGAACGGCAGCCCCAGTTGCAGCAGCCGCTTCTCGCTCAGACCGGTGCTGGCCACCGCCAGATCGAACAGCTTGCAGATGGCGGTGCCCTGGGTCTTCTTGTAGGTTTCGCTGCGCCCCAGCATGTTGTCGGCGGCGATGCGCCCCTGCCGGTTGGCGGGGCCCGCCAGCGGGATCAGCACAGACTCGCCGGTAACGAAGTCGGTCTCCTCCACCGCATCCCCCACCGCATAGATGAAGGGATCCGAGCTGCGCATGCCGGCATCCACCTTGATGCCGCCGCGCGGCCCCAGCTCCAGCCCCGCCTTGGCGGCGAGCAGGGTCTCGGGCTTGACGCCGATGGCGAGGAGCAGCAGGCCGGTATCGAGCCGGGAGCCATCGCTCAGGGTCAGGCGTAATCCACCCCGTTGTTCCGTGGCCACGGCAGCGGTTTTTTCCGCCAGCACATCCAGGCTCTCGATGGCCGAGAGGCCGGTGCGCAGGCGCAGATCGATTCCCTTCTCCCGGATGCGGGCATGGAGCATGTTGGCCATCTCTTTATCCACCGGCGCCATCACCTGATCGGAGAGCTCCAGCAGGGTGACCGCCAGCTTGCGCTGGTGCAGCGCCTCCATCATCTCCAGCCCGATGAAGCCGCCCCCCACCACGGTGACATGGCGCGGCTGATCGTGCGCCAGCGCCGCCAGAATGCGATCCATGTCGGGAATATTGCGCAAGGTGTGCACACCCGGGCTGTCGATGCCGGGGAACGGAGGCCGGATGGGAGCCGCGCCCGGGCTCAGCAGCAGCACGTCATAGGCTTCACGGCGCTCTTCGCCGGTCAGCAGGTTGCGCACCAGCAGGCTCTTGCCGGCCTTGTCTATCTCGATGACGTCGTGAAAGACACGCACATCCACATTGAAGCGGCGTTTGAAGCTCTGGGGAGTCTGCAACAGCAGGGCATCCCGGTTGGGGATGTCGCCCCCGATGTGATAAGGCAGCCCGCAGTTGGCGAAGCTGACGAACTCGCCCCGCTCGAACATCACAATTTCCGCTTCTTCGCTCAGACGGCGGGCTCTGGCCGCCGCAGAGGCACCACCGGCCACACCGCCTACAATCAGGATCCGTTTCATCAGCAAGACTCCAGTCAACGACAGATTGCCATTAAATTAGTATTTTCTAATTTAGAATTCAATGAAATTTTGTTTGTACCGATTTTGCAGTATTCTTGCCACCCGACAGTCGTTCAACAGGATGTTATCAGTTCATGTCGTCAACCGCGCTCAGTCACCTTTCCTCTGCCAGCCAGACACCGCTGTTCTTTCGTCTGGACGTGCGCAGCCAGCGGCTGGTCGCCCTGACCGATGTGATGCAAACCCCGCTCTATTGGCTCGATGAGCCCAGAGGCCCCTGGCCGGCCCAGTTGCCGGATGCACTGCGCCTGCCCATCGAGCAGGCGCTCACCAGCGGCCAGGGCGGCAAGCTGGTGCTGCGCTTTGCCGGCCAGCAGTGGCACGTCGCCCTCTCCCATGAGCAGGATGCCTTCTGGCTCATCTGCCTGCAGACCCTGCGCCAGGAGCCGGTGGCCGATCTGGCGCTGCACCTGCCGCGCCTGAGCCAGATGGCGAGCCAGCAGCAGTTTGCCGCCATGCTGGAGACCCTCAAGGAGAGCCTGGGGGCCGATCGCCTGATCCTCTGGCACTATCAGGCCAACGGGCCCCTCGGCAGCGAGCAGCTGACCCCGGTCTTCACCCTGGGGGCCGACGAAGTGGCCGCCATTCGCGGCGACAGCCGCTACATCCGCGCCCTGCGCACCCGCAAGTCCCTGAGCTTTTCGGAGGCGGCGCACCAGCCCATGCTGAGCCAGCACTACTATCTGGCCAATGCGGGGGTGAGCTCACGCCTCGACGGCGCGTTGCTGGAGCAGGAAAAACTCATCGGCGTGCTGAGCCTTGAATACCTCAACGCCACCCCCCTCAGCGAGGAGATGTTACAACTGGTGCGCCACAGCGCCCAGCTGCTCGGCCACTGGCAACCGCTCCCAGAACCTGTGCACAACCCTGTGCTGGCCCTGCCGGCCGAGCTCACCCTGCTGACCGGCATCGCCTATTGCCGCGCCCTGGTGCGCTGGGGCATGAGCGTCAGCGGTGCGCGCATCGGCTGGATTGGCGAGTACCAGCCGCGCGGCCAGGAGCTGTGGATGATCCCGCGCTGCGTGCTGGAGGGGGAGACCTTCTCGGTGCTCAAACCCATCCAGATGGACCCGGGCCCCGGCCAGGAGCTGTTCCAGCACGGCCAGGCAGTCTATGTGGAAGACCTGCCCCTGCGCTATCCCCAGGCCAGCCAGCTGCTGGCACTCAATGCCCCCGTCTATGTCGGCATTCCGCTGCACGGCCAGCACGGCGCCCCCATCGGCCAGCTCACCTTGCTACTCGACACTCCCCTGGCCGACCCCATGCCACTGCTCGACGCTCTCAGCAGCCAGCACGAGCGGGCCGCCGTTGAACTGCAGCGCTTGGCCGCCGACGAAGCCTTGCGGCTGGCCGAGGTGGCTTTCAACACCCACGACGGCTTGCTGGTGATGGATCACAAGGGGATCATCCTCAAGGTCAACAACTCCTTTACCCGCATCACCGGCTTTGCCGACGATGAGATGATCGGCCAGCATATCGTCCGGCTCAGACCCACCTACTATGGCGATCACCTGAAGCAGGATGTGCGCCAGGCGGTGGCGGCCCAGGAGTTCTGGATGGGGGAAGAGCGCTGCCTGCACAAGGATGGCCACCTGTTCCCGGTCCGCTTGATGGTGAGCGGGGTGCAGGACGAGCACGGCGAGATCAGCCACTACGTCTGCAGCTTCTATGACATCAGCAAGGAGAAGGAGGCGGCGCGCCACATCGAGCAGCTCGCCTATTACGACGATCTGTGCGGTCTCTACAACCGCCGCAGCCTCAACGACATCATGCAGCGCACTCTGCAGGAGGCCAGCGGCCAGTGGGGCGCCCTGCTGCTGGTGGATCTGGACAACTTCAAGTCGATCAACGACTCCCTCGGCCATGCCTGTGGCGATCTGCTGCTGCAGGCGGTGGTGGAGCGGCTCAAGGGGCTGCCGCAGGACAACCTGGTGCTGGCCCGCATCTCGGGGGATGAATTCGCCCTGCTGTTTACCGCCCTGGGTCAGGGCTATGTCACCGCCAAGATCCTGGCCGAGCACTTCGCCCGCGAGCTGATGGGGCTGTTTCGCATTCCGTTCGACATCGAGGATCACAAGCTGCACTGCAGCGCCTCGGTGGGGATCAGCCTCTTCTCCAGCGAGGACAAGGATCACCTGGTGCTGATGCAGCAGGCCGACACCGCCACCCACATGGCCAAGCGATCCGGCCAGGGCAACTATGTGTTCTTCAGCGAGGCGATGGCGGAGAAGGAGAAGAGCAAGCTGGCGCTCAACAACCAGCTGCGCGATGCCCTGCGCCACCACGAGCTGCAACTGCACTATCAGCCGCAATACCGGGTCGACAACGGTGCGCTGTCCGGCATTGAGGCGCTGCTGCGCTGGCAGCGCAGCGACGGCAGCATGGTGCCGCCGGCGGAGTTCATCCCCATCGCCGAGGAGACCAGCCTCATCCAGGACATCGGCTACTGGGTGATGAAGACCGCCTGCGCCCAGTACAGCTTCTGGCTCAACCGCGGGCTGGCCATTCCCCATCTGTCGGTCAACGTCAGCGCCCGCCAGTTCCACACCGTCGGCTTCGTGCAGCAGGTGGAATACATACTGCGCGACACCGGGGTGCCTCCTTCCCGCCTGCTGCTGGAGGTGACCGAATCCGTGGTGCTGGAGAACCGGCTGGAGAGCATCGCCAGAATGCGCCAGCTCAAGGAGCTCGGCATTCTGCTCTCCATCGATGATTTCGGCACCGGCTACTCGTCGCTCGCCTACCTGCGCGACCTGCCGGCGGATGAGGTGAAGCTCGACAGAAGCTTCATCCAGACCCTAGTGCACAGCGAACAGGACAAGGCCATCGTCAAGGCGATCCTGGAACTGGCCAAGGTTTTTCGTTTTACCGTCACCGCCGAAGGGGTGGAGGACGAAGAGCAGCTCGCCATCCTCAAATCCCTCGGATGCCAGCATTATCAAGGCTTCCTGACCAGCCGGCCGCTCACCGCCAAAGCCCTCGAGAGCCTGCTGGGTGCCGCGGTACCGGGCTAAACATGTAGGATTTATAGGGCTTTATGTAATAAAATAACGGCCTGCTCGAATCATTGGAGTCGTCTATGTCTGTCATTAATCGGATCCCCGCTGTCGAAGTCAGCGCCACCGCCGCTGAAACCAGTGTGACCGCCGATGCATCCGGGGTCATTGGCCGGATCCATTCCGTTGAAACCTGCGGCACCGTCGATGGCCCCGGAATACGCTTCATCGTGTTCATGCAGGGCTGCCTGATGCGCTGCAAGTACTGCCACAACCGCGACACCTGGGACACCCAGGGCGGCCGCGAGGTGACAGTGCCGGAGTTGATGAGCGACATCACCAGCTATCGTCACTTCATGAATGCCTCGGGCGGCGGCGTCACCGCCTCCGGTGGCGAAGCCATGCTGCAGCAAAATTTCATCGCCGAACTGTTCGCTGCCTGCAAGGAGAAGGGCATCCACACCTGCCTCGACACCAACGGCTTCGTGCGCCACTACGATGAACAGCTCGACAAGGTGCTCGACAATACCGATCTGGTGCTGCTCGACATCAAGCAGATCAACGACGACAAGCACATTCCGCTGACCCACGTCAGCAACAAGTACACCCTGGAGTTTGCCCGCTATCTGGCCGCCAAGGGCAAGACCATGTGGATCCGCTACGTGGTGGTGCCGACCTGGTCGGACGACGACGAGAGCGCCGAAGGGCTCGGCCAGTTCATCGCCGAACTGGGCGAGTGCGTCGAGAAGGTGGAGCTGTTGCCCTACCACGAACTTGGCAAGCACAAGTGGGACGTACTGGGCGACACCTATGATCTCAACGGGATCAAGCCGCCCAGCAAGGAGACCATGGACCGCGTCCAGGGCATCCTCGCCAAGTACCACAACAACGTAAAATACTGATAGCTCAGGGGCTGGCCGGGAAAACGCCGGCCCCTTTCACATCGGGCTTCGCCCATCTGCATGCCGTCACCGGACAAGGATCTGCCATGAGTGAAGGACAAGCCGCCGCCCTGCTGCTCTGGGTACTGCTGCTCATATTCAGCCTGCGCGGCACTTTGCTGCGCACCCTCTACCACAATCCGCTCTATCAGCATCTCTGCCTCGGCGGCGCCATCGTGCTGGTACCGCTCTGGACCCTGCGGGCCGGCCTGCACGAGGGACTGGACGTGCACTTTCTCGGCCTCACCAGCCTCACCCTGCTGCTGGGCTGGCGTCTCGCCCTGCTCGCCCCCTGCCTCACCCTGCTGGTGCTCAGCTATTTTGGCGTCATCCCGCTGGCCGAGATCGGCTGGCAGGCCCTCATCGGCGTGGCCCTGCCCGTCGCCACCACCTGGCTGCTGTTTCTGGCCAGCTGGGCCTGGCTGCCGCGCCATCTGTTCGTCTACCTGTTCGTGGTGGCCTTTCTTGGCGGCGCCCTCTCCATCTCGGTCAAGGTGGTGGCCAGTGCCCTCCTGATGGGCCTTAGCGACACCTACCCCTGGTACACCATCAGCGCCGACTACCTTTCCATCTGGCCGCTGCTGCTCTTCCCCGAAGCCCTGCTCAACGGCATGACCATGACCCTGCTCGCCATCTACCGCCCCCACTGGGTCAACACCTTCTTCGACCGGGAATATCTGGGCCGCTGAGCAACACACAGCCATAAAAAAAGCCCGCAATTGCGGGCTTTTTTTATGGCGTTTACACAGTGCGGGGGCGCAGGTGGGCGTGCCAGCGGGCTTCCCACTTCTTGAACAGCCAGACGATGACGAAGGTCAGCAGCATGTAGAGCAGGCCGGCGGTCAGGAACGCTTCGAACGGGCTGTAGTAGCGGGAGTTGATGATCCGCGCGGCGCCGGTCAGATCGACGATGGTGATGATGCCTGCCACCGCCGAGCCCTGCAGCATGAAGATCACCTCGTTGCTGTAGGCCGGCAGTGCCCGGCGAAACGAGTTGGGCAAAATGATCCGGGTCAGGGTCTGCCAGCGGGTCATGCCGAAGGCGTTGGCCGCTTCAATCTGCCCCTTGGGCATGTTGAGCACGGCGCCGCGCACTATCTCGGCGGTATAGGCCCCGGTGTTCAGAGTGAACGCCAGCAGGGCGCAGAACCAGGCTTCGGCGAACAGATCCCAGGCGACGCTGTTTTTCAGCCACTCCCACTGGGCGGCGCCGTAGTAAATGATGAACAGCTGCACCAGCAGCGGGGTGCCACGAAAGAAGTAGATGTAGGCCCAGATCGGCCCCTTGATCAGCCAGTTGCGGCTGTTGCGCAGGATACCGAGCGGCACCGCCAGCATCAGCCCGAGGATCAAGGAAGCCGCCACCAGCAGTACAGTGGTGTAGAGGCCCTGCCAGTAGGTGGGCCATTCGGTGAGAATGATTGAGAAATCCATGGCTTACCTCGTCTTTATCGCATAGTGACGCTCGGCCCATTTCAGTGCCGAGGTGGAGACCGCAGTGAAGATCAGGAAGATCAGGGCCACCGCCATGTAGAAGGTGAAGGGCAACTGGGTCGAACCCGCTGCCAGGGACGCTTTGCGCACCATGTCATCGAGCCCGATGATGGAGACCAGCGCCGTGGTTTTCAGCAGTACCAGCCAGTTGTTGCCAAACCCTGGCAGGGCGTGGCGCATCATCTGGGGAAACAGGATCCGCACAAACACCTGGGTGGCCCGCATGCCAAAGGCGCGGGCCGCTTCCAGCTCGCCCTTGTCCACCGCCAGGATGGCACCGCGGAAGGTCTCGGTCATGTAGGCGCCGAAGATGAAGCCGATGGTGGCCACCCCGGCCGCAAACGGGCTGATGTCGATGTAATCGGGCAGCAGGGAGACCCACTCCTGATTGGGATTGCTCGCCAGCAGGTAGTTGTTGTAGCTCTCGTTGACCCAGGTACAGAGGTTGTTGATGAGCACCTGGCCGCCGAAGAACAGCAGCATCATCAGCACCAGATCGGGGATGCCGCGAATGACGGTGGTGTAGGCGGTGGCAAAACCACGGGCCCACTTGTAGGGGGAGAGCTTGGCCAGCGCCCCCAGCATGCCGAGCACCAACGCCAGCAGCAGGGAGGCCAGCGCCACTTCCAGGGTGACCCAGGCCCCCTCCAGCAGGGAGGTTTCGTATCCTTTCAAATCAAACATATGCGGCTCCATTGCAACTCATTGAGCGGAATCTTCCGTCCCAATATCCTTTCAAACCAAACACATGCAGCTCCATTGCAACTAAGCGGGCCCATCGCTCCCTTGCGAGAGACAACGGGCCCGATGACTACAGACTAGGGTCAACCTGTCGTGATGATTCGCCGCAATTGCGCCGGCGGCTACCGGGGTAGCGCGCCTTCGGGGTTACTCGCCGTACACGTCGAAGTCGAAGTACTTGTCGTTGATCGCCTTGTACTTGCCGTTGGCACGCAGCGCCAGGATGGCGGCGTTGAATTTCTCTTTCAGATCCTTGTCGGCCTTGCGCACCGCGATGCCGGCACCCTCGCCAAACCACTTGGGATCAGTCAGTTTCGGGCCGATAAACTCGAACGCATCGCCACCCTCTTTCTTGAGCAGGCCGTCGCTGATGGCGGCGGAGTCGGCCATCACGTAGTCAACCCGGCCGGATTTCAGATCGAGATAGGCCTCGTCTGCTGTGCCGTAACGCTTGATGGTGGCGTTGGGGAAGTTGTCGGTGATGTAGGTGTCCATGGAGGTGGCGCGTTGCACCGCCACCGTCTTACCACTCATGAACTCCTTGTCGAGCTTGATCTCGGTGCCCTTCTTGGCGGCGAAGCGGGCCGGAATGTGCTGGTACTTCTGGGTGAAGTCCACCTTCTTCTTGCGCTCTTCGGTGATGTCCATGGTGGCGATGATGGCGTCATACTTGCGCGACAGCAGCGCCGGAATGATGCCGTCCCAGTCCTGTTTGATCAGGGTACATTTCACCTTCATCTCCTCGCACAGGGCGTTAGCGATGTCGATGTCGAAACCTTTCACCTCGCCGCTCGGCTCGGTCCAGGAGAAGGGGGGATAGGCACCTTCCACCCCGATCCGCACCTCTTTCCACTCCTTGGCCATCAGGCTGCCGGAAGACAGGGCAGTGACTATGGCGGTCGCCAGCATCAGCTTGTTCATGTATCTCTCCTTGATAAAATCATCGACTGTTGCAATTGCAGATTATTGGGGTTCAGCCCCGGCCATCAATAGATGGAGGAGATGAATTGCTTGAACCGTTCGGACTTGGGATGGGCAAAGATCTCCTTGGGATTGCCCTCCTCCTCCACACGGCCCTGATGCAAAAACATTACCTTGTTCGACACATCGCGGGCAAACGACATCTCATGGGTCACCACCAGCATGGTGCGCCCCTCTTCGGCCAGCTCGCGCATCAGGCCGAGCACTTCCCCCACCAGCTCGGGATCTAGCGCCGAGGTGGGTTCGTCAAACAGCATCACCTCGGGCTCCACCGCCAGCGCCCGGGCAATGGCCGCCCGCTGCTGCTGGCCGCCGGAGAGGTGACCTGGGTAGTAGTCGCGCCGCTCCCACAGTCCCACCCGGTTGAGCAGGTGTTCCGCCTTGGCCATCGCCTCGGCGCGGGGCACCTTGAGCACCTGGATCGGTACCTCGATGATGTTCTGCATGATGGTCATGTGGGACCAGAGATTGAAGCTTTGAAACACCATGGCCAGGCGGCTGCGAATACGCTCCACCTGGCGCACATCTTCCGGCAACCGTTCACCGGCCCGGTTGGTTTTCATGCGAATAAGTTCGCCATGGAGGGAAACCGTGCCGGAAGAGGGTGTTTCCAGCAAATTGATACAACGAAGAAAGGTCGACTTCCCCGAACCGGAGGAGCCGATAAGGGAGATCACATCCCCCTTGTGGGCGGTCATATCGATGCCCTTGAGCACTTCGTGGGTGCCGAAATATTTGTGCAGATCACGAACTTCCAGTGCGGCAACGTCGCTCATCCATTACAACCTTGTCTGTCCCTAGACGCCGCTGGGGCGTGACTCACACCATCGCTTATTTAACAAAAAGTTAACCGATGGCAACCTTCAGCGAAAATATCACTCGGATAGTTAAAAAACAATACAGAACCGAGGTCTTTGGTGTTTTGTCTGTATTTTTATTGGCCAAACAGGTATTTTTCAGCACTTTGTCTGCATAAAACGCTAATCAACCCTGCCTGACGACACCGCCTTTTTATACCCCCAGAGCAAGGCTGGCAAGAAGATTCCTACGTTTTGGCCGCAAGCCACCCAGATTGACTTTATTCAACCATGCAGTACACGCATCCTGTTGAAAAATGGGCCTGTCAGGCCCCGTTCTGGCTGCACCAGAATGGGCCGGCGCCCCAACAGCGGGCCTCATTTCGCACCAAAAACATAACATATTGATAAAAAAGCTCCGGATGGAGCAGGCAAACACACAAATATGTGACACAGGCCCAATAAGTGATGATAAGGTGTCATTTTTGTCAGTTTTTGTGATCGAGGCCCCGATGTTGCTCAATGTGTTGCTGATCCTGCTGCCGCTGGTAATCGGCTATCTGGTACCCCTCTCCTCTGCCCGTTTGATCAAGCTGGTCAATCAATCGCTGGGCAAGATGGTCTATCTCATTTTGTTCCTGATGGGGCTGGGGCTCGCCTACGTGGAGAACCTGGGCAGCAATCTGGCTGTGATCTTCAAGGTGGCCGGGGTGATGCTCGCCGCCATTACCCTGTGCAACCTGCTGGCCCTCTGGTGGCTGGACAGGCGCTCACCTCCCACCCACGAGGCCAGCGAGGGCCAGATGCCGAGCAAGCTGCATCTGTTGTGGGAGTCGCTGCAGCTCTGTTTCGTGGTGCTGGGTGGCGTCTTGCTGGGGCTGCTGGTCGACCTGCGCGCCCTGCCCATCGACAAGTGGAGCGAGTGGGCGCTGATGCTGCTGCTGTTTCTCATCGGGGTGCAGATGCGCAACTCCGGCATGCGGCTGCGCCAGATCCTGCTCAACCCCTGGGGCATGAAGATCGCCGTCACCGTCATCCTCAGCAGCTGGCTGGGCAGCCTGCTGGCCGCCCAGCTGCTCGGCATGCCGCTGACCCACGGCCTGGCCCTCAGCTCCAGCTTCGGCTGGTATTCGCTCTCCGGCATCCTGGTGGCCGACAAACTGGGGCCGGTGCTGGGCTCCGCCGCCTTCATCAACGATCTGGGGCGCGAGCTCATCGCCATCCTGATCATTCCGATGCTGATGCGCCGCCACCCCTCCGCCGCCATCGGCTATGGCGGCGCCACCGCGCTCGACTTCACCCTGCCGGTCATCCAGAAATCCGGCGGCATCCAGGTGGTGCCGGTCGCCATCGTCTCCGGTTTTATCCTGAGCCTGCTCGGCCCCATCCTGATCCTGGGCTTCCTCGCCATCTGATTGCCCCTGAGCGGCCAAGCGCCAACGACAAGCCCGGCACTGCTGCCGGGCTTGTCGTTTAAAAGAAGGGGAGCGGGCATAACAGGCACCCGTCAACTAGCGGCCTTCAGGTGCGCCAGCGACCGCCGCTCATCACCCGCTCGATGGTAAGCGTATCGGGGTCGATCAGCAGCAGATCCGCATCCTGCCCCACCGCCAGCGTGCCCTTGGTCGCCAGCCCCAGCGCCCTGGCCGGATTGGCCGTCACCACCGCCAGCACCACCTCCAGCGCGACCCCCTTGTCGCAACTCTCCACCAGCGCCTGCCACAGACTGCCTATCTGACCGCAGCGCAGCTCGATGAGACGCCCCTCGCCATCGAAGCGCGGCAGGCTGGCGTTGGCGTCCGAGCTGAAGCTGATACGATCGGCAGGCACCCCGGCCGCCAGCAGCTCCACCAGGGCATCGGCCGCCAGCTGCTCGCCATCGTCCAGCAAGTCCGGAAAACTCGAGGTGGTGAGATCGACCAAGCCACCGGCCCGCCCCCACTCGATGGCCTCGGCAAACAGCCAGGGGTTGCGGTTGCAGTGGGTGGGATAGAGCTGGCGCAGCGGGATGTCGGTGCCATCGCGCAAAGCCCGCAGCGGCGCCAGCGCCCCACGCCCGTCCCCCAGATGAAAGAAGCTGACCCCGCTCTTGCCGGCGAGCAGCCCGGCCACCCGCGCCTCACTCACCAGGCGGGCCAGCTCGTCGTGGGTCGGCGCACTGGATCTGTGATCGCTGATGGCCATCTCCCCCACCCCCAGCACCTCGGGAATGAGCATGATGTCCGACTCCACCGTGCCGGTGAGGGTCTTGACCGGCAGATGGTAGGAGCCGGTATACATGAAGGCGCTCACCCCGGCGGCGCGAAACTCGCGCACCTTGCCTAGCACCTGGGCCGGGCTGCGAGTCAGGCTGTCGGTACCGAGCGCCGCCACCAGGGTAGTGACCCCTGCGCTCAGCGCCTCCCTTGCCGCCAGCTCCGGCGTGCGAAAACCAAAGCCCCCCTCGCCGCCACCGCCGGTGATGTGGGCCAGCGGATCCACCAGCCCGGGCACCAGATAGCGGCCGCGGCCATCCACCCGCGTCAGCGGCCAGTCGGCGGGGACTGACAAGCCCCGGCCCATCCAGGCAATGCGGCCATCGGCCACCAGCAGATCCTGGCGGCCCAGCGCAATCGGGCCATAGAGTTCGGCGCCCTCGATCAGGGTCAACATGTGCATGCTCCTCGTGATGATGATGGGCGCCACAAAGCGCCAGCCATGCTGCACTCTACCCAGCCGGCGGTCATGGAGGGAAGCACTTCCTCACGGCTGAGCGCCCGTTCCCGTAGGCAAGGGCCGCCGGATCCGCTAGGCTCAGCGACAATTCCCCTGGCTGACGTCACCTTTCATGAACTATCTGGCTCACCTGCATCTGGCAGCCCATACCCACAGCTCTCTCACCGGCAACCTGCTGGGGGATTTCGTCAAGGGCGCCCTGCCGAGCACGCTCGGCACCGAATTCGACGAGGGGATCTGGCTGCACCGCAAGATAGACACCTTCACCGACAGTCACCCCGAACACAGGGCGGCGGTGGCCTGCTTCGAGGCCCCCTGGCGCCGCTTTGGCGGCATCCTGGTGGACATGCTCTACGACCACTGGCTCAGCCTGCACTGGCCGCAGTTTCATGACGAGGCCCTGCCCCGCTTCCTGCAGCAGAGTTACCGGCACCTGCTGGTGGATGCAGACCGCCTGCCGGATGGGTTGCCGCTGCCCCTCAGACGGATGGCGGAGCAGAACTGGATCGCCTCCTATCAGCACAAAGAGGGGCTGGCGCAGGCCCTCAATGGCATCGGCCGCCGGCTGCGCCGCCCCCTGCCGCTCGGCGATGCGCTGCTCACCCTCAAGCAAGCGCAATGGCATGGGTGCGAGGCGGGCTTTTTGCGCTTCTACCCCCAACTGATGAGCCACAGCCTGCAGCAGCTGGCCCACTATCGCAAGACCGGCGGCCCCCCCGGTTTGCGGCCATAAAAAAGGCCCCGCGAGGGGCCTTCTACCAACGCTTCATCAGGCCCCTGGCGTGGCAGGCAGGAAGGTGAACGCCTTGGCCGGCACAAACTTCTCCGCCGTTTCGCCCGCATAGAGTTGACGCTCGGTCAGCGGGAGTTTCTTGACCGGGGCGCCCGCACTCAAGTCCAGCTGGTCCATGCTCACCCAGAAGGTGTTGGGCAGATGGGTCAGCTCGAAGAAATAGCGGCGATGCTGTTGATCCGAGACGCTGCGCCACAGGGTGGTGGAGATGTTGGGTTGATCCGGGGTGCTGATCCCCATGGGCACCGAGACGTTGCGCATCACGCTCATCACACCGGCCACGGCCTCATTGGCCTGATTCGTCTTGGGCAGGGTCTTGATATAAAAAGAGGCCCGGGCGAAACGATCCGCCGACCGGTTGGTGCCCGGCAGCATGGTGAGCCCGCCTATCTCCTCCCAGTACTCATTGAGTGCCAGCTGCTTGTCGAACACGGGGGAGTTGGTCATCACCTGATAGCTGCGGTCGTGGTGGATCTGCAACTTGCCATCCACGTACTGGAAAATGGCCGAGTCACCGCTGGCATCCGAGATGGAGAGGTGCAGCTGGCCCGGCTTGCCATCGGGCGTCAGGGTGGTCACCACATAGAACTCGTCCTTCGACAGGGCGGCGACCGCCTCGCTGACGGTGGCAAAATTGTCCAGCACATACTGGGCCCAGAGGGAGATGGAGAGCGTCTTGCGCGGATCCTTGTCGCTCGGAGTCACATACTCGGACTCGGTCAGATAGAGCAGGTTGGCCACCAGCCCCTTTTCGTTCATGCCATCGGCGGTACCCGCGTCAAACCCCGCGGCAACCAGGGAGCCATAGCGCGCGTTCCACGTCATGGAGTGCGGACCGGCCGCCCCGCTCCGCTCGATGCCACGCGGCAAGGCCCAGAGGTTGGTCGGCATGGCGGCGCGCCAGTCCATGGTACGACCGGTCACCACCAGACCGCCATCGCCCTGATAAACGGCGCGGGTGCAGGCATCGGCCAGCGAGCTGACCGACAGGGCCATGGTCAAGGCCAACAAGGTTTTCTGGAACAGGGGGCGGGATTGGCGTTTCATAGGGTGCATCACTCAAGGCTGGTGAAAACGACAGGCTAACGGCGGCCGCTGTATGGGAGCTTAATGAGGATAGTCAGCTGCCCGCCCCCCTCCCACCTCGCGGCGGCCAAGATGTGATCAGGTCGACATAGTTGCTGCAAGATCAGCGAGATACAGCGGACATCTGCGTTGCCAGCAAGCCCTTGCCCCACCAGCAGTCAGTCCACCCCGGTCGTGTCATGCCTGGGCAGCGCATCCATAAAAAAACCGGACTCCAGGTCCGGTTTGCAGATACCTAACGCGCTGACGCGGACCTCAGTGATCTTGCGCCGAAGGCTCACCCTTCTTCTTGCGAATGCTCAGGCCCAGCTCGCGGCCGCGCAGGCGGGCGTAATAGATGGTGCCGATGAAGGCGAGCACGGTGAACACCAGCTCCACCACCGCCAGCCAACGCTCCCCCTCGTCCGTGGTGATCAGGGTCAGGGCATGCAGGAAGTAGGGCATCAGCACGAAGTTGCCCCAGGCGTGAGTGTAGGGGTTGCCCTGCACGATCCCCTTGAGCGGGAACAGCAGCGGCACCGTCCAGATCACCGGCAGCAGCCAGGGGTTGAGGTCGGGATGGGGCGAGAGCCACAGATGCCAGAGGATGACCCAGCCCAGCAGGCCAAAGAAGCCGACCAGGGTCAGCAGGCGGGCGAAGCGGGTGCTCACTTGAGGATCTCCAGCACCTGCTCGGGCGGACGGCCGATGCGGGCCTGACCGTTCTTGATCACGATGGGCCGCTCGATGAGCTTGGGATACTGGTGCATGGCGCGAATGAGGGCGTCGCCGCTCACCTCGCCCAGCCCCAGCTCCCTGTAGAGATCTTCCTTGGTGCGCATCAGCTGACGCGGATCGCTGAACCCCAGCTGGCTCAGCAGGGTGCGGATCTCTGCCTCGCTCGGGGCCTGCTCCAGATAGAGCACCACATCCGGGGCGATCCCGTGTTGTTCCAGCAAGGCCAGGGTTTCACGGCTCTTGGAGCAGCGCGGATTGTGGTAGATTTGGGTCTCGCTCATGATAACTCCCTGATTAATCGCAAGATGGGACAAGAAACGGCGCTATTGTAGGGGAAACTGATGGTCAGGGTAAGCGCGAGAGCGCAGGAATTGAAACGAATTTGTTGGCTGATTGTGGCCGGCCTGCTGACGGCCTGCAGCCCGCCCCCCCAGTTCACCGACAGCCAGAACCAGCCGGTGGCCCTGGCCGACTTTGCCGGCAAGCCGCTGTTGGTCAACTACTTCGCCCCCTGGTGTGCCCCCTGCCTGCGGGAGATACCGCTGCTGGAGGCGCTGGCACGGGAGGGGCAAACTGTCGTGGTGATGGTCAACTACGACCCGGCCACCCCGGCCGAGCTCGCCAAGTTGGCCGGGCAGTACCACATCAAGGTGCCGCTGCTCATCGCTAGGCAGGAGGCGAGCCTCCCCTTCCCCCGCCCCGCCGGGCTGCCCACCAGCTATCTGCTCGATGGCGAGGGCAAGCTCCAGCAGACCCTGGTGGGCGAGCTCGCCCCATCGCGACTCGAAGCCCTCAGGGCATCCGTCAAGCCGGTTGGCCACTGAGCGCCCAAACCCTTGCGAAAAAGCCAGCCGGCTGGCGTTCCCGCCATTCTCTTCGCCATCATAAAACGACAAGGGCGCACCGAGGTGCGCCCTTGTTGTGGGTGAGAGCCGCTGGCCCGTCAGCCCTTGAGGCTGTCGAGATCCTTCTTGGCCCGCTCCAGCTCGGTGATGCGCGCCTCCAGTCTGGCCAGGGTCAACTTGTCGTTGGTGGTACCGCGCGCCACGATCAGCTCGTCGATGGCCGCCTGGTAGTCACCGCGCAGGGAGAGCATCTCGGCCCGTGCCATGTGCAGATCGGTCATCCTGCCCGCCTTGCGATAGGCATCGGAGAGCAGGCTCCAGGCCAGGTTGTTCTCTTCGTGCTCGCGGGCATAGGGGTCGAGAATGGCGATGGACTTCTTGTAGTTGCCCCCTTCCAGATAGGCGTTGCCGAGGTTCACCACCACCACCTCGTTGTCCGGCATGCGGGTGCGGAACTTCTCAAGCCGGGCGATGGCCTGGGCGCTGCGCCCCTTGGCCAAGTCGATGTCGGTGAGGGCATCCACCACGAACAGATCTTCGGGGTGGCGAGTCGCCAGCTCCTGCATCAGGGCATCGGCCTCGTCGGTACGCTTGAGCTGCAGCAGCGCCAGCGCCTTGCCGTAGGTGGCCGCATCCTTGAGCGGGTAGTCCCCCTTCTGCAGGCGGTTGTCAAAATAGGTGAGCAGGGCCTGCGGGCTCTCGGTGCCGAAACGCACCTGAATGCGCACCTTGGCCAGCCAGAAGTCGAGGCTCGGCGGCAGATCCCGGCGGCCATAGCTGCCCGCCCGGGCGCGCGCCTCGCTGATCCGGGTCTCCGGCAGCGGGTGCGTCAGCAGCATCTCAGGCGGCTTGCTGGCATAGCGATACTCGGCCGCCAGCTTCTGGAAGAAGTTGGCCATGCCCATGGGATCGAAGCCGGCGTCGTAGAGGGTCTTCATGCCGATCCGGTCCGCTTCGTATTCGTTGTCGCGGGTATAGTTGATGGCCGACTGCATGGAGAGACCGAGCGTGGTCTGCAGCGCGGCGATGCCCGCGGTGGGGTTGATCACCGCCAGCGCGATGGAGCCCACCAGCCCGGCCAGGGTCATGGCGGAGCTGCTCGCCTGCGCTTCCATGTAGCGGGCGATGTGGCGCTGGGTCACGTGGGTGATTTCGTGCGCCAGTACCGAGGCGAGTTCGCTCTCGCTGTCGGCATAGAGAAACAGGCCGGTGTGCACCTTGACCCGCCCGCCGAGGAAGGCGGCCGCGTTGATGCTGGGGTCGTTGATCAGGAAGAAGGTGAACGGAAAACGCACGCCATCGGCGTTGGAGAGCAGCCGCTGACCCAGATCGTCGATGTACTGGCTCAACACGGGATCATCGATGATCGGCAAGCCGGCCCGGGCAAAGCGCATGAAGGCGTTGCCGTAGCGCACCTCCTGCTCGATGGGCAGGGCGGCCACCCCGGCGGTGCCGATGTCGGGAAGCTGGTTGTTGGCCTGGGCATGGAAAGTGGCACCCATCAGGGAAGCCAGCAGGGGGAGCGATGCCATCAGGGGGGAAAAGCGTGCCACGTTATCTCTATCTCCAATCAGACCCTACCGGGACACCGGCAGAATACCCTTGCCCATCAAGGGCTACAAGCGTTGTTTCGCGCTCTCATCACGGCCATAATAGCCGCCTCACGCGCGATGGAGCCTCCATGGAATACCTCGACCTGACCCCCTGGCGCTGCCCCGAGCCGCTGATCCGGCTCAAGCTCTGGCTGCGTCAGGCCAACGCCGGTCAATCCCTGTCCATCCGGCTGGCCGATGCCGGCTCCCGGCAGGACATTCCCGCCTATCTGCAACGCCAGGGTCATGCCTTCACGTTGCAGGAGGCGCCAGACAATACCCTCTCTTTGCAGTTGGTGGTTGGGGCCCAGCACCACGGCAAGCCCCAGTAACCTAAGGATGTCGCCATGTTAGAAGTCATCAAGCGCTGGTATCAGACCCGTTTCTCCGATCCCGATGCCGTCACCCTGTTCCTGCTGCTGGTGGCCTGTTTCGCCGTGCTCTGGCTGTTCGGTGATCTCTTGGCGCCGCTCTTGGTGGCGCTGGTGATGGCCTACCTGCTGGAGTGGCCGGTGAGCCGGCTGCAGCGGGCCGGGCTCTCGCGCACCCTGGCCACCAGTCTCATCCTGCTGCTGTTCATCGCCCTCACCGCCATGGCCTTCCTCGGGCTCATCCCGACCCTGGCGAGCCAGGGGCTGAACCTCGCCAAGGAGTCCCCGGCCATGCTCTCCCATGCCCAGGACTATGTGCGCACCCTGCCGGAGCAGTACCCCGAGCTCATCAACGTCACCCTGGTGGAAACCATCATCGACAACATCCGCCAGCGCATCCTGACCGGGGGCGAACAGCTGGTGAGCGCCTCCCTCAGCTCTCTCATCAACGTGGTGGCCATCCTCATCTACGCCATCCTGGTGCCGCTGATGGTGTTCTTCATGCTCAAGGACAAGCAGATCCTGATGGGCGGACTGCGCCGCTTCCTGCCGCGCAACCGCACCCTGGTCAACCGGGTCTGGGTGGAGATGAACGAGCAGATCCTCAACTACATCCGCGGCAAGGTCATCGAGATCCTGATCGTCGGGGTGATCAGCTATGTGACCTTCGCCATGCTGGGGCTGCGCTACTCGGTGCTGCTGGCGGTGGCGGTCGGCTTCTCGGTGCTGATCCCCTACATAGGCGCCGCGGCGGTGACGGTACCGGTGGCCATGGTGGCCCTGTTCCAGTGGGGACTGACCCCGGAGTTCACCTGGCTGATGGTGGTCTACACCGTTATTCAGGTACTCACCGGCAACGTGCTGGAGCCCATCCTCTTCTCCGAGGCGCTCAACCTCCATCCGGTGGCCATCATCATCGCCGTGCTGGTATTCGGCGGCCTGTGGGGATTCTGGGGGGTCTTCTTCGCCATTCCCCTCGCCACCCTGGTCAAGGCGGTGCTCAACGCCTGGCCCAAGCGCGAAGAGCTGCCCGCCGCGAAATAACCCACTTCCCATGCAATCGTGACAACGGAGTGTCCATGACCTTTTTGCGTCAAATCAGAGCAGCAGGGCTGACGGCCCTGCTCCTCGCGGCCGCCATGCCCGCCCGTGCCGATATCGACCTTGGCTCCATGGTTCTGCTCACCAGCGACAGTCCCACCAGCCCGGTGCCACAAGGCTTTGTCGCCGGTGCGGCGCTCATCGGGGGACAAGCCCGCTATGAGGCGCAGGATAATGCCACCTACGCCATCCCGGGCTTTATCTACTTCGGCAAGCAGTTCATGTTTCTCGGCGATCGGGCGCGTTACTACTTCCACAAGGATGAACATGTCGCCCTGTATGGCTATGGCCGGGTGCGTTTTGGCAATCTGGATCCCGAGGATTCGCCCGCCTTCACCGGCATGGAACAGCGCAAATGGCAGCTGGAAGGCGGGATCGGTGGCAACATCATCACTCCCTACGCCCTGCTGACCGTGCGGGCCAACAGCGACATCACCGGCCGCAGCAAGGGTCAGGAGCTACTGCTGTGGGCCGACTTCCCCATCCAGCGCGACAACCTGCTGATCATGCCGGGGATGGGGGTGATGCTGCGCAGCGACAAGATGGCCAACTACTACTTCGGCGGCATCTCCGAAAGCGAGGCCACCGCCCAGCGCCCGGCCTGGGATACGGGGTCAACCCTCTCCCCCATGGCGGCGCTCATCACCAGCTATCGCTTCAGCCCCAACTGGATTGGCATGTTTGCCATGAACTACGAATTGTATGATCGGGATATTAAAAACAGCCCCATCGTCCAGCACGATGGCGAACTCTATGCAGGATTTGCCCTCGGCTATATCTGGTAACGGTGATTCGCCGTGAGATACGAACAAACAAAAGGGAGCCCTCGGCTCCCTTTTTCACGACCATCGTCAGGCTGATAGTGCAGCCTACTCAGGCTACCAATTCAGGCTTACAGCGCAGCCAGAAACGCGCCCAGCTGCTCATTGACGAAGGCGGGGTTCTCCAGCGAGGCGATGTGGCCGGCCGCCGGGACCTCCTTGAACGGGCAACCCAGCACCTCGGCCATCAGATAGCCCTCCAGCACCGGCCGCGCCTTGTCCTGACTGCCGGTCATCACCAGCGCAGGCACGCTGATCGCTTCCAGCCACTCGATGCGATCCTCGCGGGTCACGAAGCTGCGGCCCACCGCCACCATGGCGGCCACCTTGTCGGCTGGCCAGGCGGCGAGACGCGCCTTGAAACCGCTCATCAGGTCGGCATCCGGCTGGTCGGCAAAGAACAGCGGCGCCACCTGCTCGACGATGGGGGCCGGGATGGTGCCAAGCTGCTCGATCATCGCCAGCATGCCGAGGTAGCGCTCGCAGGTGATCTGCGGCTCGAGACCGACGAAGCTGTCCATCAGCACCAGGCCCTTGAGGCGCGCGGGTGCCATGCGTGCCAGCTCGACGCCCCACATGCCGCCGATGGAGAGACCCACCAGCACGAACTCATCGATGCCGAGCGCATCGAGCAGCGCCAGATGATCGCGAGCTAGGGTTGCCAGGGTGCAGGCCCCCTCGGGCAGCGCGTCGGAATCGCCGTGGCCCCACAGCTCGGGCACGATGCAGCGATACTGTCCCTTGAGGGCCTCGATTTGCGGCGCCCACATGGCGCTGTCCCACAGGTAGCTGTGGCCAAACAACAGTACCGGGCCCTGCCCCTCGTCCAGATAGGCCATTTGGCGGCCCGCGATCTCCATAAATTGCTTCATGTTTTCTCCTGTTTCTGGTGCCGACTATTGACGGGGCGGCAGTGTAGCACGACCCTCTTGGCAGTGACGCCTGCCTGGTGCAATCTGGAAAAGTGTCAATAAGGAGAAGAGCATGCCGAAGGACAAGAGCAAGAAACGCCCGCGCCTGGACAAGAAAACCTACGAGCACCACCTGGCCCATCTGCAGGAGGAGCTGGTCAAGCTGCAGGAGTGGGTCAAGCAGGAGGGGCTGAAAGTAGTGGTGCTGTTCGAGGGCCGCGACGCCGCCGGCAAGGGAGGCGTCATCAAGGCGATCACCGAGCCCCTCAACCCCCGGGTCTGCCGGGTCACGGCGCTGCCCGCCCCCTCGGATCGCGAACGCTCCCAGTGGTACTTTCAGCGCTACGTGGCGCACCTGCCCGCCGCTGGCGAGATGGTGCTGTTCGACCGCTCCTGGTACAACCGGGCCGGGGTCGAACGGGTGATGGGCTTTTGCAGCGACAACGAGTATCGCGAGTTTCTGCGGGCCTGCCCCGAGTTCGAGCGGATGCTGATCCGCGCCGGCATCACGGTGATCAAATACTGGTTCTCGGTCAGCGACGAGGAGCAGGAGAAACGGTTCAAGGAGCGGATCAACACCCCCATCAAGCGCTGGAAGTTCAGCCCGATGGACCTGCAGTCCCGCTCGCGCTGGGTGGAGTACTCCCGCGCCAAGGACGACATGTTCACCTACACCGACACCGAGGATTGCCCCTGGTTCGTGGTGGAGGCGGACGACAAGCGCCGCGCCCGCCTCAACTGCATCTCCCACCTGCTGGGCAAGGTGCCCTATGAGGCGATCCACTACGAGCCCATCACCCTGCCCCCCATCAACACCGAGGGGTATGAGCGCCCGCCGCTGGCCAGCCAGCACTTCGTGCCCGACATTACCGCCTCACTCGAGGGCTGAGCCCTGCCACCTCGCCTGCCGTTCTCGCCAAACGGCAGGCAATAAAAAGCCGGTCTTGCGACCGGCAAAAAGGCATTGAATCTAAAGAAAGGAAAACCTCGGCAGCCGCCCCTGGTCAGGTGCGGATGTATTTGGCCGTGCGCGGGAAGGCTTGCTCCTTGGCATCGAACAGGTAGCAGGCTTCAGCCGGAATGCCGACGCTGTACTGCTGGCCGGTGGCCACGTCCACGTCTGAGCTGGCCTTGACGGTGAAGTCGTGCCCAGCCACGTCCATGTAGACGAAGGATTCGGCCCCCAGGTGTTCGGCCACCTGCACCACCCCGCTCACCTTGCTGTCGGCATGGGGGTGATCCAGCGGCACCAGGTGCTCGGGGCGAATGCCCAGCTCCACCTTGTCGCCGACCGCGCCGCTGCGGGCATCGACCCGGGCACGCACGGTATCGCCGGTGGTCAGCTTGACCACGCACTCCTGCTCGCCAATCTCCACAAGCTCACCGGCCAGGAAGTTCATCTTGGGAGAGCCGATGAAACCGGCCACGAACTTGTTGTCCGGGTTGTGGTAGAGCTCGAGCGGGGTGCCGAACTGCTCCAGGTTGGTGGTCGCCTCGCCCTTGAGCGGACTCAGCACCACGATGCGGTTGGCCAGCGTCATCGCCTCCACCTGGTCGTGGGTCACGTAGATGATGGTGGAGTTGAGCTCCTTGTGCAGCTTGGCGATCTCGATGCGCATCTTGACCCGCAGGGCGGCATCCAGGTTGGACAGGGGTTCGTCAAACAGGAACACCTGCGGCTGCTGGACGATGGAGCGGCCGATGGCGACCCGCTGGCGCTGACCGCCGGAGAGTGCCTTGGGCTTGCGGTCCAGCAGCGGCTCGAGACCCAGGATCTCGGCGGCGCGCATCACCCGCTTGTGGATGTTCTCCTTGTCCATCTTCTTGAGTTTCAGACCAAAGGCCATGTTCTCGTAGATGTTCATGTGCGGATAGAGGGCGTAGGACTGGAACACCATGCCCACGTTGCGCTCTACCGGCGGCACGTCGTTCATGTAACGACCGCCGATGGTCAGCTCGCCGCTGGTGATGTCTTCCAGACCCGCGATCATCCGCAGCAGGGTGGACTTGCCGCAACCGGACGGACCGACGAAGACGATGAACTCCCCTTCCTTGATGGCCAGGTTGATATTGCGCAGGGTGTCCTTGTGAACAGCCGGGTCGTAATTTTTTCGAACGTTGTTGAGTACTACTTCAGCCATGTCGAGCTCCGCTCTTGAATCTTTGCAAATCGTGATGACGGGGGGAGTCGGCTCCCCCGGCCATGAACCTTAACCTTTCACGCCGCCGGCAGTGAGACCACCTACCAACCAGCGCTGTGCCAGCAGGAAGACAACCGTGATGGGGAAGCCCGACAGCACGGCGGCTGCGGCAAAGTCGCCCCACAGGTAGTTCTGCGGATAGAGGTACTGCTGGGCCCCGACCGCAAGGGTCAGATTGTTCACATCCTGCAGCAGGATGGAGGCCATGGGCACCTCGGTAATGGAACCGATGAAGGCCAGGATGAACACCACCGCCAGGATGGGCACCGACAGCGGCAGCAGGATCAGGCGGAATGCCTGCCACGGGGTGGCACCGTCGATGGCCGCCGCCTCCTCCAGGGAGGAGTCGATGGTCTCGAAGTAGCCCTTGATGGTCCAGACGTGCAGGGCGATGCCGCCCATGTAGGCCAGGATCAGACCGCCGTGGGTGTTGAGACCCAGCCAGGGGATGTAGTCACCAATCTTGTTGAAGAGTGCATAGATGGCCACCAGTGCCAGCACCGCCGGGAACATCTGGAAAATCAGCATGCCCTGCAGAATGGTGGACTTGCCACGAAAACGCAGGCGGGCAAAGGCGTAGGCACAGGTGGTGGAGAGCACCACGATCATCAGGGCGGTGATGCCCGCGATCTTGATGGAGTTCCACAGCCAGGTCAGCACCGGGAACGGCGGCGGCGTGATGCTGCCGTCGGCGTTGGTGATGGACATGCCCAGCGCCAGCTTCCAGTGATCCAGGGTCGGGTTGGAGGGGATGATCTCCCCTACCGCGAAGTTGCCGTTTCTAAACGAGATGGCGATGACCATGATCAGCGGGAAGATGATCAGTGCCAGGAAGCCCCACATCACCAGGTGGGTTGCCCACACCCGGTATTTGACTGATTTGGGTTGTACGATTGCCATGTTGAAGCCTCCTTACAGTTGCTTGTCGGCTTTGGACAATTTCAGGTTGAGCAAGGCCAGCGCACCCACGATGAGGAAGATGGCGGTGGCGATGGCACTGGCCAGACCGTAGTCCTGACCACCCGAGCCCTGGAACGCGATCCGGTAGGTGTAGCTCACCAGCAAGTCGGTGGTACCGGCCGGGGTGCTGGCGCCTATGATGTCCGGCGCGCCGTTGGTCAACAACTGGATGAGCACGAAGTTGTTGAAGTTGAACGCGAACGAGGCAATCAACAGCGGTGTCAGCGGCTTCATCAAGAGCGGCACTGTGATCTTGAAGAAGTTCTGCACCGGACCGGCACCGTCCATGGCGGACGCTTCATAGAGATCTTCCGGAATGGCTTTGAGCAGGCCCATGCAGAGGATCATCATGTAGGGGTAGCCAAGCCAGGTATTGACGATGAGGATCATCACCTTGGCCAGGAAGGGGTTGGTATACCAGTCCGGCTTGATGCCGAACGCCGCTTCCAGGAACAGGTTGATCTCACCGAAGTTCTGGTTGAACAAGCCCTTGAACACCAGGATGGAGATAAACGCCGGGATGGCATAGGGCAGGATCAGCATGACCCGGTAGAAGCCGCGCCCCTTGAGGGACTCCCACTGCACCAGACAAGCCAGCACCATGCCGATGGCCAGGGTGAAGCCCACCGAACAGGCGGAGAAGATCACGGTCCAGATGAAGATCTGCAGGAACGGTGCCTGGATACCCGGATCGGTGACGATGCGGGCGAAGTTCTTCCAGCCCACGCTCACCACGAAGCCTGGTGCCACGCTCTTGCCGACAAACTGGCCCTGCTCGTCGATGTATTGATAGAAGCCGGTGTCGCCGTTGGGCAGCATCAGCTCGCCGCTCTGGTTGTCACGCAGCAGGTTGCTGTCTTTGATCACCACCCCGGACTTGAGCACGGCACCGTCCAGCAGACGAGTGTACTGCTGCTTCTGGGCGGCGAACTTGCGCAGGCTGCTCAGGGTCAGGTGAGTTCCGCCATCCGGCAGCACCAGATCGAGTGCGCTCAGGTGGGTGCGATGGTCGACGATGGCCCGGATGGGTGCCACCTTGTCCACGGCCTCCCCTGCCAGGGGTTGCAGTTGAACAACCTGTACCGGCTCATGGACTCTGCCCTCGCGGACAGCCAGTTCACGGGCCTTGTTGCTCATCAGGGTAACGGGTTGACTGATAAAGGATTGGTCGTCCTGTTTCAGCAGCAGCTGAAACTGATTGTTCTCACCACCCAAGAGGGTGAAATCGAATTCACCGCCCGCCACCTTGTAGGTTTTTTTCAGATGGTAATCTCGCGCCTGCTCGATGGAGAGCAGGTTGGATCCCGAATAGTTGGTGAAGGCGATGCCGATCGTGTAGGCAAGAGGGAAGATGATAAAAACAACCATGCCGGCCACACCGGGGAAGATATAGCGGTGGGCATAGGTCTTCTTGTTCATGAAGACATACAGACCGACGGAGACCACCACCAGGTCCAGCAGAGCGAATACCCACTCACCGCTGGCGTACATCATCACGGCTGCATAACCGTTGAGGATGGCTACCAGAGCAGCAATGGTCCACTTAAGCCAGGTGTGCTTATCCTTCGGACCGGCATAGGATTCAATAGAAGGTACTACTTCCATGCCAATTAACCTTTATAACGCCAAGAGAGATTTGAGAGAGTGGGAGGCCATTGCGGCCTCCCGGGTAGTGCGTGCTTACTGAACGATACGCTTGGCAGCGGTATCCAGGGCTTCGTCAACGCTCTGACGGCCGGAGGTTACGTTCTTGAGGGCAGTTTCGAAGGAGGACCAGAAACGGCTCATCTCAGGCACGGACGGCATCGGCTCGCCATTCTGGGCGTTTTGCATGGTTGCCTTGATGTGCGGATCGGACTCCAGGGTCTTCTGGAAGGATTTCAGCGCCACGGCGCCCAGCGGCTTGTCGGCGTTGACCGGAGCCAGACCGGCGTCGGTCAGCAGGTAGTTTTCCAGGAACTCGATGGCCAGATCCTTGTTCGGGCTGGCAGCGTTGATGGTGGCACCCAGCACGCCGACGAAGGCCTTGGCCGGTTTACCCTTCAGGGTCGGCAGCGGCGCTACGCCGTACTTGATGCCGCTCTTGTCCAGGTTGCTCCAAGCCCAGGGACCGTTGATCATCATGGCCACTTCGCCCTTGTTGAACTTGGCGTCCATCACACCGTAGTCGATGCCTTTTTCCAGGTGACCGGACTTGATCATCTCGGAGATGTAACCGACACCGGCCTTGGCACCCGCGTTGGCCACGCCGGTGTCTTTCACGTCATAACCGGTAGCGGTTTTCTTGAAGGCATAACCACCATTGGCAGCCACCAGCGGGTAGCTGAAATAGGGGGTGTCATAGGCCCACATGATGGCGCGCTTGCCGTTCTTCTTCAGGGTCTCGTCAATCTTGGCGATCTCTTCGAAGGTCTTCGGCGGCTCCGGCAGCAGATCCTTGTTGTAAATCAGGCTGACCGCTTCCACGGCAACCGGGTAGCCGTAGGTCTTGCCATCGACGGTCATGGCATCCCAGGCGAACTGTTCAAACTTGGCTTTGGTGGCTGCATTCGGGGTCACGGGGACCAGCAGACCGGCCTTGACCCACTCACCGTAACGGTCGTGAGCCCAGAAGAAGATGTCCGGGCCGTTGCCGGTGGCAGCGGCTTGCTGGAATTTCACTTCCACCTGATCAGGGTGCGCAACCGTCACCTTGATGCCGGTTTCGGCTTCAAACTTCTTACCTACTTCGGCCAGACCATTGTATCCCTTGTCACCGTTAATCCAGATGGTCAGTTGACCTTCGTCAATGGCGGCAGTGGCAGAGCAAGCCACGCCCAGAGTAGCCAGACCGATCAGGGATGACAGCAATTTCTTTTTCATGAGCCTTTCCTTGTATTAGTTCCGCGCTGTAAGAGCATTGTGTGCGAGATGAATATTATCCCAAGCCGTTACCGCCTCACATGACGCAACTCGCATTTTTGAAACGCAATTACGTATTTTCTTCCAGAAAGTTCTGAAAACATTTTCTTATTTCAGGGGGTTATCGCCATTCATTGGCATATTTATCGCCAAATTAAGAAATTAAATTACCAAAGAGAAATAAAAAAACATGAATGAAAGGGTTTTCACCTCACTGAAAACCCTTTCACGGGGATTATTCTGTTTAATTTGTTAACAAAGCACCGAGTTGGTTTCGCTGCTGCCTACCCCGTTAAATAAAAAGACACCGCAGCGAAGTGCGGTGTCTTTTTGCCAAAACTGGAAAGCAGATCACATTACGACTGACGCAGCAGCTGATCCTTGAGGTTGGGCGGGACCCCCTTGATGGTCAGGGTATCGGTCTGGGGATCGTAGAACACCCGGCTGTTGAGCAGCTTCTGCTCGAAGCTCAAAGTCAGCCCGCCGCCGGAGCCGACGAACTTGGTCAAGCCGCGCAGAGTGGAGCGATCAGCCGGGAAGCGATCTTCCAGCTCGTACTCCTGACCGATGAAGCTGTAAAAATCGAGATCGCCATCGCCCGGCAATTCCGCTGACAGCTCCTTGATCTCGATCTCTTCACCGGCGCTGGCCTGTTCGGTGCAATATTTGAAGACCTGTTTCTTGTAGTCGTTGCGCTCGGCCGGCTCGAGCTGACGGCTGTCGCAATAATCGTCCACCGCCTGCAGCAGCCCCTTATTCTGGATCTTGGCATCCATCCCCTCGCGGGCACCCAGCAGATCCATGAAAAAGTCACCCAGCTTGCGACCGACCCGACCCTTGCTGAAGGTGATATAACGGCGAGAATCCGGCTGGGTTTTCCATTCGGTCAGATCGATGCGGGCCACCAGGTTCAATTTGCCGATATCCAGATACTGGATGTGACGCAGCTCCAGCGCCTCGCTGACGGTGACGCTCTCCTTGCCTTCCAGCAGGGCGATCATCAGATAATCCACCCCCACGTAGTTGTATTTGGCAAACAGCAGCACCCCCTGCTCGTCGAGGGCGTGCTCCACCAGCTGCTTGACCAGCAGCTGGGTCATCTCGACCGAGAAGGGAACGAAGTCGGTCTGTTCGCCGAGCAGCCGTTCGAGGGCGATGCGAAAGAGCGGAGAAGGCTGTTTGGGGGCGCTCTCCCCCTCCGCCAGCTCGGCGACGGTGGCCTCGGGGTCGGCAAAGAAGCCGAAGCCCTTGCCCCCCTTGCCGTTGTAAATGCGATGCAGCTCCGCCATCAGCCCCTGTACCGCCTCATCGGCAGGCAGGAGCTGGCTGCGGGTGTCGGCGTGAGGTTGACCATCGCCGCCCTGGCGCAGGGAGTGAAGAATGATCTTGTCGATATCGAGACTCATGTCACAAAGCCATAGTGTTAGCCGAAAGGGTGAAGTATTATAAGGCGCTTTGAACCGAGATGAACCCAAGATTATGCCCATCGTATCAAAGTACAATAACGAGCAGTTTGACGCCCTGATGAACGACCTGATCACCGCCCTGGAGAAGCACAAAGCGCCGGTAGATCTGAGTCTGATGGTGCTCGGCAACCTGACCACCAATATCATCAATGGCATGGCCCCGGCCCAGCGTCAGGCGATCACCGAAAAATACATCCAGGCGCTCACCGCCTCGGTGGATCATCGCCACGATGCTCACTGAGTCTCTTCGCATTCTTTGATGTTTTTCAAGCAGATGGATCACTATGGTCGAAACCGGCAACCCCTATCGTGATAATGTTTCTCGCCTGATCACCTGGGGGCATTGGTTCTCCTTCTTCAACATCATTCTGGCCATGCTGATTGCCACCCGCTACCTGGGGGCGATCAGCTGGCCGTCGACCACGCTCGGCGTGACCTATCTCATCATCAGCTGGATCGGTCATTTCTCGTTTCTGAGCTTTGTCACCTATCTGTTGACGATCTTCCCCCTGAGTTTCGTGCTGCCCAAAGAGAAGCCGCTGCGCTTCATCTCGGCCATCATCGCCACCCTGGCGCTGGTGCTGTTGCTCATCGACACCCAGGTGTTCCAGCTGTTCAAGTTCCACCTCAACGGCCAGGTGTGGCAGTTGCTGCTGGATCAGGCCCAGACCGAGGAGGGCTCGATCTGGAGCATCATCTTCGTGGCGGTGCCCACCATCTTCCTGGTGCAGCTGCTGCTGTCGGCCTATGTCTGGCGCAAGATCAACAAGCGCAAGCGCCGTCAGTACGGCAATCAGGTGGGGCTGGCCCTGCTGGTCTGCTTCATCCTGACCCACGTGGTCAACAGCTGGGCCGATGCCACCCTGTATCAGCCCATCACCATGCAGCGCGCCAACTTCCCGCTCTCCTACCCGATGACCGCCAAGAGCTTCCTCGCCAAGCACGGCTGGCTGGATCTGGATCAGTACGAGAAGAAGGCCGAATCACAGGATGGTGACAATGCGAGCCGCTTGCGCTACCCGCTGCGTCCGCTCAGCGTCAACGCCCCGCTGACCCACAAGAACCTGCTGATCGTGGTGGTCGACTCCCTACGTGCCGACATGCTCAACAACATCAACATGCCCAATCTGCAGCGCTATGCGGATCAGCACCTCAACTTTGCCAACCACATGAGCGGCGGCAACGACGATGTGATGGGGATGTTCAGCCTGTTCTACGGCCTGCCGGGTCACTACTACGACGACATTCGCAACGACAAGACGCCGCCGGTGCTGTTCGACGAGATGCTGCGCCAGGACTACCAGTTCGGCCTGTTTGGCGCTCTGGAGGATGCCCAGAAGTACCGCCAGAGCATTCTCTCCGGCCTGCGCAAGCAGGTGTTCGTCTCCGAGCAGACCGACGACACCCAGCTCATCGGCGACTGGCAGCAGTGGCTCGCCAAGCGCTCGCCGGACCGACCCTGGTTCTCGCTGGTCTATCTGTCGAGCCCGGGTGACTATCAGCTGCCGGCCAACGTGAAGGGGCCCTTCCAGCCGGAGCTCACCAAGTTCAACCCGGCCACCGCCTATCAGGCCGAGAATCTGGTGAAGCTGGAGAACCGCTACAAGAATGCGGTCTTCTATACCGACCAGTTGCTGGAACAGATGCTGGCCCAGTTGCAACAGCAGGGGCTCGGCGAGCAGACCATCGTCGTGGTCACCGCCAACCACGGTCAGGAGTTCAACGAGACCCAGAACAACAGCTGGGGCTATGGCACCAACTACTCGCCCTATCAGGTGCAGGTGCCGTTCGTGCTGGCCTGGCCGGGCAACGATACCCTGCCGACGAGCCCGGTGAGCAGCCACCTGGATCTGGTGCCGACCCTGATGCAGAGCATGCTGGGAGTGCGCAATGCGCCACGGGACTACAGCATCGGCCGCAACCTGTTCGACACCAGCCCGCGCAACTGGCTGCTGGCGGGGGATCAACGCGACTTTGCCATCTATCAGGGCAACACCATCACCCACTTCAACAAGCAGGGTGACTTCGAGCTGCTGGAGCGAAACAGCTACCGTCCCATCAAGCACGGCACCCCCGACATGGGCGTCATGATCCAGGTGATGAACGAGCTGAACCGCTTCTATCGCGCCCCCTGATAGCCGCCTCGTGCCCCTTGAAAGCCCGCTCCTGCAGCGGGTTTTTTATTGCCGATATCACCTTGGCATCAGCAGCCAAGCCTTCGGCCAACCCCTTGCCCCCCCCCGTTTCATCCCCTGTCCGCCCGCCCAGCGCCCTGCAGGCGCAAACGTTGGCCCGCATTGCTACTGATGCATCAATCAAAAAATGCAGTCTGATCAGGATCATAAAAACAAAATGATAATGATTATCAATCGTTGATCTGACTGGACCTCTCTGCAATAATCCGCGGCCTTCAGGCTCAAATAATAATTATTCTCAACATGAAAACACTGCTTCACTACTGGCCCATGCTGCTGTCCGGTACAGCGCTGGCCGCCGGCGATCCCGCCGGCATAGACACCTCCGGCACCACCCCGCCCAAGGCGCGCGAGACCATAGTCGTCAAGGGTCAGCGGGTCGAACAGAAACTGTCCGACATCTCGGGCTCCATCACCGTCATCACCGAAGAGGATCTGGAGCGCCAGATAGCCACCGAGCTCACCGACGTGTTCAAGAACGAACCCGGCGTCTCGGTGACCGGCTCGGCGGGCCGGCCGCAAAACATCAGCATCCGCGGCATCGGCGGCAACCGGGTGTTGATCATCAAGGACGGGGTCCGGGTCAGCGATGGCTTCGGCGCCGACGATCTCAACGACAAGGTGGGCCGTTTCAGCTTCGATCTCGATGACGTCAAGCAGATCGAGGTGGCCAAGGGGGCCGGCTCCGCCCTGCACGGCTCGGACGCCATCGGCGGCACCGTGGTCATCACCACCAAGCAACCGGAAGATTACCTGCAGGGGCAGGATGCCTACCTCAGCAGCAAGGTGCTGCACGACGGCAGCAGCGACAAGCAGAAACTGAGCGCCACCGGCGCCGCCCGCTGGGGCGAGAGCGCCCACCTGCTGCGCCTCTCCGGCTGGCAGGGGCACGAGACCGCCAACTACGACCAGAGCCGCATCCCGGCGGATCTCGATGGTCTGAGCGCTTCCACCAGCTCCAGCCTGACCCTCAATGAACAGCATCTGCTGCGCCTCGAGCTCGATTACTTCGAAGACAACGCCAAGCGGGATCAGGGGCCGCGCGAAATTCCCCAGCCCGACGGCAAGTGGCAGGTGCGCCAGTATCGCGAGAACGGCACCCAGCGCTCCCAGGGCGGCAAGCTGAGCTGGGAGGCGCAGGATCTCGGCCACCCGCTGGCCGACCGCTTTACCTGGAACCTGCACGGCAACTACGCCAAGAACACCGCCAACAAGCGCAGCCTGCTGCAAAATGACGAGCTGAGCGGCTACCCCCGCTATCGCAGCGAGCGGGAGCTGGCCACCTTCACCGAACAGCTGATCGGCAGCGAGCTGGATATCCGCCGCGATCTGGTCACCGGCGCCATCGAGCACAAGCTGAGCTACGGCATCGAGCTGGCGCGCACCCGGCATGAGCGACCGGTGGAGAAGCTGATGCTGGAAGCCGGCATTCCCCAGCCCACCCAGTCCGCCCCCTTCAGCAGCGCCCGCACCGATCGGGCCGGCATCTGGCTGGGTGACGTGGCGACCCTGGGCCAGTGGCAGTTCACCCCGACCCTGCGCATGGATCAGCAGTGGCTGAGCCCGCAGGATGGCCGGGGCGAGAGCAACCACAGCTGGCATATCTCGCCGAGCCTGGCCACCAGCTACCGCTTCAACGAGCAGTGGCGCAGCTGGCTCAGCTACGCCAACGGTTTCAGCGCCCCTTCCTACGACAAGGTGTACGGCAACATCCCCCACTACTTTGCCCTGCCGCCGTTCGAGATCATCGCCAACCCTAACCTCAAGGAGGAGACCAGCCACAGCTTCGAGTGGGGGGTGAGCGGCGAAGGGGATGAGTGGAGCATCAAGCCGGCCCTCTTTTACAACCGCTACTACAACTTCGTCGACTGGCGTCAGGTGGGCTTTCGCCTGAGCGACGGGGTCATGCTCCGTCAATACCGCAACGTCGCCAAGTCCGAAACCTGGGGCGCCGAGATCGCTGCCAGCTACTGGCTGACCCAGCAGTGGGAACTGGCCACCAAGCTGGGCTGGGTCGACGGCAAGACCAGCCAGGGCGAATCGCCGCGCAACCTCACGCCGCTCGAGGGCAACACCCGCCTCAGCTATCAGGCCAACGACTGGAGCCTGGGGCTGCAGGCCGACTACGCCGCCGCCATGAGCCGGGTGCCCAGCTGTGGCAACAGCCTGACCCAGCAGCAGGGCGAGTGCCTGAAAACCGCCGGCTGGCTCAGCTTCGCCCTGACCGCCGACTGGCAGATCACCGACGCCCTCAAGGCCAACCTCAAGCTCGACAACCTGCTCGACACCCGCTACACCCGCTATCAGGACGTCGCCGGGCTGGAAGCGGGCACGGATGCGGGCCTCTACACCCAGACGGGCCGCTCCCTGAGCGCCAGCCTGCGCTACACCTTCGTGGGGCTCTGATGCACGCACTCCTGATGCTGGCCAGCCTGCTGGCCAATCCGGCGCCGGCCCAGCCTGTCGCCCTTGCACCTGCCGACACCCAGAGCCAGGCCATCGCCACCTCGGCGCCGATCGTGGCCCCGCTTATCCCTCACCGCCCGCTGCCGATGCCGGGGAAGCGGGCCCGGCTCGATCCCTATGGCGGCTGGCGCGACGACAACCGTCAGGATCCCGCCCTGCTGGCCCTGCTGGGCGAGCAGAACCGCTGGACCGAGCAGCAGCTCGCCGGCCAGCAGCCGCTGGAGCAGACGCTGCAGGCCGAGTGGCAGGCACAAGCGCGCGGCGAGCCCATGCCGCAAGAGTGGCTGAGCGAGGCGGGCAGCCAGTGGCGGATGGAAGCCGACGGCCGCCTGTGGCAGCGAGACGGCGAACAGGCTGAGCCCCGTCAACGGCTGGCGGCCCGCCAGCCGACCAGCGGCTACTACGAGCTCGCCAGCTGGGCCCTGCACCCGAATGGGCGCTGGCTGGCCCTGGCCGAAGATCTGCAGGGCGATCGGGATTACCGCATCACCCTGCTCGACCTGGTCGACGGCAAGCCCCTGGCCACCCTGACCCACAGGGCCAGCGATCTGCTCTGGAGCCTGGATGGCAAGACCCTCTACACCATCGCCAACGAACCCCACACCCTGCGCCCCTGGCAGCTGTGGGCCTGGCGCGATGGCAAGGAGCAGCAGATCCACCAGGAGGCGGACCCTGCCTGGCTGCTCAGCCTCTATCGCACCACGGATCGGCGCCACCTGCTGCTGCAGAGCAACAACCACGACAGCACCGAGCAGTACCTGCTGGACGCGGGCACACCGGCTCTGCTCAAGGCCCGTCAGGCTGGCCTTGAGTACTACCTGGATACCCAGGGGGAGCGGGTGCTGCTCAAGAGCAACCGGGACGGTGCCCTCGGCCTCTATCAGGTGGCCAACCTGAGCCAGGTGGCCAAGGGAGAGTGGCAACTGCTCTGGTCTGGCGAAGAGAGGAGTCTCGAGAAGTGGCGCCTGTTTGCCGACTACACGGTGCTGCAATATCGCCATCACGGAGATGACTGGCTCGACGTGCTGGATGGCCGCGGCCGGCTCAGCCATCGCCTGCTGCTGACCGAGGGGGCCGGCACGGCCTGGATCCAGGGCGCCCACGACCCCGCCAGCGGGCAGATCCTGATCCGCCGCCAGGGCATGGCCGAGCCGCCGCACCAGCGCCTGCTCGATCTCGCCAGCGGCCGCTGGCTGCCGGACACCCGGGCCGCCCTCCCCTCCCCCTACCAGAGCGAGCGCCGCTGGGTGGTGGGCAAGGATGGCGTCAAGGTGCCGGTCTCCCTGGTGTGGCGCAAGGACATCCACACCCCCAAGGCGCTGCTGCTCTACGGCTACGGCGCCTACGGTACCCCCATGCGCCCCTACTACCAGCCGCAGGTGCTGAGCCTGCTGGATCGCGGCTTCGTCTACGCCATCGCCCACGTGCGCGGCGGCGGCATGCTGGGGGATGCGTGGTATCTGGCGGGGCGCGGTCGCCACAAACAGCACAGCGTGGACGACTTCCTGACCGTGGCCGCTGCGCTGGCCCGGGATCCCGCCATCAACCCCGCCCGGCTGTTCGCCATGGGCGGCAGCGCCGGCGGCCTGCTGGTGGCGGCGGCCCTCAACCAGGCGCCGACCCGCTTCGCCGGGGCCGTGCTGCAGGTCCCCTTCGTCGATCTCATCGGCACCATGAGTGATCCCGAGCTGCCGCTCACCCGTCAGGAGTACGCCGAATGGGGCAACCCGGCCATTGCCGCCGATTACGCCGCCATGCGCCGCCTGAGCCCTTACGACAACCTGCATGCGGCCCCCTATCCCCCCGTCTATGTGACGGCCGGGCTGCACGACAGTCAGGTGCCCTACTGGGAGCCGCTCAAGTGGGTGGCCCGCCTGCGGGAACACAGCACGGGAGCGGGCCCCTATCTGCTGAGCACAGCCCTCGACGGTGGCCACCGCACCAGCCCGGGCAACGCGCGCCAGCAGGCGGCTCGCGAATACGCCTTCCTGCTCACCCTGGCGGGCGCCCGCCGGTGATCCCTTTTCTCATTTTTGTGTTGGAGTAAACCATGAAACCCTCTTCCCTGGCCCTCTGGCTGGCGGCAACCCTGCTCTCCCAGCCGCTGCTGGCGGCCGAGTTGCAGTTTGTCGATGAACAACCGCTGACCACCACACCCAAGCAGTGGCTCGAACAGCGCCTTGGCGTGACGCTCGCCCCCGACTACGACAGGGCCAGTCTGCTCGGCCATCACTACAGCTTCCGTCAGCTGGTCAACGGCCTGCCGGTGGCCACCATCCAGGCCGCTGTCAGCATCGCTCAAACAGGCAAGCCCTGGCGCATCTATCACAACAGCCGACCGCTGCAGAGCAGCGAACCCGGCTGCGACGCTGCCGGCAATCTGGATCCCCTGCTGGATCAGCTGCGCGATGGCGGCAGCGACATCGACACCCTTGGTCCGGTTGAAGCCTGGTACTGGCGCGACGGTGACACCCTGGTGCCGACCCTGCGCCAACGGGTACGCGAGCATCAGGCGGGCAACGCCAAGGCCAGCTATGTGCAGCTCTTCGCCAGCTGTGACGGCAGCCGCGAGCTCGGTCGCTGGATGGATGCGGCCACCACCCAGGCCAGCCGCATCCCCGACGCCGGCGACACCCAGCTGGAGACTCGGGTATTCGATCCGGATCCCCGTACCCAGCTGCGCGACGCCAGCCTGGTCTGGCACGAAGCCCTGCAACTGGCGGACGCCGCCTATCAGGACAAGGTGCCGTTGCCGGTCACCCTCGCGGGTGGACGCTATCTGCTGAGCGGCCCCCACGCCCGGGTGGTGGATGCCATGGAGCCGAACACAGCTCCCTTCAGCGCCGACAGCCCGCAGGCGTTTCGCCTCACCCGCGATGATCGTGGCTTTGCCGACATCAACGCCTACTACCACCTGGATCTGGCCCAGCGCCACCTCAAGCACCTCGGCTTTACCGCTCTTATTCCGGGGGCGCTCGACATCGACACCGAGGCCGGCTATCAGGACAACTCCCTCTACGATCCGTTCGAGCGCCGGCTGGAGCTGGGTCGCCGTGGCGTGCCCGATGCCGAGGATCCCATGGTCATCTGGCACGAGTTCGGCCACGCGGTGCAGCACCATATAGTGCCGGATCTGGGGGACGAGGCGGACTGGGGCGCCATCGGCGAAGGCTTCAGCGATTACCTGGCCGCCAGCCACCGCCAGCGCAGCGAAGCCGGCCGCCAGTTCGAGCCCGCCATGGTGTTCAACTGGGATGCCCGCTTCACCGACCGCACCCCGCGTCAGCTGGACGATCTGCGCGCCCGCTACCACCCGGATTACAACTACCCGGCCCACCGCACCATCAACGGCAGCAATGGCGACCAGCTGTGGGGCACCCCGCTGTTCCAGGCGCTGCTGGCCGCGGTCGCCGAGCAGGGCGAAGGGGCGCGGGACGAGTTTGATCGCCTGATCATCGAGTCCCACTTCGGTCTCGGCCCGGCCATCCGCATGCCACAGCTGGCCCGCATCACGGTGGATACCGCCGCCCGGCTCTACCCGGCGCGCCCCTATGCCAGGCTGCTGGAACAGGCGTTTCGCCAGCACGGCCTGTTGCAGGCACCGGTCAATGTGGGCCTGAGTGATGGCAGCGTCATCGAGCTGGGGCAGCGCCAGTCGGTGCAGCTGACCCTCACCAACCAGGGCAAGGCGCCGGTCACCCTCAATGCGCTGGCCCTCACCCTGCCAACCGGGTTGCAGGCCGATCCTTACAGCTGGCAACCGGCGACCCTCGCGGCGGGTGCCAGCATGACCACCACCCTGCGCCTGCTGGCCCAGAGCCCGCTCGCCTGTGGCGACGAGGTGGTGCTGCCGGTGAGCCTCTCCATGAGCGGCACCAGCCCGACCGAGCGCCAGTGGCAGCAGTCGCTGACCCTGCCCATCGGCGCCCCCATCGTGAGCCGTGCCAGCGGCCAGCCGCTGACCTTGAGCGATGCCGTGAGCGACGAGGTGCGTGGCCTCAGTGAAACCAGCCTGCTGATAGAGAGCAGCGAGGCCGGGGTGAGCGACCGGCTGCAGCTGAACCTGGATCTGCAACACCCGGCGCTCGATGAGCTGGAGATCTGGCTCAACTCCCCCTCCGGCACCCGCATCCAGATCTGGAACAAGGGCTACAGCCCATTGCCGCGCCTCAAGGGGGTGTTCCCCACCGAGCTGCTGCCCCTGCAGCCCTTCAGCGCGCTGGAAGGGGAGCCGCTGGCCGGCCGCTGGACCCTGGAGATAGTGGACAGCAAGCCCGGCAATCGGGGCCGCATCAACGGCTGGAGCATCAGCCAGCGCACCGGCGCCCAGTGCAGCAAGCCGGTCACTCCCCCCGATGACGGCATCATCCACTTCCAGGTGGACGACGGCAGCGGCGGCGGGGCAGCCAACCTGCTCTGGTTGCTGCCGCTGACGCTCTGGCGCCGCCTGCGCCAGCGCACCTGAATCCACCCCATCCATATATAAGAAGAGGGGGCCAAGGCCCCCTTGCCCAAGGACAAAAGATGACACCACATTACTCCCGCCTGGCCTGCCTGCTGGCCCCCCTGCTCACCGCCTGTGGCGGTGGCGGCTCGGACGAGGCGCCGCTGGCGGTCCCCGACTACAGCCTGACCGTGACCCTGCCCGAAGCCGGCACCCTGTGCGTCAACCTCAACCAGAATGCATCTTGTGATGCGGGGGAGCCCAGTGTCAGCGGCGCGGCCGGTACTCACCGGTTGAGCGGCAGCGCCCCGGCGCTGTTGACCAGTACCTTGCTGTTCTTGCCAAGCAACCTGGCCGCCCCCGTGCTGCTGCACCCCGCCGCCCGACTCGATGGCCAGCACCTCACCCCCAGCCCGCTCAGCACCCTGCTGCAATACCGCATCGCCGAGGGGCAGCCCCCGAGGCAAGCCCTCGACCAGCTGCTGAGTGCGCTGGCGCCGCTGCAACCGGGCCAGGAGCTGGCCGCCCTCTCCCGGCTGAGCGACTTCAACCTGGCGCTGGGTCAGTTGCTGCAGGCGGTCGTCGAGACCGAGCTGAAGGCGCAGGAGGGCTTCTCGACCGCCACCCTGCATATGCTGGTGTGGCCTGCCATCGGCAGCCTGCTGCCCGAGCTGACCAGCCACTTTGCCCTGCACGGCGAGCTGGCCAGCCAGCAAGCAGACGTCCGCGCCCGGCTGCTGCAACAGCACTCCCATCCGCTGATCACCGGCAGTGGCGTCACCACCTACACGGACGGGGTTGACTACCTGCTCACCCAGGAGCCCGCCGATCACCCGGGGCAGGAGGCCAGCCTCAACAAGGCGCCGCTGCGCTATCGCAAGCTCGACGGCCAGGGGCAGCCGCTGGCCGATGACGCCCCCGCCTGGGAGTGCGTGGAGGATCTCAATACCGGCCTGGTCTGGGAGAAGAAGCTCGATGATCCCGCCAGCCCACGCGATCTGCACCGCACCTTCGCCTGGGAGCTTGGCGACTATCACCCCACCCAGGAGGAACGTGACTACGCCTGCCCCGAGGGCGAGGCCATCTGCACCACGGAGCAGTACCGCCAGTGGCTCAACGCCCAACAGCTGTGCGGCATCACCAGCTGGCGCATGCCCCACTCGCGCGAGCTGATGAGCCTGCAGCACTACGGCTCCCTCGCCCGCCAGGACGACCAGCCGGTGAGCATGGACGTGCGCTACTTCCCCGATGTCGGCACCACCAGCAAGGATTTCAGCGGCTACTACTGGAGCCAGACCCTGACCCCCTCGCGCCGGCTGGAGAGCGCCCCCATCAGCGCCATTGCCCACATCTTCCTTGGCGATGACGCCGGCACCGACTACGCCACCACAGTTCAAAACAGCGATGATGCCAACGGTCTGCAACTGCGACTGGTGGCGGAGGTAACCCGATGAACCGCTTGATGTTGACCCTGCTGCTGACCCTTGGCAGCCCCCTCGCCCTGGCCACCGCCATCTGTGATGACAGCATGCCCAGAACCAGCCCCACCGCCCGCTTCATCGACCACGGCAACGGCACCGTCACGGATCGCTCCACCGGCCTGACCTGGATGCGCTGCCAGCTCGGCCAGACCTGGCGCAACCAGAGCTGTCAAGGCGAACCGACCCGGCTTTACTGGCAGCAGGCCCTGCTGACTGCCGAGCGGATCCGCACCGAGCCGAGCCATGCCCTCTACCACTTCGGCGGCCACGGTGGCTGGCGGCTGCCCACCATCAAGGAGCTGGCCAGCGTGCTTGAGTCCGCCTGCTACAAGCCGGCGCTCAACGAAACCATCTTCCCCCGTGCCATGGCCGGTGAAGGAAAAGAGGTGACCGACGGCTACGTCTATCTCTGGTCCTCGACCCCCGTACCGGCCAGCAAGGGGGTTGCCTATCTGGATATCACCAGCGGCGCCGTCGGCATGCGGGCGCCCGGCGCCTGGGCCAAGCAGGTGTTGCTGGTGCGCTGATGAAGCCGGGTGGCCAGGGGATCCCGATGAACACAGGATCCCGACTGGCCACCCGCATTTGGCACCCGGCCTGTTGTTCAGCCGAACTTCCGTCCTGTCAGAAAATAGCCAGAACACGTCATTGTGTGCCGGATCTGCGTCATTTTACGCAGTTTTTACGTAGCAGATCGCTGGCATGAAACGGGCAGAGCGGTTAGTCTAGCGGCGTTGAACCAACCCCATGAGGTACAGATGAAAACCGTATTGCGTTTTAGCCTGCTGGGCGCCTTGTTGCTGGGCGGCCATGCCTTCGCCGCCGAACCGAAAAAATTTGATATCAGCATGTTCCCGGCCGCCGAAGTGAACCAGGAACGTGTGGTGATCCGCCTGCCGGAAGTCGAGAACGAAGCCGACATGATGGTCGAGCTGCAGGTCGGCAAGAAAATGATGGTCGATTGCAATGTGCCGCGCTTTGCCGGCAACCTGGAACAGCACAGCGTCAAAGGCTGGGGCTACAACTACCTGATGCTCGGCAAGGTGTCCGATCCCATCAGCACCCTGATGGCCTGCCCGGATGGCCAGAAGAAAGAGACCTTCGTCCAGATCTACGGTCAGGGCTTCTTCGTGAACTACAACTCCAAGCTGCCGTTCGTGCTCTACGTACCGCAGGAGTATGAAGTGCGCTACCGTCTGTGGCGTGCCGACACCCTGGCTCAGCCAGCCATGATAGAGTGAGTCTCCATCGAGACCAAACCTCCCGCTTTGGTTCATGAACACAACAAAATAGAGCGCCGAATGGCGCTTTATTTTTAGCCAAATGTCGTCTGACCAGAGCCTCCAACCTTTACAGAACCTGACATAACTCCGCTTTTTTTCTCACTTTTTTGCCCTTCCCCCCGGCTCAGACCCACTGGATCATGGCTAAACCGCTTTCGATTAAAGATATTTATCCATATAGTGAAAAAATTGATTTTGCACTCTGCGACGGCCTGATGATACTTGCCCGCAAAGGTCAAACTAACCAGAAAAAGAGCACTATGAGCTTCGAATCAGACAAGCGTTTCAACGACTTCAAACATTTTCCCCGTGGCCTGCGTCGCAGTGGCGAATTCACTGTGGCCGAAGCGGACAGTCTGGAAAAATACGGCACCGCCATGCTCGCGCTCTATCAGGGCAACCTGGCCCCGCGCGATGACGTAGAAAGCGCCTTTATCGAACAGGTCAAATCCGGCGCCGCCGGCAGCAACCCCCACGCCAAGGTGTGGTTCAAGTATCTGAAGGTGATCGGTCCCAAGCGCGTGCACCGGCTGTGCACCGTCGCCGGCGGTGCCAACGAGGAGACCGGCGGTGGCGGCTTTGAAGGTGGCAGCGGTGGTGGCAGCGACGAGTCCATCGATTAATGGATACCGAACTGCTTCGGACGTTTATCGAGGTCAGCAAGACCCGGCACTTCGGCCGGGCAGCTGAAAATCTCTACCTGACCCAGTCGGCGGTGAGCTTTCGGATCCGCCAGCTCGAACAGCAACTCGGGGTCAGTCTGTTTGCCCGCCATCGCAACAACATCCGCCTGACCGCCTCCGGTGAGCGTCTGCTGCCCTACGCAGACGCCATCTTGCATACCCTGGGCCGCGCCAAGCAGGATGTGGCCCTCTCCCCCGGTTTCAGCCAGCAGCTCGCCATCGGCGCCCCCGCGGTATTCTGGGAGCTCGACTTCAACGACTGGCTCAACCATGTCTATGCCCTGGCCCCCGGCCTCGCGGTGCGGCTCGAAACCGCCTCCCGCGAGCACCTGTGCCGCCAGTTGCTGGAGCGCTCCCTCGATCTCGCCCTGCTCTCAGAGCCGACCAAGATCGACGAGATTGCCCTGCACCCCATCGGCGAGCTGGTGTTCGAGCTGGTGAGCCGGGATGCCGCCGCCAACGCCGACAGCCTGATGCAGATGCCACACATTCATCTGGATTGGGGCACCAGCTTTGAGCCACAACCCAGCCGGCTGCAGAGCCTGCAAAAGACCCCGGTGCTGCACTCGAGCTCCGCCAACATGGCGCTGCAGTTCGTGCTGGCCAACGGTGGCGCCGCCTATCTGCCAAGGCGCATGGTGAGCCCCTTCCTCGAGCAGGGGCGCCTGCACCTGGTGGAAGGTGCCCAAGCCTTGAGCCGTCCGCTCTACCTCGCCTATCTGGAAAAATCCGATCGGCGGGAGCTGATCGATCAGTTGCTGACCCTGCCGCTGGGCTGGGATGGCGCCGATCTGCGCTTGCCGCAGCCAGAATAAAAGCACTGCAGCGCGCAAGCGGGAGTGCAAATGCAAAAGGGGCCGACAGGCCCCTTTTGCATTTAGTCATCGTCAGCCGTGATGGCGACGATCGTTGGCCTGGGCCAGCAGGGTGCGGCTTTCGCGCAGGAACTCGTCCGCCCGCTCGCCGAAGAAGCCGGAGACCTGGCTGAAGGCCTCGATGAAGCCCTCCCGGTCCCCCCGCTCCAGCAGGCCTAGCGCCTCGCCGAAGTTCTGGTAGTAGCGGCGGATCATCGCCAGATTCTGCGGCGACGACAGTATGATGTCGGCGTAGAGGTGGGGATCCTGGGCGAACAGCCGTCCCACCATGGCCAGCTCCAGCCGGTAGATGGGGGAGCTCAACGCCAGCAGGCGATCGATGTTGGCCTGCTCGCGAGAGAGGTGCCAGCCGTAGGCAAAGGTGGCAAAGTGGCGCAGCGCCTGGATAAAGGTCATCGCCTCGTCGTGGGCCTTGGCCTCCACCTGCTGCAAACGCGCACCCCAGATGGTCATCTGCTCCAGCAGCCACTGGCTGGCGGCGGGCTCGCGCCCCTGACAGCAGACAATCACCTGCTTGGCGAGGCTCGCCACATCCGGCCCGAACATGGGGTGCAGCCCCAGCACCGGCCCCTGGTGTACCGCCAACATATGGGCAAGCGGTTCACTCTTGACGCTGGTCACGTCCACCAGCAGGCAGTTCTCAGGCAGGTTGCCGAGCCGATCGATCACCTCGCAGGTAACATCGATGGGCACCGCCACCATCACCAACCCGGCCCCGTGCAGGATCTCGTCGGCGCGCGGCCAGTCGGCCTGACCCAGGGTCTCGACCCGGTAGCCCGAGAGGCTGAACAGGTTGCCGAACAGGCGGCCAAGCTGCCCCTCGCCACCGATGATCACCACCTTGCCGAGCTCAGGCTTCATGCACTTGAAGTGGTGCTCCTTGTCGCTGGCGGACTCCAGAATATAGGATTCGCGCATCACCCGACGCAGCACATCCTCGATAAGGTCCCCCGGCACTCCCAGTGCCTCGGCCTCGGCGCGGCGGCGGGCCAGCATGCTCGCCTCCCGATCCGGTGCATAGATGGGCAGGCCGTGCCGGCTCTTCACTTCCCCCACTTCCCCCACCAGGGCGAGACGGGCAGCCAGCAGATCAATCAGCTGCTTGTCCACCGCATCGATTTTGTCCCTGAGAGCATTCAACTCTTCAGCCATATCCGGTCCCTGCGGCGCCGCCCGCAGCGACGCCCTGTGATTCAAGAGGAAACGAGGTGCCACCGCCTCGGCCGGTGACACCTCGATTGTTCAATCAGTGCTGACAAGATACCACGGCTTATGCCTTGGTTCTGGCCAAAAGTGGTGCCGCCAGCTGGCTGTGGCAGCGGGCCAGCAGCGCGTCCGTGGTCTCCCAGTCGATGCAGGCATCGGTGATGGAGACGCCGTAGCGCATCTCGCACTTGGGCTGCTCGCTCGACTGATTGCCTTCGAACAGGTTGGATTCGAGCATCACCCCGATGATGGAGCGGTTGCCCTCCTGGATCTGGTGGATCACGTTGTCCGCCACCTTGGGCTGCAGCCGGTGATCCTTGCTGGAGTTGCCGTGGCTGCAATCCACCACCAGGCCGGGCAGCAGGCCCGCCTTCTCCAACGCCTCTTCCGCCAGCGACACATTGACCGAGTCGTAGTTCGGGTGCTTGCCGCCGCGCAGGATCACATGACCATCCGGGTTGCCCTGGGTCTGCAGCAGCGCGACCTGACCCTGCTGGTTGATCCCCATGAAGGCGTGGGGGCTGGAGGCGGCCTGCAGCGCATTGATTGCGGTGCCCAGGTTGCCGTCGGTGCCGTTCTTGAAGCCGACCGGCATGGAGAGGCCGGAGGCCATCTCCCTGTGGGTCTGGGATTCGGTGGTGCGGGCACCGATGGCCGACCAGGAGAAGAGCTCCGCCAGGTACTGCGGGCTGATGGGGTCGAGCGCCTCGGTCGCCAGCGGCAACTCCAGCTCGGCCAGCCAGCAGAGCAGCTCGCGGGCGCGGTGCAGCCCCAGCTCCACGTCGAAGGTGCCATCCAGATTCGGATCGTTGATAAAGCCCTTCCAGCCGACCGTGGTGCGTGGCTTCTCAAAGTAGACCCGCATGACAATGTAGAGAGAATCCTGATAGGCGTCATGCAGCGCTTTGAGTCTGGTTGCGTACTCTTTGGCGGCGTCCATGTCGTGGATCGAGCAGGGACCACAGATCACCAGCAAGCGGTGATCGCGACGGTGGATGATGTCAGCGATGGTATTGCGGGCCCCTTGCACGAATGCCAGCGCGCGATCGGAGATGGGCAGTTTCTCCTTGAGCTGGGCAGGCGTGATCATCACTTGTTCGGACTGGATATGGATGTTGTTCAGGGGATCTCTTTGCATGTTCTCATTCTCTCTACTGTTTCAAGCCAACCGCACCAACTGTTCATTTTTATTTACACAAGTCAGCACTTTGTTACGCAACCGCCCTCACCTTACCAATTAAAAACAAACAATCAAGTGAAACCAGTGGATTTATTCGCTGATAGATGGATAAACGACCACAAAAGAGAGCCTTTAGGCCTGAAAGTAGCGATCCGCGCATGCTCCACACACCAAAATCGTAAACATAAAATTACACTCATTCTATTTTCTCTTGCCAACAAGCATAAAAAAGCGGGGCACCTGGCCCCGCTTGCATTCCCGTGTTGCTCTTCTTTTATTATTTGCCGTGAGCCTTGATCACCTCGACCGCCTTGTCGGGGAAGTCGCTGAATACCCCGTCCACATCGGCCTGATAGAGGAAGATGTTGAGCAGATCGGTGAAGTCTTTCGCATAGGCCGGGATCTGGCCCTCATCCTGACGGAAGGTATAAGGATGCACTTTGAGTCCAGCCGCGTGGGCCTCTTTCACCATGCCGGTGAAGGTCGGTTTGCCCAGGGTACCCGGCTCCGGCACTATCATCGGCTTCCAGGGGCCGATCCCCTCGGCATAGCCGGCAATCTCCTTCATGGCGCCCGGCTTGAACATCCAGTCATAGCTGTAGGGGGTCGCCTTGCCCTTGGCGTCATAGACCATGGTCTCGTTCCAGTCGGTCTCGGCCATCAGTTGCACCAGTTTCAAGTCCATCCCCATGGCGGGCATCAGTTCGCTGTTGATACGCTTGAGCTCGTTGGTATCGAAACACTGCAGATAGACCTTGTCGTTCTTGCTGGTGTAGCCGTACTCCTTCAGTACCTTGAGTACCGCCTTGGAGATGTCCTTGCCCTCGTGGCGGAACAGCCAGGGGGCTTTTATCTCCGGGTAGATACCGATGTTCTTGCCGGTGCTCTTGTTGAGCCCCTGGATCATCTCGATCTCTTCCTGGAAGGTATGGATCTTGAAGCTCGACTTCCACAGCGGGAAGCGGGCCGGGTAGACCGGCACCTGCTTGCCGTCCACCAGCTGGAACGGCTCGGTCATGCGCAGAGAGCGCACCTCGGCGAGGGTGAAATCCACCACATAGTAGCGACCATCCGGGCGGGCCCGGCCGGGGAAGCGTTCGGCCACATCAGTGATACCATCGAGGAAGTGATCGTGCATCACCACCAGCTGGTCATCCTTGGTCATCACCAGATCCTGCTCCAGATAGTCGGCCCCCATGCCATAGGCCAATGCCTTGGACTCCAGGGTGTGCTCGGGCAGGTAGCCGGAGGCCCCCCGGTGAGCGATCACTATCTTGCCTTCATCGGCCGCCAGTGCGGGCAATGCCAGGGCGGCCCCCAGACCAAGGGCAAGCAGGGAGAGAGTGTGTTTTTTCATGCGCGGTGCTCTTTGTTATTGTTTATGGGATGTAGGTTATTGTTATAACAGAGGTTTATTGCATTTTTACGGCGGGCGGCCAGGGCCGCCCGCCAGGGGTGATCAGCAAGCTTCGGGCAGGGCGTGGTGGTGTTCGCTGAGCCAGGCAGCCAGTTGCTGCTGCTCGGCTTCGGACAGACGCAGCCCCAGCTTGCTGCGGCGCCACAGAATGTCTTCCAGGCTGCAGGCCCACTCCCGCTCGATAAGGTAACGCACCTCAGATTCGTACAGTCCGGCACCAAAGTGCTGGCCACGCTCTTGGTGCAGCCAGAGGCGGGCATGGGCGCCATAGGCCTCGGCAATGCGCAGGGCACTGCGATCATCGAGCCAGTCAAATTCCAGCGCAAAGGCGCGCGCCAGCTCGCGCACCGAGCAGTCGAACTCGCCACCGGGCAGCCGGCTGTTGGCGGTCCAGTCATCCCCCATCTGGCTGAACCAGGGCTTGAGCTTGTTGCAGGCAGCCTGGGCCAGCTTGCGATAGGTGGTGAGCTTGCCGCCAAACACTGACAGCAGCGGCGCACCATCGGATTCACCGGAGAGTTCGAGGGTGTAGTCGCGGGTCACCGCCTGCGGCGAGTCAGACTCGTCATCGCACAGCGGGCGCACCCCGGCGTAGGTCCAGATCACGTCTTTGGGGGCGATCTGACGGGTGAAGTGGGCGTTGACCACCTTGCACAGGTAGTTGATCTCGGCGTCGCTGATCTTGGCTTCGCGCGGGCTGCCCTTGTGCTCCACGTCCGTGGTGCCGATCAGCGAGTAGTCCTGCTGATAAGGGATGACGAAGACGATGCGGTTGTCCTCGTTTTGCAGGATGTAGGCCTCTTCGCGCTCATGGATGCGCGGCACTATCATGTGACTGCCCTTGATGAGGCGAATGCCGCGTGGGGATTTCTCGTGCAGGCTCTCGTCATAGAAGGTCTTGACCCAGGGGCCGGCCGCATTGACCAGGCCGCGGCAGGTGACGTTGAACTGCTCGCCCCCTTCCCGCTCCAGGGTCAGGGTCCAGTGTTTGGAGCCGCGCACCGCCTTGACGCAGCGGGTGCGGGTCTGCACGTCGGCGCCCTTGTCGCGCGCCATCATGGCGTTGAGCACCACCAGCCGGGCGTCGTCGACCCAGGCGTCCGAATACTCGAACCCCTTGCTGATGCCGGCGGTGAGGCCATCCTGCGGCAGGAAGCGCACGCCGCAGCTGCCCTTGAGCTTGTCGCGCTTGGCCAGGTTGTCATAGAGGAACAGGCCGGCACGGATCATCCAGGCCGGGCGCAGGTGCGGGCGATGGGGCAGCCGAAAACGCATGGGACGGGCGATGTGGGGGGCCATGCCGAGCAGCACCTCCCGCTCCGCCAGCGCCTCTTTCACCAGCCGGAATTCGTAGTGTTCGAGGTAGCGCAGGCCGCCGTGGATCAGCTTGCTGGAGTTGGAAGAGGTGGCAGAGGCGAGATCGCGCGCCTCGAACAGGGCAACCTTCAGACCCCGCCCCGCTGCATCAGCCGCAATGCCTACCCCGTTGATGCCGCCGCCGACGACGACCAGATCATAATGTTCGCTCATGTTCACCTACTTTCTTATTTTGACCTTGCGAAACCGTCGCAATGTTTGATTTCGCTCATATTAGAGCATGAAAAAATGATAAACGAACATTTTATGGAGAAAATGTGATCGCGATTGTTTTGGCAATGCTAAAAATGCTGCCGGTCGGTGATAAAGCGGCGCAGCCTGGGGAAAACGGGGGCAAGGCTGTGAGCGAGATCGCGCTTTTGGGGACATCAGCACGGCATTGGCGGTGGAATGAGGGCGAGCAGAAGTGCGGGGAGGCTGAAAACGAAGCGGCCGCCCGATGGCGGCCTGGTGCTGGAACGGGTTAACGGCGACTCAGCAGATGTGGCACTCGATCTGGTGCTGGGACATCAGCCGCATCAGCTTCTCCGGCGGCTCCTGATCGGTGAACAGGGCATGGATCTGGCTGAGGTTGCCGAGGTTGACCATGGCGTTGCGACCAAACTTGGTGTGGTCGGCAGCCAGGAACACCTGGCGGGAGTGGGCGATGATGGCCTGGGCAATCTTCACCTCGTGGTAGTCGAAGTCGAGCAATGAGCCGTCGCTGTCGATGCCCGAGATGCCGATGACGCCGTAGTCCATGCGAAACTGGCCGATGAAGTCGCGGGTCGCCTCCCCCACGATGCCGCCGTCCCGGTTGCGAATTTCGCCACCGGCGATGATGACGGTGAAGTCATCCTTGGCGGTGAGGATGCTGGCCACGTTGAGGTTGTTGGTGACGATGCGCAGCTCGCGGTGATCGAGCAGGGCGCGGGCGATGGCTTCGGTGGTAGTGCCTATGTCGATGAACAGCGACGAGCCGTCGGGAATATTGGCGGCCACCTCACGGGCGATACGCTCTTTCTCCTTGAGCTGCATCACCTTGCGGGCGCTGTAGGCGGTGTTGACGGTACTCGAATGCAGGGAGGCCCCGCCATGGTGGCGCCGGATCTTGTTCTGCTCGGCGAGATCGTTGAGATCCCGGCGAATGGTCTGGGGGCTGACGTCAAAGTGGGTCACCAGATCCTCGGTCGAGACAAAGCCCTGCCGCGTCAGGACGTCCAGGATCTCCAGATGTCGTTGGGTTTGCTTCACGCTTGAACTCCGATGATGAGACGAAAAAAGGCCCCGGCAGATGCGGGGCCTTGGGGAGTTTACCTGATCCCTTTTCCAATCGATAAGGGCAGGATCACGTTTTATGCCTTATGGGCAGCCGCTTTGGCGGCAATCGACTGGTTCTCGTGCTTGAGGGTCATCGCCAGCAGGATGATGGAGAGCACGCAGGAAGCGGTCAGCACCATGAAGCCGCCATCCCAGCCGAAGTGGTCAACGGTGTAGCCCAGCATGGCGTTGGCCGCGACCGCGCCACCCAGATAACCGAACAGACCGGTGAAGCCTGCCGCAGTACCGGCGGCCTTCTTCGGCGCCAGCTCCAGGGCATAGAGGCCGATCAGCATGACGGGGCCGTAGATGAGGAAGCCGATGGCCACCAGCGCCATCATGTCGATGGTCGGGTTGCCGGCCGGGTTGAACCAGTAGACCAGCACGGCCACGGTCACCAGCACCATGAACAGGATGCCGGCCGGTGCACGGCGGCCCTGGAACATCTTGTCAGAGATCCAGCCGCACAGCAGGGTGCCCGGAATACCCGCCCACTCGTACAGGAAGTACGCCCAGGAGGAGTTGTCGACGCTGAAATCCTTGGCCTCTTTCAGGTAGGTAGGCGCCCAGTCCAGCACACCGTAACGAATGAGATAAACGAAGGCGTTGGCAATGGCGATGTACCACAGCAGCTTGTTGTGCAGCACGTACTTGACGAAGATCTCCTTGGCGGAAAACTCCTGCTCGTGGCTTTCGTTATAGTCCTTCGGATAGTCGTTCTTGTGCTCTTCGATGGGAGGCAGACCCACCGATTGCGGGGTGTCGCGCATCACGAAGAAGGCGATCACCGCGATAGCGGCAGCGGCGGCAGCCGGCACATAGAAGGCACTGCGCCAGTCGTTGAACCAGCCCATCCCCAGAATGAACAGCGGGCCTATCATGCCGCCACCCACGTTGTGGGCCACGTTCCAGACCGCGACCACTTCACCGCGCTCTTTCTGTGACCACCAGTGCACCATGGTGCGACCGCAGGGCGGCCAGCCCATGCCCTGTGCCCAGCCGTTCAGGAACAACAGCACGAACATGATGGCGATGCTGGAGGTGGCCCAGTGCATGGTCCCCATCATGAACATGATGCCGGCCGACAGCAGCAGACCGGCGGAGAGGAAGTAGCGGGCGTTGGAGCGGTCCGACACGTTCCCCATCAGGAACTTGGAGAGACCGTAGGCGATGGAGACGCCGGACAGCGCCAGACCCAGATCACCGCGGGAGAAGCCCTGCTCGATCAGATAGGGCATCGCCAGACTGAAGTTTTTCCGTACCAGGTAGTAACCGGCATAACCGAAGAAGATCCCGAAAAACACCTGCCAACGCATGCGTTTGTAGAAGGGGTCGACCTTGTCGGCCGGGAGCCTGTCTATGTGTGGTGCAGGCCTGAAGAGACTAAGCATGTTCTGCTTCCTTATTGTTGTTGTGGGCGGTTGAGGGTGCCCTGTCCATGCTGACCAATCAGATGAGTCCTGATTCGAAAGCGAGCCTATTGTGCTCATATGTGAACATTTAATCTGTGATGGAGGCTGAAATATTGCAGTTTTATTACAAAAGAAAGTGCCAAATGAGCAATCACTCATCAGCCGCAATCCCTTGTGTAGCAAGGCTTTTAGCTACCCACTAAGTGGTATAACCACTGTATCAACTTGCTTTCCGTCACATTTTCTTAGCAATGAGTGGGATCTTGTCCACATTTCCTGCGGGGAGGGAGTGGTGAATGGGCGATTTAGGTTTATTTTCTCTCTCGTCCGAGAACGAGCGCAAACGAGCATAACGTTTGCGTCAGCTCAAAAAACAAGAAGAAACGTTTTCGGACGCAATAATGGGAATGAAAAACAACAAAACGGAACATCAAACCTACTCTGGGTGGATATAAGGAATAACGGTATGAGCATACAAAGACCCAATACCCTGCTTGGCGAATGCATTGCCGAGTTTATCGGAACCGGCCTGCTGATATTTTTCGGCGTTGGCTGCGTGGCCGCACTGGTGCTGGCGGGAGCCAACTTCGGGCAATGGGAAATTTCCATTACCTGGGGTCTGGGCGTCGCCATCGCCATCTATGTCACCGGCGGTATCTCCGGTGCCCACCTCAACCCGGCCGTGACCCTGGCGCTGATGACCTTCTGCGGGTTCGACAAGCGCAAAGTGGTGCCCTACATCATCGCCCAGGTTGCCGGCGCCTTCTGCTTCGCGGCGCTGGTCTACTTCCTCTATGGTAACCTTTTCACCCAGTGGGAAGTGACCCACAACGTGGTGCGCGGCAGCGTCGAGAGCCTCGGCAGCGCCGGCATCTTCTCTACCTACCCGAATGCCCTGCTCTCCAACATGCAGGCCTTCGCGGTCGAGATGGTGATCACCGCCGTGCTGATGCTGGGCATCATGGCGCTGGGTGACAACAACAACGGTGCCCCCAAAGGCTTCGCCGCAGCCCTGCTGATCGGTATCCTGATCGCGGTGATTGGCGCCTCCCTTGGCCCGTTAACCGGTTTCGCCATGAACCCGGCCCGTGATTTCGGCCCCAAACTGTTCGCCTTCCTGGCTGGCTGGGGTGACGTGGCCATGACCGGTGGTCGTGACAACCCCTACTTCTGGGTTCCCATCCTCGGCCCCATCGTCGGTGCCCAGATCGGTACTGCCCTCTATGTAAAAGTGTTGGCTCCCTGTGTGCCGGGCAACCGCGTCGCCACCGAAGAAGCCGCCAAGCTGTCTAACAAAGAAGAGGCCGCCGCCTAAGAGCGGCCCTCCCCAACGTGTAACAACGTGGAAAATAAAAACGTGGAGAACATCATGTCTGCTGAAAAGAAATATGTCGTCGCTCTGGACCAGGGTACTACCTCTTCCCGTGCCATCGTGTTTGACCAGGACGCCAACATAGTCGGTACCTCCCAGCGCGAATTCACCCAGCACTACCCGAAAGCGGGCTGGGTAGAGCACGACCCGATGGAGATCTGGGCGACCCAGTCCTCCGTCTTCACCGAAGTGCTGGCCAAGACTGGCCTTCGCAGCGAAGAGATCGCCGCCATCGGCATCACCAACCAGCGTGAAACCACAGTGGTATGGGAAAAGGCCACCGGCAAGCCCATCTACAACGCCATCGTCTGGCAGTGCCGCCGCACCGCGGCCATCTGTGAAGAGCTCAAAGCGCGCGGCCTGGAAGAGTACGTGCGTGAAAACACCGGTCTGGTGCTGGACGCCTACTTCTCCGGCACCAAGGTGAAGTGGATCCTCGACAACGTGGAAGGGGCACGCGAGAAGGCGATGAACGGCGAGCTGCTGTTCGGCACCATCGATACCTGGCTGGTGTGGAAGATGACCAACGGCGAAGTGCACGTCACCGACCCGACCAACGCCTCCCGTACCATGCTCTACAACATCCGCGACTTGAAGTGGGATCAGAAGATGCTGGACGAGCTGGGCATCCCCATGTCCATGCTGCCACAAGTGAAACCCTCTTCCGAAGTGTACGGCTACACCACCCGTGGCGGCGGCTCCCGCATCCCCATCGCCGGTATCGCTGGTGACCAGCAGTCTGCCCTGTTCGGCCAGCTCTGCTTCGAAAAAGGGATGGCCAAGAACACCTACGGCACCGGCTGCTTCATGCTGATGAACACCGGCACCGAGCCGGTTCGCTCCAGCAACGGCCTGCTGACCACGGTCGCCATCGGCCCGAAAGGGGAAGTGAATTATGCCCTCGAGGGTGCGGTATTCATGGGCGGCGCCACCATCCAGTGGCTGCGTGACGAGCTGAAGATCATTCACGATGCCCGCGACACCGACTATTTCGCCTCCAAGGTAGGCGACACCAACGGCGTCTACCTGGTACCGGCCTTCGTCGGCCTGGGTGCCCCCTACTGGGATCCGTATGCTCGCGGCACCATGGTTGGCCTGACCCGCGGCGCCAACCGCAACCACATCATCCGTGCCGCGCTGGAATCCATCGCCTATCAGAGCCGCGATGTGCTGGATGCGATGCAGCAGGACTCCGGCATCAAGCTGGCGGCCCTCAAGGTGGACGGTGGCGCGGTAGCCAACGACTTCCTGATGCAGTTCCAGGCCGACATGATGCACACCCCGGTGGTGCGTCCGACCCGTATCGAGACCACCGCCATGGGCGCCGCCTTCCTGGCAGGTCTGGCCGTCGGCTTCTGGAAGAGCTCGGAAGAGCTGGAAGACAAGTTCAGCGTGGACCGCGAGTTCATCCCGCAGATGGACCGCGACGATCGCGCCAAGCGCTACAACGGCTGGAAAAAGGCGGTGGAACGTTCACGCCGCTGGGCAGAAGAGGAGTGATTGGGCAACCGACACAGCCTTGAGCTGAAAAACATGAGAGGCCGACAGCGATGTCGGCCTCTCTTTTTTAGCGCCGCCCCGATGATGACGCCCCCTATCCTCCCTCGGCAGGCACCCCAAGCACGGCAAGCCCTTTCTATCGTTTGGCCCGGTTCAGAGTGCGGGCGCTACAGCATCTCGCTGCCGAGCTGCTCTTTAAGGAAATCGAGCCAGACCCGCAGCCGGATATCGCGCTGGGCATCGGAGTAGAACACCGCATTGATGGGGCGCGAGGCACCGCTGTTGCTGCGGGCCAGCACCTCCACCAGCGCGCCGCTCATCCGATCCTGCCCGGTCATGAAATCCGACAGACAGACGATCCCCTGCCCCCGCAGCGCCAGCTGGCGCAGGGTTTCACCGCTGCTGGCACGCAGGGTCGGACTAATGGGAAAGCGGTCCCCCTGCTCCTGGCTCAGCAGCGGCCAGTGGTTGAGGTGATCGGGGTGCAAAAAACCGAGCAGCTCGTGCCCGCTCAGCAGATCCGCCGGTTGGCGCGGGGTGCCGCGCTCGCGCAAATAGTCGGGGGATGCCAGCAACCGCAGCCGCGAGCGGCCCAGCGGCAGCGCCCGCAGGGAGGAGTCGGTCAGCTCGCCGATGCGAATGGCCATGTCCACCCGCCGCTCCATCAGGTTGATAAAGCCCTCGGAGCTGTGCAGTTGCAGCTCGATGGCGGGGTAGCGGCGGCGAAACTCGCCGATGATGGGCACCAGCCGGTGCAGGATGAAGGGGGTGGCGGCATCGACCCGCAATACCCCCTCCGGCTGCTCGCGGCGCATCAGCAGCAGCCCCTCCGCCTCGCTCATCTCGGTCAGGATCTTCACCGCCCGCTGATAGAACCAGCTCCCCTCCTCGGTCAGGCTGACCCGCCTCGTGGTGCGGTTGAGCAGCACGGTCGAGAGCTTCTCTTCCAGCCGCTTGATGCCACGGCTCACCACCGAATTGTCCATGCCGAGGTTCTCCGCCGCCTGGCGAAAACTGCCCGCCTCCACCACCGCCACAAACAGGGTCAGTTCATCAGAATGGGTCTTCATTGCTGCAATCCAGACAAGAGTAATGGGTCTTTATAGGCGTAGCCGCTGTGGATTGGCAAGGATGCTCTGGCAGTTGTGCTGGTATTTAGCAGAGAAATAATCTGATATGGCTGCTATCCCTCAGCCTGCCTAATCCGTAGAATGCCGTAAAAAAGCACCATATGACGCCGCTGCGATATAAGGCAAATCAATGACATTTGAAGAACGGCTAACCATCGCCCATCAGACTCTGGCTGACCAAGGCATCAAGGAATATGACTACAACCCATGGATGTTCAAGCTGTTGCGCAAACTCGGCTGCACCGTCAAGCCACCTTATTACGCGGGCGGACTGGTCAATTTTCTTTGTGCCAGCCTCAGTATCGCGCCGATCTGGGGTCTGATTATGTGGACGTTCGTTTGGCACCCAGAGGGAAGATCTTTCGTATCATCCTTGTTCAGCACAGCGCTATTCGCTGGCCTGTTTGGCCTCGTTACCTTGATCAGGCTCTGGCTGAAGCGCAGACAGTTTGATTTGACCCCATGGGAACAGCTGGCATGCCAACCCACCAGTGCAGGCGCGACAGAAAAAGCGTGAAGAACCCTGCGGATTGACACCAAGTGCCATGCCCCCTTTGCAAAGCAAACCTCATAGACACGGACCCCCACCTTGCCCGATTTCGTCAAATTCATAATCAGTTTTTCAGTTAACTGCTTCATTCAAACCGCAATTTTTCTTGTGCTTCTCACCTACCGGCTTTTCCGCCACCACAATGGCAACTGGCGCAGCTATCGACGCCGTTGGGATCCTCTCCCTCTCTTCGTCTCCATTTTCCTTGGTATGGTGCTCGCAAGAAGGCTTCATCCAGTCATCATGGCGGCCCTGGAGTAATCGAAAGCGTACAGATAAATAACGTGACTACGAGCCCACATCGCGTTGATGGTTTGCCAGTAGAATGCGGCATGACGGCACCGTATGACACCAAGCACCTCAAGGAAAACATCATGGAGTTCGAACACAGACTCGTGGCCGCCCATCAGGAGCTGGCAGAGAAGGGCGTGCAGACGCTCAACTACAACCCGCCGATCACCTGGCTGCTGCGAAAGGCTGGGCTCGCCATCAGGCCGCCCCACTACGAACGCTTTCTGGTCAATGTCCTTGCTCTGGGGATCCCCACTGGCGCTATCTGGGGGGTGTTGATGTGGTTCTTCGGCTGGCAACATGAGGTAAGCCCCGCATTCGCCCTACGCCAGAGCCTGCTGTTTGGCATAGGGGTCGGTCTGCTGATGGCGACCTGGCTCTGGTTTCGGCGCAAGCAGCTCAAGCTGACCCCTTGGGACGCGTTGCCCCACTCCACGAGCCGCACGCAAAAACGCTGGCAACCGAAATAATCATCGACAAGGAGATCCTCATGACCAGGGCCCATGAAAAACTGAACTATGTGGAGTTTGCCGCCAGAGATCTTGCCGCCACCAAGGCCTTCTTTCAGGCCGCTTTCGGCTGGCAATTTGCCGATTATGGCCCCGATTATTGCGCCTTCGAGGGAGAAGGGCTGGATGGCGGTTTCTATCGCGCCGATCTGTGCAGCCAGAGTGCGCAAGGCGGTGCCCTGCTGGTGTTCTACAGCGCCGATATTGAAGCGACCCAGAGCAAGGTAGCCGGCGCCGGGGGCACCATAGTTCGCCCCCTGTTCGATTTTCCCGGTGGCCGCCGCTTTCACTTTGTCGAGCCCAGCGGCAATGAATTTGCGGTCTGGTCCGAGCCAGCCAATGCCTGATGGCAAGGGGGCGCCCCGGCGCTCCCTGCTCCTTTTACCCCCTGACCTCCTCCTCGCCACCTCGCCCCGGCCCATTCATTGCTGCTCTTGTCTCAATAGTGTTTTGCGACAGCGGCCCTGTTTCGGACAAGTCGTGGTGGGCATACTGACCCTTCGTTTTTGCAAGGAGGTTCAGATGTCTTCACCCGTGATTGTGATTGCCCAGCTTGAAGCCAAACCCGAATTCGCCCCCCAGTTTCGCGCCGCCCTGGATCCCTTGATCGCGGCCACCTTGCAGGAGGCTGGCTGCCTGCGCTACCAGCTGCATCAGGATCTGGACAATCCCCACAGCTGGATGCTCTACGAGGTGTGGGAGAGCGAGGCCGCCCTCAGCGCCCATCAGGGCCAACCCCACTTTACCGAATTTGTCGCCAGGGCCGAGCCCTGGTTTGCCGGCAGCACCATTCGCCGCTATCAGCCGCTGGACGCCTGATTTGCCGCGCCGCTGAGCGCCCTTTTGCAACCTATTTGAGGAACAACATGATGAAGATGCCCAACCTGGGTCTTGGTACCTTTCGCCTGACCGGCCAACCCCTGCGCGACTCTCTGCTGCAAGGGCTCGAGCTTGGTTACCGCCACATCGACACCGCCCAGATCTATGCCAACGAGGCCGAAGTGGGCCAGCTGATGCGCGAGAGCGGCGTGCCCCGCCAGGATATCTACCTGACCACCAAGGTGTGGACCAGCGAGTTCGGCCCGGGCAAGGTGATCCCGAGCCTGGAGGTAAGCCTCGAAAAACTGGGCACAGACTATCTGGACCTGACGCTTATTCACTGGCCCTCCCCCAAGGATGAGGTGCCGATGGCGGTCTATCTGGAACAGTTGGCCGAGGCCAAGACTCGGGGCCTGACCCGCGAGATCGGGGTCTCCAACTTCACCGTGGCCCAACTCAAACAGGCCATCGAGATCCTGGGGCCGGGCGTCATCGCCCATCAGCAGGTGGAGATCCACCCGCTGCTGCAAAACCGCAAGGTGGTGGCATTCTGCCAGGCCCATGGCATCGCCATCACCGCCTATATGCCGCTCGCCTATGGCAAGGTGCTCACCGAGCCGCTGCTGATGGAAATTGGCCAGCGCCACGGCGTCTCGGCGGCCCAGGTGTCGCTGGCCTGGCTGCTGGCCCAGGGCATGACGGTGATCCCGAGCTCCACCAAACGGGAAAATCTGGCCGCCAACCTTGCCGCGCTGAAGGTGCAACTCAGTCGCGATGAGATGGCCGCCATCGCCACCCTGGAGCGGGGCGAGCGCTGCGCCAACCCGGACTTTGCACCGGATTGGGACTAACAAGCAGGTTCAACCGGATTGTTCCCTTTCCCCATGGGAGAGGGCTAGGGTGAGGGTATAGCAGGCGACCCTAGGCTAGTTTTGCTGCATATACAGAATGCCCCCTCATCCCCGACCCTTCTCCCGCCAGGGGAGAAGGGAGGCAATAACGATCCGGGATATTTATCCCACCCCTAGCGGGAGGCACTGTGCCTCCCGCTTTTTTTGGTTTTGTGCGCCACCCACACAATTTCCCGCCCGATAAGACCCGAGCCATCGTGAAGATTGCTGCTTATTTGGCAAAAGTAATTTGATGTCACCGTCATTTTTACCAACAAACACCCTCGGCATACTGGCGCCATTCTCCCGTCGGGAGTCCCTATCCAAGGAGTTGTTATGCCACTGGCGTTATTTGCCCTCACCCTGAGTGCCTTTGCGATCGGCACCACCGAATTCGTGATCGTGGGGCTCATCCCCACCATCGCCGAGCAGCTGAATGTCTCGCTCCCCTCGGCAGGCCTCTTGGTCAGCCTCTATGCCCTTGGCGTGGCCATCGGCGCACCGATCTTAACGGCGCTCACCGGCAAGGTGCCGCGCAAGTGGCTGCTGGTGGGGCTGATGGCACTCTTCACCGCCGGCAATCTGCTGGCCTGGCAGGCCCCCGGTTACGAGAGCCTGATCGTGGCCCGCATCCTGACCGGGCTGGCGCACGGGGTCTTCTTCTCGGTGGGTAGCACCATCGCCACCGGCTTGGTGGCCAAGGAGAAGGCGGCCAGCGCCATCGCCATCATGTTCAGCGGCCTCACCATCGCGCTGGTGACCGGCGTACCACTCGGCACCTGGATTGGTCAGGTCTTTGGCTGGCGCGAGACCTTTCTGGCAGTGAGCCTGCTTGGCCTCGTCGCCATGGTGGGCAGCCTGCTGCTGATCCCGAGCAACCTGCCCAAGGGGGCGGCCTCGACCATCCGCGAGCAGCTCTCGGTGCTCACCAAAAAGCCCTTGCTGCTGGTCTACGCCAAGACGGCGCTCGGTTACGGCGGTGCCTTCACGGCGTTCACCTTTCTCGCCCCCATCCTGCAGCAGGTGAGCGGCTTTAGCGCCGGTGCGGTGAGCCTCATTCTGCTGGTGTACGGGGTATCGGTCGCCGTCGGCAATATCTGGGGCGGCAAGCTGGCCGATCGCATGGGCCCGCTGCCTGCGCTGAAGCTGTTGTTTGCCGGTCTCGCATTGGTGCTGCTGGTGCTCACCTTCACCGCGCCGCACCCGGTGCTGGCGGTGCTGACCGTGCTGGTGTGGGGCGCGTTTGCCTTTGGCAACGTGCCGGGTCTGCAGGTGCTGGTGGTGAAGCAGGCCGAGCAGCACACCCCCAGGGCGGTGGACGTGGCATCGGGCCTCAATATTGCCGCCTTCAACGTCGGCATTGCGCTGGGCTCAGTCGTCGGTGGCCTGGTGGTGGAGCACCTGGGTCTGATGCACACCCCCTGGATCGGTGCGCTGATCGTGCTGCTGGCCTACGGCCTCACCCATGTCAGCGAGCGGCAGGCCGCCCGGGTTGCCCTCCCCGCCTAAGCGAGCCCTCTAGCAAGATGCAAAAAGGCCGACACCTGTGTCGGCCTTTTCATGGCTGCGTCTCAAGACTCCTTGAGATCCTCATCGGCGGCCCAGCGCGCCTCCAGCCAGAGCAGGTTGACCAACCCGCACAACAGGGCGAAGCCCAGTCCCAGAATCCAGGTGAAATACCACATATCGCATGATCCTTTGGTTGAAGAGGGTTAGTAGAGGCTGTGGCCGTGCTGGCGGATCTGCTGGGCGCTCATCTTGCCACGCACCACCCGGTAGACCCAGAGGGTGTAGCCGATGTTGACTGGCATCAGCACCCCGACAATCCCCAGCATGATGAAGAGGGTGCGCTCGCTGGAGGTGCTGTCCCACAGGGTCAGGCTGCTGGACGGATCCAGCGACGAGGGCAGCACGAACGGGAACAGGGCGATGGCGATGGTCAGCATCATGCTGGCGCAGGCGCCGCCACTGGCGAGCAAAGCCGTGCGCGGCAGTTCGCGGGCGCTGGCCAGGCTGCTCACCATGGGCAGCACCAGGCCGAGCGCCGGCACGCACCAGAGCCAGGGATGGGCCACAAAGTTGGCAAGCCAGCCCTGCTGGGCCACCCCCACCTCCTTCATCAGCGGGGTGAGCGCCCCGTTGATATCACCAATCTCCAGCACCCGGTAACCGGCCATCTGGCTGAGCCAGACGCCGCCCAGGGCAAACAGGCCGCTCGCCAGCGGACCGAGCCAGAGACTCTGGCGGGCGCAGCGCCGGGCGATCTCTCCCTGGGTCTTGCACTGCAGGAAGCTGGCGCCGTGCAGCAACAGCAGCGCCAGTGCCGTTCCCATGCAGGTCAACAACAGCGGCCAGTGGAAGTCAAAGGCACCGTAGTGGATGCGAAGGGCCGCATCGAAGCGAAACGGCAGCCCCTGCAGCAAAAAGCCCAAGGTAGCGCCAAACACCAGGGTCGGCAGCAGGCCGCCCACCACCAGGGCGCGATCCCACCAGCGGCGCCAGACCGGGTCCGCCAGCTTGCTGCGATAGTCAAAACCGACCGGGCGCAGGAACAGGCCGAACAGCAGGAACATGAAGGGCACGTAGAGCGCCGAGAAGGCGGCGGCATAGACCAGCGGCCAGGCGGCGAACAGGGCGCCGGCCCCGGCGATGAGCCACACCTGGTTGCCCTCCCACACCGGCCCCACGCTGTTGAGCAGCACCCGCCGCTCCTCGTCGTTCTTGGCCACCACCGGCAGTAGCATGGCCACGCCGAGATCGAAGCCATCCATCACCACGAAGCCGACCAGCATGAACAGCACCAGCCCCCACCAGATCAATTTCAGGGTTTCGTAATCCATCAGGCAGGACTCCCGTTTTGCAACACTTCACCTTGATAGCGACCCGTCTGCAGGCTGGCGGGCCCTTTGCGGATCACATGACGCAACAAGAACAATTCCACCACCAGCAGGCTGGTGTAGATGAGACAGATGGAGATCAGGCTGAACCAGAGCTGGCCCGGGGTCAGCAAGGAGACAGACGCCGACACCGGTAGCACGTCGCTGATGGTCCACGGCTGGCGACCGAACTCGGCCACGAACCAGCCCGCCTCGATGGCAATCCAGGGCAGCGGAATAGACCAGAACAGGGCCTTGAGCAGACGCGGGGATTGCACCAGCTTGCCCCGACACAACTGCAGGAAGGCGGCGGCAAAGAGCGCCAGCAGCACCACGCCGATGCCCACCATCAGCCTAAAGCTCCAGAACAGCGGCGCCACCTGGGGGATGGAGTCCGCCACCGCCTTGGCGATGGCCGCCTCGTCCGCCTTGCCAATCTCCTTGGCATAGGGGGTGAGCAAGAGGCCATAGCCCAGATCCTGGCGATGACGCTCGAAGGTGGCTCGCGCGGCCTGGTTGCTGCCATCAGCCCGCATCGCTTCGAGCGCCTCATGGGCCAGCATGCCGCTGCGAATGCGCTCCTCGTGCCGCGCCTTGAGATCTTTGAGGCCCGTCACCTGCTCATCGAGGGAGCGAGTGGCGATGATGCCCATCAGATAGGGGATCTTGACCGCGGCGTGGGTGGTCTCGGCGGCCTGATCCGGAAAGCCGAACAGGGTGAAGGAGGAGGGCGCCGGCTCGGTGTGCCACTCCGCCTCGATGGCGGCCAGCTTCACCTGCTGCACCTCACCGGTGCGATAACCCGACTCGTCGCCGAGCACGATGACCGAGAGGATGGCCGCCAGACCAAAGCCCGAGGCGATGGCAAAGGAGCGCAGGGCGAAGCGCACCTCCATGCGCCGCAGCAGATACCAGCTGCTCACCCCCATCACGAACAGGGAGGCCGCCACATAACCCGCCGCCACCGTGTGCACGAACTTGACCTGGGCCACCGGGTTGAAGATCACCGCAGCCACGTCCACCAGCTCCATGCGCATGGTCATGGGGTTGAACTCGGCACCGACCGGGTTTTGCATCCAGCCGTTGGCGATGAGGATCCAGAGCGCGGAGAGGTTGGAGCCGAGCGCCACCAGCATGGTCACCAGCAGGTGCTGACCGCGGGAGAGCTTGTCCCAGCCGAAGAAGAACAACCCCACCAGGGTGGACTCGAGGAAGAAGGCCATCAGCCCTTCCACCGCCAGCGGCGTGCCGAAGATGTCGCCGACATAGTGGGAGTAGTAGGCCCAGTTGGTACCGAACTGGAACTCCAGGGTAATGCCGGTGGTCACCCCCATCACGAAGTTGATGCCAAACAGCTTGCCCCAGAAACGGGTGATGTCTTTGTAGATCACCTTGCCGGTCATCACGTAGGCCGACTCGGCGATCACCAGGATCCAGGACAGCCCCAGGGTGAGGGGCACAAACAGAAAGTGGAACATCGCCGTCGCCCCGAACTGCATTCGGGAGAGGCTGACCACATCATCCAGGCTTATCATGCATGACTCTCTATGTTGCATTTAACAGACAGGTTTTCGCCCGTTAAGTACATCACGGTCCATGACACCTATAACAGATGCAGTTATAGTGAAATACACCTATAACAGTTTAACAATCCCATGTCCCTATACGGCCAGCTGGCAGATCAGCTGCAACAGCAGATAACGAGCGGCCTCTGGCAACCGGGGGAGCGCATTCCCTCCATCCGCCAGAGCTGCAAGACCCATGGCCTCAGCCCCATGACGGTGCTGCAGGCCTATCAGCTGCTGGAAAGCCGCGGCCTCATCCTGGCGCGGCCCCAGTCCGGCTACTACGTCAAGGCTGCCCCCTCCCGCCCGGCCGCCAGCCTGCCCCAGCAGGCGCACTACAGCGGCTCGGTGGACATCAACGATCTGGTGTTCGAGGTGTTGCAGGCCAGCAAGTCGCGGGAGCTGGTGCCGCTCGGCATGGCGGTGGCCGATCCCACCCTGTTCCCCCACCCCCAGCTCGGCCGGGCGCTGGCCAGCAGCATGCGCCGGCTCGACCCCTTCAGCACGGTGGCAGATCTGCCCCCCGGCAACGAGGCGCTGCGCCGGGCCATCGCCCAGCGCTACGCCGGCGAGGGGCTGGCGGTAGATCCCCAGCAGATCATCATCACCACCGGCGCCATGGAGGCACTCTCCCTCAGCCTGCAGGTACTGACCGAGCCCGGCGACTGGGTGGTGGTGGAGTCCCCCACCTTCTACGGCGCCCTGCAGGCCATCGAGCGACTCAAGCTGAACGCGGTGGAGATACCGGTGATCCCGGGGGTCGGCATCGATCTCGCCCTGCTGGAGGAGGCCCTCGCCCAGCGCCCCATCAAGGCGTGCTGGCTGATGGGCAATGTCCAGCACCCGCTCGGCCACACCATGCCGGATGACCACAAGCAGGCGCTGATGGCACTGCTCAACCGGCGCGGGGTCGCGCTGGTGGAGGACGACGTCTATGCCGAGGTCTACTTCGGCCGCGAGCGGCCAAGGCCCATCAAGTATTGGGATACCAGTGGCGACAGCCTGCTGTGCAGCTCCTTTTCCAAGTGCCTGGCGCCCGGTTTTCGGGTCGGCTGGGTGGTGGCCGGTCGTCACGCCGAGCGGGTGCAGCGACTGCAACTGATGTCGACCCTCTCCACCAATGTGCCAAGCCAGCTGGCGCTGGCCGAGATGCTGCGCCAGGGCGGCGTGGATGCCCACTTTCGCCGGCTGCGCCACACCCTGGCTCAGCGCCAGCAGCAGATGCGGGCCGCCCTGCTGCGCCTGCTGCCGGGGGAGGTGAGCATCTCCTCCCCCGATGGCGGCTACTTTCTCTGGCTCGAGTTTGACCCGCGCCTCGACAGCCGCGCCCTGCATGCCCAGGCGCTGGCCAGCGGTTTTTCACTGGCCCCCGGCGCACTCTTCTCCAGCAAGGGGCTGCACAACCACTGCCTGCGCCTCAACAGCTCCCATCCCTGGAGTCCGCAGCTGGAGGCAGCCCTCACTCGGTTGGCCGAGCTCATTCACCAACAGCTGGACTCAGCTCCCGCCAAAGACCAAAAGGCCCCATGATGGGGCCTGTTCCTTGCGAAATTATCTGATTGAAACGGGCTTATCTGGCCATGGTCTGTGACAACATCTTGAACCCCAACGCCTCGTAGAGTGCCTTGGCCCGTTCGTTGAACGACATCACCTCCAGCCGGATCTGGTGGGCACCGTGCGCCTTGCCCCATTCGTCACAATGGGCGATCAGCGCCTTGCCGATGCCTTGGGAGCGACGCCCCTCATCGACCACTACGGTGCCGATGCGGCAGATGGGCTCCTTGCTCAGAAACGGGATGGTCTCGTTGATGTCGATGCGGGCGGTCAAAAAGCCCACCACGGCCCCCTCCTGCTCGGCAACGCAAAACAGCCGCCCTTCGGCGGCGATGGCCGCCAGCAAGAAAGCCCGCTCCTCGGGGGACGGAGGGCAAAAGACCTGCGGGGCCTGCTCGAAGTGGATCTCTCCTATCTGCCGGTTCAGCTCGAGGATGGCGTCGATGTCCTGCTCTTGTGCCTTGCGTATTTCCAATGAATACTCCTTGCCTCTGTGTCCTGGCGATGATGTGCCTGAGCGATGAGACGGTCTCATCTGCTCCCTTTTGGCCGAAGAGCCATCATAGTGGCTGCCCGCGCCAATAAGAAGTGTCGTGACCAGTGACCAGACACAACAAGGCCCCGTGACGGGGCCTCATCGACAATCCTTGTCCCTGACGGGGTTCAGGCCGGCTGCGCCAGCTGGGCCACCTGCCGCTCAATGCTGCCTTTGAGGTTGTCATCGAGCTTGAGGGCGCGCGCCAGCTCGTCCAGATAACCGCGCTCCATAAAGTGATCCACCTCGATGGCGAGCAGGGAGGCGAGGTAGACCTCGGTCGCCAGCTCCATGTCGGTCACCTCTCGCGCCAGGGCATGGGGGTCGAGCGGGCGGGCCAGCTCGGCATCGATCCAGCGGGCCGCATCGCTCTGGCCCTGCTCGGTCAGGTACTGCTGGATCTTCTGGCGCTCGTCGCCGTCGATATGACCGTCGGCCCGGGCTGCCGCCACCATGGCGCGCACCAGCAGGGCTGCTCTGGCATCCAGCGCATTGCCCTGCAGGGTATCGAGGGGCTGGGTCGGCTGGGCCGGGCTTGACTGCTGGGCCTGCCAATCCTGATAGAGCTTGTAGGCCAGCCCGCCGAGCGCCGCCGCGCCGCCCACCGCCGCCACCTTGCCGCCATATTTGCGCATCTTCTTGTTGCCAAGCAGCAGGGCCATGGCGCCGGCCGCCAGGCCCCCTTGCGCCATCCCCTTCATCTGCGCCTTGCGGCTGTCGCCGCCTTCGTTGAGCCAGCCTTTGCCAGCGCCCAACAACTGATCAAGCATCTGTTTCATCATGACTCCTCGCAATTGACTCCTCCATGCTTGCGCCGGGCCGATGAACCAAGAGTGAATGAGGCCCCATTATCGCAGCAGAGCCTGTGCATCCCGTCGCCATTCGCGGTATACCTGAAACAGGTCAACAAGGAGCAACCGGATGCGCCCCCTCACCCCATGGATCCCCCTCGGCCTGGCCCTGCTGTGCGGCCCCGCCCATGCCGCCAGCGAGCTCGAACGCCCGGCCCAGCAAGCCAAGCTGGATGCCGCCTGCCAGCAGGCCCAGCAGCAGCTGGTCGAGCAGGGCAAGCAACAGCGGATCGACGCCTGCATCAAGGCGGGTGGCAAGGCCGCCAAATGCCAGCAGGAGTTCGCCAGCTTCGGTCAGCGCGAGGGCAACAAGCGGCCCGATCTCAACAACCTGGCCCCCTGCCAGCAGGCTGACGCCTATCGCAAGAGCTACCGGCAATGACCCTCAATCAAGGAGCACCCATGACCCCACCCCGCGAGCTGACCCTGCAGTTTCTGGCCGAGCCCGCCGACGTCAACTTCGGTGGCAAGGTACACGGCGGCATGGTGATGAAGTGGATCGACCAGGCGGGCTACGCCTGCGCCGCCGGCTGGTGCGGCGGCTACGCGGTGACCGTCTACGTGGGGGGGATCCGCTTTTTGCGCCCCATCCAGATAGGCCAGCTGGTGGAGGTGCACGCCCAGGTGATCCACACCGGCACCACCAGCATGCACCTGGCGGTGGATGTCTACAGCCGCCATCCGGCCAGCCGGGAGCGCCACAAGACCACCCACTGCATCATCATCTTCGTGGCCATGGACGAGAACGGCAAACCGAGCAAGGTGCCCCAGTGGCAACCGCAAAACGAGAGCGATCGGCAGTTGCAGCAGTACGCCCTCAAATTGATGGCCCTGCGCGAGCAGATCGAACAGGAGATGCGCCAGCACCTCTAGCCGGTCGCCCGCAACACCAGACAGGTCCCCATCCGGGAGCGGCCCTGTATAATGGCGTTTTCCCCGTTATGGAGTCTGTCATGTCATTGGAAACTGCCCCGCCCGAGGTCCAGCTCGCGGTGGATCTCATCGAACTGCTGGAGACCAACCGGATTGAGCCGGCCCTCGCCCTGGCGGCGCTGGCCATCGTCTCCGCGGACTATCAACGCAAACTCAGCGAAGGCAAGGAGTGCTGAGCGCGCAGCGCTGCCACCCCATCTTGCACAGGAGGTGTCATGACAGACCCCATTCGTTTTGAAACCGGCCGCCCCATGCTGCTTGGCGGCCTGCGTCGTCACCATGCCTTCGCCCACGCCGACTTCGGCGGCCAATGGCGCGATTTCAGCGCCCTGGGTCCGCTGCCGGGCCAGCTGGGCGAGCATGCCTATGGCGTCATCTGCGGCGTGACCGCCACCGAGTGCGAATACATGTGTGCGGTGGAGGTCGCCGCGCTGGAGGTGCTGCCCAAGACGCTGGGGCGGATGCGCATCGAGCCCCAGACCTATGCCGTCTTCCTGCATCAGGGGCATGTCTCGGCCATGCCGCACACCTGGCAGCAGGCACTGGACTGGCTGGCGCAGTCCGCTTACCAGTCGGCCCACAAGCCCGATTTCGAGCGCTATGGCGCCGCCTTTGACCCGGACACCGGCAGCGGCGAGGTCGAACTCTGGCTCGCCGTGCTGCCGCGCCAGGCCATCGCCTGAGCATCCAGTGCTCTCTTCCCTGATAAACCGGCAAGGTTTAACCCAGACGAGGGGCTGACTCGGCGCTCGGGCAGTGCAAGGATATGGCTCCCTTACTGCCCGAGAGTTGTTATGGATAACCAGGAATGTCTCGACCAGGCCGGTCTCTGGAGCCGCTCCGCCCGCATCATGACGCTGGCCTGCCTCATCGTCTTCATGGCCCAGATGGCCACCACCGTTTACCTCCCCTCCCTGCCCGTGGTGATGACGGATCTCGCCATGACTCGGCAAGGGGCCGAGCTCTCCATCTCGCTGTTCGTCATCGGCGCCGCCCTGCCGGTGCTGTTCTGGGGCGCCGCCGCCGATCGCTACGGCCGCCGGCTGCCCCTCGCCCTGTCACTCTTGCTGTTTGTCGGCCTCAGCCTGCTGCTGGCCACCACCAGCCAGGGGCCGCTGCTCTTGATCCTGCGCACCCTGCAAGGGGTAGCGGCCGGCGGGGCGGCCATCATCGCCCGTATCCTGGTACGGGATCACTGGCACGGCGATGAGCTGGCGCGCCGCCTCTCGGTGCTCTCCATCGCCTTCATCACCGCCCTCGGCGGCGGTCAGTGGATAGGCGGCCTCATCAGCCGCTATGCCCATTGGCAGCTGGGATTCGTGCTGATGGCCGGGGTCGGTGTGCTGGCGCTGCTCTTGATGAGCAGCCTGCCGCTGCAGGGGCCCAATCCGGCGGCGGCGAGCGGCGGCATGTGGGCCCGTTACGCCAGCCTGCTGCGCCGCCCCGGCTTTTTCTGGCCGGCCTGCGCCGGTGGCATCGGCTTTGCCATCACGGTGACCCTGCAGGAGGTGAGCCCCTTCGTGCTGCAGCAGGGGTTTGCCCTCGAGGTCACCACCTTCGGCAGCCTGGGGTTGCTGATCGGGGTCGCCTACTTCGCTGGCGCCATGACGGTCAACCGGCGGGTCGCCCGGGTGGGAGGCCGTCAGCTGATGCGCCAGGGGGCCGCGATCATACTGCTGGCGGCCAGCGGCATGCTGCTGCTCTGGGCACTGGGCGCCCTGCAGGGCAGCGGTGGATTGGTGGCCATGATGACCTGCTACTGCCTCGTCATCTTCGGGCAGGCGGTGCTCTTTCCCAACAGCATGGCGCTGGCGGTGAGCGATGGCCGCGAGCACGGCGCCTACGCCATGGCCCTGTGCGGCTTCCTGCAGCAGGGAGTGGCCGGGGTGGCTGCTGCCGGCGCCACCCTGGTGAGCCATCACGGTGCCTGGGCCCCGCTCGTCTTCACCCTGGCGCTCATCACCCTGTTCATCGTGCGCACCAGGGTGCGCTAAGCAGGCACCTGCCTGCGCCCCCTCACCGCTCAGCGGGTCCCATCACCCGATCACACAGGCTGATAAGGGCCTCGCAGAGTCGAATGAGTGGCTCGCCGCGCTCCGCCCCCAGATGCAGCGCCAGCTCCACCGGCGCCACAGCTGGCCAGTGGGTCAGCTCCTGCTGATCCGGCTGCAGCAAGCGCCGGGGCAGCAGGCTGACCCCGATCCCGGCGCTCACCGCCCCCTGCAGGCTGGCCAGGCTGGCGCTGACGTAGGCGATGCGCCAGCGCCGCCCCATCCCGTCGAGTGCCTCGGTCACCTGCCGTCGATAGAGCCCTTCGCTCGGGAACACCACCAGCGGCAGGGGATCCCGCTCGCTGGCGGGCCAGGCACGGCTGTCGACCCAGGCCAGCGGCTCGCGCCAGCAGGCGCACGGCGCCCCCTGTCCCCGCGCCTGTTTGACCAGCGCCAAATCCAGCTCGCCGGCCTCGAAGCGCTGCCAGATCTCGTGGCTGAGGCCGCTGTGCACCTCCAGCCGTACCTGCGGGTAATCGCGGGCAAAGGCAGCCAGCACCGGGGCGATGGCGCCGGCGGCAAAATCCTCCGGTACCCCCAGGCTCAGTTGCAGGCTGGCCTCGGCCACCTGCTCCTCGGCCCGGGCCAGCAGGGCCAGGATGCTGCGGGCCAGCCCCAGCAGCTTCTCCCCCTCTGCCGTGGTCACCACCTGGCGACCGGAGCGGTCTAGCAGCGGGCAGCCGAGCTGCTGTTCGAGCCGTCGCATCTGCTGGCTGATGGTGGATTGGGTGAGGTGCACCCGTTCACCGGCACGGGTAAAACTGCCGCTGTCGACGATGGCGACAAAGCTGCGCAGCAAGAGGGGATCCAGCATGGCGACTCCATTCACAAAACCACTGGATGTCATTCTATCATTTAATTTCCCCATGACTGATTCCCCCGCTAGGCTCGTCTCCTCCCATCCCCTTGCCTCGAGGATCCGTCATGCCCCACTCCCTTGCCGAACCCGCCGGCTCACGCCTGATCGCGTCGCTGACCGCCAATCCCAGCCATCAGGAGTGGCTGGAGCAGGCGTTGCAACTGGCCCTCCATAACCGCCAGCAAGGAGGCCGCCCCTTTGCCGCCCTGCTGGTACGAGACAACCAGCTGGTAGCCAGCGCCGTCAACGGCATGCACCAGGATGGCGACCCCACCCGCCACGCCGAGCTGGAAGCCCTGCGCCAGGCCAGCCAGGTCGGGCCGCTGGCGGGCGCCATCGTCTACGCCAGCGGTCACCCCTGCCCCATGTGCCTGAGCGCCCTGGTGATGAACGGCATTGCCGCCATCTATTACGCCTTCGATAACGAGGATGCGGCCCCGTTCGGTTTTGACAGCACGGCCGCCTACCAAAAACTGGGCCTGCCCCTCGCGCCAGCCCCCCTGCCGCTCATCAAGCTGCCGAGCCCGCTGGCCGCCGCCGAGCTCTACGGTGCACCAGACCATGCTTGAGGCCCGCATCGATACGCGCCAGCAGCAGGCCCTGCTGATACTGGTGATCCTGATCGGGCTCAACCTGCGGCCGTTTCTCACCGCCATCGGCCCCCTCAGCCGTGACATTGCCGAGGCGCTCGGGCTTGGCATGGATACCCTGGCCTGGCTGACCCTGCTGCCACTCTGGCTCATCGGCGGCGGCGTGCTGCTCACCCCGGCCCTGCGCAGTCGCACCGGGCCGCGTCAGCTGCTGGGGGCCGCCCTGCTGCTGCTGGGCATGGGCAGCGCCATGCGCTTCGAGGCGGCCAGCGGCGCCCTGCTCATCGCCAGCGCCGCCCTCTGCGGGCTGGGTTCGGCCCTGGTGCAAGGGGTACTGCCCGGCCTCATCAAGCAGGCCTTTGCGCAGAAGGTGCCGCTGGTGATGGGCATCTTCTCGGCCTGCATGATGGGGGGCGGGGCGCTGGGGGCCAGCCTCACCCCGCAGCTCGCCGCCCGGCTCGACTGGTCCCAGGCGCTGGCGCTGTGGAGCCTGCCGGTGCTGCTGGCCATGGGCTGGCTCGGCTGGCGAGTACGGCTGCCCGCAGCGCCGGTGGCGGTATCCGGCGGCGGCGAGCAGCGCCTCATCAGCCTGCCCCGCAGCTGGCTGCTGATAAGCTGCTTTGGCATCATCAACAGCGGTTACGGCATCGTCGTGGCTTGGCTGGCGCCGGCCTACATGGCGCAGGGCTGGAGCCCCCAGCAGGGGGGCGAGCTGGTGGCCTGGCTGGCGCTGGCCCAGACCGTGAGCGGCCTCGGCCTGCCGCTGCTGGCCGCCCGCCGGCTCGACCGGCGGCCCTGGATGGGATTGGCCATCGCCATGCAACTGGCGGGCTTTGGCGGCCTCTGGCTGGCGCCAACTGCCGCCCCCATCCTCTGGTGCATGCTGTGCGGCGCCGGGCTTGGCGGCAGCTTCTCCCTCATCATGGTCATCGCGCTCGATCACCTGCCGGATCCGCGCCGCGCCGGCACCCTCAGCGCCCTGATGCAGGGGTTCGGCTTCATGCTGGCGGCCACCGGCCCCTGGGTGGCGGCCCGCCTGCATCACCTGAGCGGTGACTTCGCCGCCGCCTGGCAGTGGCAACTGGCCGGTCTGGTGCTGATGAGCCTGCTGGTCTTGCGCCTGGATCCGCGCCGCTACCCCAGCGCCATGAAGCTGGCCACACCGTCTCCCGTCCCCACTCCCATCAGCTGATCTGTGCTTGCCTCCTCTTTCCCGAATGAGGAGGCAAGCTCACCCCCCTCCAGCCTCTCCCCATTCCTTGCTCGCTTTCCGGTATCGGGCCTGCTGAGCAAACCATCAGCAATAAACTTCATATCCATTTGATTTATAACATATTAAACCTTCCCATATGGTGGGTTGCACCGCCATATGAGCCCATTAAGGTAAGGCACTCAGACGAGAATTAATCTCGTTTCGTCTGACAGGGAAGAGGCTGTATTCATCAAGGAGGAGAACGCCACGCGTTAGTGACTTTGCCATTACTCAAAGGAAATCACATGCAGACAAACACAAAATGGGCTTCTCTACTCGGTGGCTTGGCCATGCTAGGCGGTGCCATCTCACCGGTCATGGCCGACGAGTCATTCAACCTGTGGCAGGAGTGCGCCACCCGCTGCACTCTGGATCTGGCCCAAGGGGTACGCGCCAGCCAGCTCGATGTCGCCGGCCTGCTGGGTGAACAGGCCGGAGCAGGGGTGCTGCACTACTCCATGGTATTGGAAGAAGGGGGAGACAGCCTCAAGCTGGCCATCGGCAATGCGCTGACCTTGCGCACGGATGGCACCACCATCACCCTGACCAGCGCCACCGCGGGCAAGGGCCCGCGCACCTACAGCTATACCCGCCAGGGACACGGCAACTGGTCGCTGCACTGGCTGGTTCCCGTCGGCGACGATGCGCCCGCCAGCATCAAGGTCTTCTTCCACGAGCTGGATGCTGGAGCCGAGGTGAGCCATATCTCCCCCATCTACAGCATCGAAGTGAGCGACGACCTGCTGCGCAGCATGGCCAGCAACTCGACACTCTTCGTCAGGCACGTGGAAAACAATCAGATCAATCGCAGCCTCACCCTCAGTGCGGCCGGTGTCGGCTTCGTGGCGGCGCCCACCCAGCACAGCCGTCAGAAGCGCTGGAGCGAGTGGCACACCGGCAAGGTGTTGTGCCTGCTGGATCCGCTGGATGCGGTCTACAACTACCTGTCGCAGCGCACCTGCAACCTGGGTGATACCTGGGAAGGCAAGGTCTACCGGGTATTGGCCGGCGCACCCGCCTCTCACGATACCCATATCGTGCCGACCGCCATCAGTCATCGTCTGCACTTTGCCAAGGGAGACGGTCTGGCGGCCCTCACCACTCATCAGGTTTGCGCCATACCGCTTGAATCCCTGGCCAGAAGCCGTCAACCCAGAGGCTGGGAAGAGCTCAGCCAGTGCGGTTATCCGGTCCACAATCTCATCACCCTCTATCTGCTGACCCGCCTGCCATGGTCCCAGCTTGATACCGTGATCACCCAGGCGCTGGCCAACACCACGCCAGAGGATGGCTCAACGCCACGAGGGCAGCTGGCACAAGCCATTCGGGAGAACCCGGCCCAGGCACGGCTGGCCCTGAGCATGGCGGCCGCCCAGAGCGACGCCTTCAGCCACCAGCAGGCGGGCAATAGCCAAGAACAGGCCGCCAGCGCCGACGTGGTCAATCTCACCTGCCCTGCCGCCGATCTCAACTGCCTGGCGCCAGCCGACAGTGCCGATGCCCTGCAGGAGCGGGACTATCCGAACGGTGCCAGCTTCCTGGGTGACGGGGACGAAGTCAGCTTCAGCACGGCCGGTACTCGCAACTGGCCGGTGACCCGCCTGGAGCAAGCCCATCGCCAACTGCTGGCGCGCGGTTATCTCTTCGTCGGTTATCACGGCACCTTCCTCGAAGCCGCCCACAGCATAGTGTTTGAAGGGGTGCATGAACGGGATCAATCCTCCATCGCCCCTTGGCAAGGCTTCTATGTCGCTGGCGATCCGGCCCTCGCCTACGGTTACGCCCAGGATCAGGAAGCGGATGCCCGTGGCCGCATCCGCAATGGCGTGCTGCTGCGGGTGTATGTGCCGCGCGCCGCACTGCCCCACCTCTACGCGACCCAGCAGACCCTGGCCGATCCCGGCGCCGTCGATGAGGTCGGCCGCCTGATTGGTCACCCCCTGCCGCTGCAGCTGGAGGCCATCACAGGACCGGAAGAGGAAGGTGGACGCCTGGAAACCATTCTGGGTTGGCGGCTGGCGGAGCAGGCGGTGGTGATCCCCTCCACCATACCGACGGATCCGCGCAACGTCGGCGGCGATCTTGACCTTGCCAGCGTGCCGCAGGAAGAGAGCGCCATCAGCGCCTTGCCTGATTACACCACCCAGCCCCGCGAAGACCTCTGAATCGCGGTTCATCGATACAAAAACACCGGCCTGTGGCCGGTGTTTTTCATTGTCAACGCGGGGAGTGAGAGGGGGTTTAGCGCCCCTTCTTCTGCCGCCCACCCTGACCGGCGCGCGGTTTGCCGGCGGCCGGTTTAGCCCCCTTGTTCGGGGCGCCTTTGCCTGCGCTACCTTTGGCCGCGCCGCCTTTGCCGGCAGCACCCTTGCCGACCGAGCTCTTGCTTTCGAATGCCGACGGCCCCGGCACGTTGGGACGCCCGCCAATCTCGTGGTCATCATCCCGGCGCGGTTTTTTGCCCGGTGCCGGCTTGCCGGCTTGTGCGGCGGGCGCCTTGGGTTTACCGCCCTGCCCGGCGGCAGCTTGCCCGCCTTTGGCCGGTTTCACCTCGGAGGAGGAGTCCTCAATCAGCTTGAACAGCTCGATCAGCTCGTCGTCGGTGAGATCGCGCCACTCGCCCACCGGCAGCCCCTTGAGGCTGACGTTCATGATGCGGATGCGCTCGAGCTTGGTCACCTCGAAGCCGAAGTGCTCGCACATGCGGCGGATCTGGCGGTTCAGCCCCTGCACCAGGGTGATGCGAAACACGAACGGCGCCTCTTTCTTCACCTTGCACTTCTTGGTGACGGCACCGAGGATCGGCACGCCGGCGCCCATGCCCCGGATAAACTCGTCGGTGACCGGCTTGTCCACGGTCACCAGATACTCTTTCTCGTGATCGTTGCCCGCCCGCAGGATCTTGTTGACCAGATCACCGTGATTGGTCAGGAAGATGAGTCCCTGGGAGTCTTTGTCCAGTCGGCCGATGGGGAAGATGCGGGTACTGTGGTTGACGAAGTCGACGATGTTGTCCTTCTCGCCCGCCTCGGTGGTGGAGACGATACCCACCGGCTTGTTCAACACGATGAACACCAGGCTGTCCGCCTCGCGCGGCTCGATCACCTGACCGTTGACCTTGACCAGATCCCCGGCAAACACCTGATCCCCCACCCCGGCCCGCTTGCCGTTGATGAAGACGTTGCCCTGCTCGATAAAGCGGTCGGCCTCGCGGCGCGAGCAGATGCCGCTCTCGCTGATGTATTTGTTCAGGCGCATGGATTCATCAGCCAGCATGGGTCACCTGCCACTGGCCTGCGGCCTGGATCCGGGTCATCAGGGCGGCACGCTGCCGGTTCACTAACTCAAAATTGTGCATATCATTCCATCTTCAAAAAAGGCCGCTACCGACCTGTCCGGCAAAAAGCGCCGACACATTAACATATTGCCCCCTGACACACGCCGGATAGTTGCACTCGGCCCGCCCCCTTCTCGCAAAATGCGCCCCCTGTCACGCGGCCATCCCCCAAAATTGCATGACCATTCGATTGCCGCCAGCACCGCCGAAGTCAGCATGGCAATGGCCACTTCCGCCGTTGTGCGGGGTTCTCTCGCTACGCTATAAAGATGCATGAAATATGCAATAAACAATAACCCAAGCCAAATTACAGCAACATTTTCTTGCTATTTATTAATCAAAAATGCATAAAAAGATTTTGATTCGCGCGAATTATCTGCCCCTTCCGGCGCTCTTTTCTGCTGTTTTCGGCGATTCGCACAACAATTTTCGCCCAATTGCGAAAAACACCAAATATTCACCTGCATCCAGGCCTGACAAAAACCATAAATTTGGCTGCAGGGTGTGCACTTTTCTCTGGCAAGAGGCCACTTTTACCCTTCACTACAGGAGTTACAGATGAGTCATTCCCTCTCCCAGGCGGATTTTCTGGCCCAGGTCGCCAGCCGCAATCCCCACCAACCGGAGTTCATTCAGGCCGTGAGCGAGGTGATCGCCTCCATCTGGCCTTATGTGACGCGCCACCCCCGCTACCTGCAGCACGGCCTGCTGGAGCGGCTGGTGGAGCCGGAGCGGCTGATCCAGTTTCGGGTGAGCTGGGTGGATGATCGAGGCCAGGTGCAGGTGAACCGGGGCTACCGGGTGCAGCACAGCTCTGCCATCGGTCCCTTCAAGGGGGGGATGCGCTTTCACCCCTCGGTGGATACCTCGGTGCTCAAGTTCCTCGCCTTCGAGCAGACCTTCAAGAATGCCCTCACCACCTTGCCCATGGGCGGTGGCAAGGGGGGCAGCGATTTTGATCCCAAGGGCAAGAGCGAGGGAGAGGTGATGCGCTTTTGCCAGGCGCTGATGCTGGAGCTGCATCGCCACCTTGGTGCCGACACCGACGTACCGGCCGGTGACATCGGGGTGGGCGGGCGCGAGGTGAGCTACATGGCGGGCATGATGAAGAAGCTCACCAACAGCGCCGAGTGCGTCTTTACCGGCAAGGGGCTCTCCTTTGGCGGCAGCCTGATCCGCCCGGAAGCCACCGGTTACGGCCTGCTCTATTTCGTTGAGGCCATGCTGGCCAACCGGGGGCAATCCCTGGACGGCATGACAGTCTCTGTGTCGGGTTCAGGCAACGTGGCCCAGTACGCCATCGAGAAGGCGATGGCCCTCGGCGCCCGGGTCATCACCGCCTCCGACTCCGGCGGCACCGTCTACGATCCGGCAGGCTTTACCCCCGAGAAACTGGCGCGGCTGATGGCGCTCAAAAACGAGCAGCGCAAGCGCATCGCCGATTATGCCCACGAAGAGGGGCTGGAATTTTTCAGCGGCCGCACTCCCTGGCACCTGCCGACGGACGTCGCGCTGCCCTGCGCCACCCAGAACGAGCTGGATGAGTCGGACGCCGCCACCTTGATTGCCAATGGCGTGCAACTGGTGGCCGAGGGGGCCAACATGCCGAGCAGCGCCGCCGCCATCCGCCGCCTGCACGAGGCCAAGGTGCTGTTTGCCCCGGGCAAGGCCGCCAACGCCGGCGGGGTCGCCACCTCGGGCCTCGAGATGAGCCAGAATGCCCAGCGTCTCTGCTGGAGCCGGGAGGAGGTGGATGCCCGCCTCAAGGGGATCATGACCAGCATCCACGCCACCTGCGTGCACTATGGCCAGGATGAGACGGGTCACGTGAACTACGAAAGCGGCGCCAACATCGCCGGCTTCGTCAAGGTGGCCGACGCCATGCTGGCCCAGGGGGTCTGCTGACGCCGCCAGCGACCGCACAGACGGATCCCCGTACCACAGAGGGCAGCCCCGGGGCTGCCCTCTGTTTGAGTGGATGAGCCGCTCACTGTCTGTACTTATCACCTTGTTTCCCTTAGGCTTTAAGCCAGCTTTCGACCCTTAGTACGGCCGCCGTGGACGCGGGGCCGCCCCTCTTTTATCAGTGCCAAGGACTCTCCCATGCTGGCTCGCACCCGCCGCCTCGTTCGCCGCCTTCTTCTCAGCCTGCTGGGCTTGCTGCTGCTCGGCTGGGCCCTGGTAGCCTACTTCGCCTGGCAGGCAGCGCCGCTGCAGCCCTGGCACACCCTGGTGCCGCCCGAGCTCAGCGCCGAGCAGCTCGATAACAGCGACTGGCCGGCCTATCTGGCCCACGAGCAGCAGCTGTTCGAGCTGGTGACCAAGGAGGTGATCGCCAGAACGCCGCCGGAGCAGCAGCTCGACAGCAATCGCTACTATCAGGATGCCCCCATCAATCCGGCTCATTTTGCAACCGACTGGAACCGCTCCTATCTGCTGCGGCCAAGCGGCGAGGTGAAAGGGGTGGCGGTGTTCCTGCATGGTTTGACCGACTCCCCCTACAGCCTGCGCCACCTGGCCCAGCGCTACCGCGAGCAGGGCTTCATCGCCCTGGGGCTGCGCATTCCGGGCCACGGTACCGTGCCGGCCGGGCTGGTCGACATCGACTGGGAGACCTGGCTGGCCGCCACCCGGCTGGCGGTGCGCGAGGCCAGGGTACTGGCGCCAAGCCCGCTGCCGCTGCATCTGGTGGGGTTTTCCAACGGCGGCGCGCTGGCGGTGAAATATGCGCTCGATGCGGAAGGTGACAAGACGGGCACGCTGGCAAGGCCGGATCGGCTGGTGCTTATCTCCCCCATGATCGGGGTGACCCGCTTTGCCCGCTTCGCTGGCCTCAAGGCGGTGCCCGCCCTGCTGCCCGCCTTTGCCAGCGCCGCCTGGCTCGATACCATGCCGGAGTTCAACCCCTTCAAGTACAACTCGTTTCCGGTCAACGGCGCGCGCCAGTCCTACCGGCTGACCCACGCCATCCAGCAGCAGGTGCGTGAGCAGGCCGCCAGCGGCGAGTTGGCGGCCTTCCCGCCCACCCTCACCTTCCAGTCGGTGATGGACTACACCGTCAGTACCCGCTCCATCATCGCCGATCTCTACCACTTCCTCCCTGCCAACGGCAGCGAGCTGGTGTTGTTCGACATCAACCGCGGCACCCTGTTCGGCCCGCTGCTGAGCAGCGCCTCCGAACTGGCGCTGAGCCACCTGCTGCCGCGCCCGCCGCTCTCCTACCGGCTGACGGTGGTGGGCAACCAGGCCCCCGCCAGCACCCGTACCCAGGCCAGCAGTTTGCCGGCCGGCGGCGGGCCTGAGCAGATCCAGCCCCTCGACATCGACTACCCCAGGGAGATCTACTCCCTCTCCCACGTGGCCCTGCCCTTCCCGATGGATGACCCCCTCTACGGCATGGCGCCACGGCCCGAGCAGCGCGAGCAATACGGCATCAACCTGGGGGGTCTGGCCCTGCGCGGTGAGCGCGGGGTGCTGATCGTCAACCCCGGCGCCCTCACCCGCACCTCCTCCAACCCCTTCTTCCCCTATCTGCAGCAGAAGGTGATAGAGACGCTGACGGCGCCAGCCCAACCGCTGGCCGGCAAGCAGCCAACCCCGGTCTGGGACAGCGAAGACGAGGCCGCCTATCAGGCGGAGCGGGAACAGTTTCTACAAGATGCGCAGGAGAGCGAGGCTCCCTTCTAGAGCCCTTATCAGGACCCGTTGCGGCTGTGTGTCAGGATGGGGCCAGCACGGAGCCTCTCACCACTTGCCCCGATCGTCCCGGCAGAGCGGCATCCACCGACCGTCACCCGATGCCAAGCGCCATCAGGGATAACGGCTGATCTCAATCAGGTTCTGGTCCGGATCCAGGCAGTAGACCGACTCGATGGGGCCGCAGGCTCCGCTCTTGGTCACCGGCCCCTCGACTATCTCCACCCCGTGGCAATGGAGCTGGGCGATGACCTGTTCCAGCGGCCAGCGGGTGATGAGGCAGAGATCCCCCGAGCCCACCTGCGCCCGGTTGCGCGGCTCCTGCCCCAGCAGTTGCAGATTGATCTTCTGGTTGCCAAAGCGCAGGGCCCGGCGCCCAGCCCCGAAGGTGATGGCTTCCATGTTGAGCACTGAGCTGTAAAACGCGACGGCCCGCTCGATATCGCTGACCGTCAATACCAGATGGTCGATATGGCTGATCATGTCCCCTCCTGGCTGATGTGTGTCGATAGTGCTGGCCCGACAAACGGGTCTGTGGGCACCCTCATCATACCCAATTGCCCACCTGGCAACTGTGCCGAATGGCGCAAAGATGGCCGAGCAAAGCCGCGAGCTGAGTGAAGGTGGCGTTGACCTTCACTGTTGGTTACCACACGCCTGATCACGCTGGGCCAGCAGGGTTTCATCATCACTGTCCATCGCGGCCAGAATGGCTTGATTGCAAGCGCGTTCGGCCTGCCGGGCAGCATCCGGTTTACTCTCGCGAATGTCGGCGATCATGGGGCGGTAGTTAACTGAAGCTGCGCAATACATGGCGCGATACTGAGGCTGCTGCGAGTGGCTGTCATCCTGGCGCGACAACTGATCGCACAGCTTGCTAAATAGCGCTGCCGCCTTGACGGTGCATTGGCTGAAGCGCCTTGCATCCTGCTCGTAGCTGCGGCAGACGCTTTTCGGCTGCAGCTGCCAAAACTGGAAGGCAAAGGGGATTTGTTCCCCCTCATACTCCACCACCAGCGACTTGAGCTCAGTGCCATAAATATCCGCTACCTGCTGCTGTACCAGATTGAGATAAGCCGAGAAAAGATAAGAAACCGGATCCATCACCACCTCCTTGTGGTTGACCTGGGTGAACTGACGTTTGTGACTCCCCTGCGCTAAGCCCCTAATGAAAGGGCCCACTCTAGCCTACCGCTTACTATCAGCTAATTGCTTGATGATGCACACATTATTGTACCGATACAGCTGAAATAAGGTGTCGATTGGATTAAGATGCACGCCATATCAGGTAACTCGAATGGGGCCACCCCGATCAAGTCGGGGCTCTAGGCGACCGAGAAACAGTGCTGAGGAGCCAGTTTTGCGCGGGACATGGACAGAAGAGGAACTAAGGGCGACGGTCAGCGTCTACCTGGCGATGCGCACCATGGAACAAAATGGCATCCCCTTCGTCAAAAAGCGCTATTACACCGAACTCGCTAACCAGTTTGGCCGCACCGAGAAGGCATTCGAGTATCGAATGCAGAACATCTCCTATATCTGCGCCCTGCTAGGACGAACCTGGGTATCTGGGCTCAAGCCGGCTAAAAACGTGGGCCCCCACAATGCCCCCATCATAGAGCGCCTGCTCTGTGAGCTCGATGGCCAACCCTATACCGGCCAGGCTGCCTTTGAGCATCAAGTGAGCCGCTACAAGATCAAGCCAACACTCCCCATGCCCACAGGCATCCAAGAACCACAGCAGCGTTATGGAGCCAACCCTAGTTATGGGCGAGATCCAAAGGTGAAGGCTTGGGTATTGATGACGGCGGCAGGCCACTGCGAAAGCTGCGCACAACCGGCCCCTTTTCATGCCACCACCGGAGACGCCTTCTTAGAGGTGCATCATCTGCGCACACTCGCCGAAGGGGGTTCGGATACCATCAGCAACACAGTGGCGCTCTGCCCTAATTGCCACCGTGAGCTGCACTATGGCGTCAACCAGGCACAAAAACGTGAGGCCCTTTACCAGACGCTGCCCAGGCTGGTGCGAGAATAACGCGCCCTCTTCGCTCATAAAAAAACGGCTCGCCAATGGCGAGCCGTTTTGGTCTGGGTCAGCAGGGGATCCGCTCGATGCGGCCACCGCTCAGTTTGAAGAAGGCATCTTGCGGCAACTCCTGCAGCCAGGTGGTGGTGTAGTCCAGATCCGCATAGGCACCGCGCAACATGGCGCCAAACAGGCCGTGAGAGACTACGATGGCGCACTCAGCGATACGCTCATCCTGCAGCCAGCTCAGGGCCCGGCCTTGAATGCTCTGAAAACTCTCCCCCGCGGGGGCTTGCAGATACCAGTCTGGCTGTTCCAGATCGAGCTCGGGGTGGGCCGCCAGCAACTCGGGCACCCGGCGACTCTCCCACTCCCCCATCCCCAGCTCCACCAGCCGCTCGTCCCAGACGATACGCGCTTGGTCCAGGCCAAGTTGCTGGCATACCCGCTCCGCGGTCTGGCGCGCCCGGCCGAGGGGGCTGGCGTAAAGGGTCCAGTCGGCAGGCTCGGCCAGTAGCTTGGCCAGACGGGCCCCCATGGCGAGGGCCTGGGCTTCACCCTTGGCGGTCAGTTCGGAGTTGCAGCGCCCCTGCAGCCGCAGTTCGGCGTTGTAACGGGTCTGGCCGTGGCGCAGCAGATAGAGGGTACGGGACATGGTTTCTCCAGCAGGTTCAATGAGATAACAAAAACTGAAGAGGCATGATAACAGATGTGTCGGGGCAGCCAAGGCGCAGGCGGGGGCGTAAAAAAACAAAACGGGTCAATGCTGACCCGTTAATGCTGGCTGGCGCCGTGCTCAGCCCTTCTTGATCTCCCGCAGATAGCGGTAGATGGAGTGAACCGAGATGCCGAGCTGGCGGGCCGCTATCTGGGCGCTGTCTTTGAGCTCGAAGATGCCGAGCTCGTGCAGCTGGTTGACCATGACCCGGGTCTTCTGGGACGGGGGCACCGCCTCGTTGCCGCGCACCTCGGCACTGACGGTGTCGATGGTGCTGTTGAGGGCCTCGTCGATGTTGCGGGCAAACACCTCAGGGGTGGCATGACCATCGTGGCCGTGCAGGCACTCCGGCATCATGGTGCGCAGCACGGATTGCAGCGGGGCATCCATGTCGGTGTTGATGCAGAGCAAGCCGATGGCCTGTCCTTCACCATTGCGAATAACGGTGGTGAGCGAGCGCAGCGTCTTGCCGGTGGCACACTTGGTCATGTAGGGGCTGGAGATATCCTGCCCGCTCTTGAGTTTCATCATCGCCAGGTTGGTGATGGGAGCACCGACGCTGCGCCCCGTGATGTGGCCGTTGGCAATCTTGATGATCGACGGATTGCGCGCATCCAGGCTGTGCAACAGCACCTCGGTGTGCTGACCATACATGGCGGCGATGCCGTCCACGATGATCTCCATCGCCTTGAGGATCTCGAAATCGGTCTGACTCAGCTCTTGCAGCTTCACATTGAAACCTTATAAAAGGGCCGCCGACCCGGGCAAGGGCGGCAGCCGACAGGGACACTCAGGCGGACATGATATCAATAATGGTGCTGTCTGTGGCAGACATGCCGTCTTTGACCATCTGGCCCACGTTGCGAATGGTCTGCTCCACGTTGCCCGCCACGATCCCCTGCCCCGACACTGCATGGCTGTTGAGCGCCATCAGAAAGCCGCGTACCGCCGCCCCGGAGGAGGTGCTCACCTTCATGGCGCAGGAGGCCTTGGCGCCATCGCACACCATGCCGGCGCTGTCGCTCAGCACGTTCTGAATGGCGTGGCAGGATTGCTCGAAACTGCCGCCCGCCAGATAGACCATGGCCATGGCGGCCGCCGCGCTGGTGACCGTGTTGCCGCAGAAGGCCGACAACGGCGGATAGTGGGACTTGATGTAGATGGCCCCCAGGTGGCTCATGATGAGGGCGCGGGCCAGTTGTTCTTCGCTGGCACCGAAGCGCTCGGCGATCACCACCACCGGGATGGTGGCGGCGATGCCCTGGTTGCCGCTGCCAAAGTTGCTCATGGCCGGCAGGCTGGCCCCCCCCATGCGGGCATCGGAGGCCGCCGCGGTGCGCATCACGATGCGGTTCATCACGTCCTCGCCGATGAGGCCGGCCTGGATGTTCTGCTGCATGGTGCGGCCAATTTCGAGGCCGTAGGGGTTGTTCATCCCCTCGTCGGAGAGTTTGCCGTTGAGCTCGGAGGCCTGCAGGATAAAGCGGATCTGCTCGAACTCCACCTGGGTGGCGAACTCATAAATGGCGGCGATGCTGATGTCGACCCCATCGCAAATGGCACCGGTGGCGCCACCCTGGCCCTGCTCGGCCGTGAAGGTCACTTCATCATTGCGGCGCTGCTCGACGATGCGGGTATGGCCACCGCACAGGGTCACCTCGGCGCTGTGCTCGGTGCCCTCTGCATCAAGGCCCAGCAGCCGGACCCGACAATAGATGAACTCGGGGGCCGAGGTGCGGCTCACCTGCACCTGGCCTGCATCGATCAGCACCTGCGCCTCTGCGACCTGGGCCGGCGTGATAGCGGCCAGCACCTCCAGCCCGGCCTCGGCGTTACCGCCGATGGCGCCGGCGGCAGCGGCAATGGCGAGCCCAATCTTGCCGGTGCCCGGCACATAAACCCCCATGGAGTTCTTGTAGAGGTTGTCCGACACCACCACCTCCAGCCGGACGGGCTTGCAGCCCAGTTGCCGAGCGGCGACGGCGGCGGCATAAGCGGCGGCGATGGGCTCGGTACAACCCAGCGCCGGTTTGACAACCTGTTGAATAATCTGCAGATACTGCTGCCACGCTTGCTTCATCAGAACACCCTTTCTATCAACATTAACCAGCGATGTGAGCGATCGCTTCCACTTCCACCCTGACACCCATCGGCAGATCCTTCACCGCAAAGCAGCTGCGGGCCGGACAATCTTTCAGGAAATAGCGTTTATAAACCTCGTTGAACGCGGCAAAATCACTGATCTCGGCGAGATAGCAGGTGGTCTTGAGCACGGTATCCAGGTTGCCGCCGGCGGCTTCCAAGACATGCTTGAGGTTCTCCAGCGCCTGACGGCTCTGGGCTTCGATGCCCCCTTCCACCACGCCACCCTGCTGTTTGCACACCGGCAGCTGGCCGGAGGTAAAGATGAGGTCGCCATAGGCTGTGCCATGGCTGTAGGGACCGATGGCATCGGGTGCGGCATCCGCCACGATGATCTTTTTCATATCGCCACTCCTTAAAATGCAATTATTTTTGCAATCAACAGTCTCGTCTTGTTCAACATTATTTGCTTATTAGGCATTCCATTCAACTAAAACCTGCAAAAGCAGCGATAAATTCGGTAACTGGCGCAAATTGAAAGCGTGATCTGTCTCCCTCTTTAGGTAGAAGAGCGATAAAAAGCATTGTTTTGCCGCTTTTTATTCAACTATATTTGCGCCTGATTTTTACCCCTACAAAAACAAGGTATTTTATGGACGCGCACAGTACGACACTCACCCGGCCCGTGATGGGTACGCTGGAATGGAAAGAAGCGGTTCGTTTTGACAGCACCGACTGGGGCTGGGTCATCATGAGCATCGGCATGGCCATCGGGGCGGGGATCGTCTTCCTGCCGGTGCAGGTGGGACTGATGGGGCTGTGGGTGTTTCTGTTGTCGGCGGTGATCGGCTACCCGGCCATGTACATGTTCCAACGCCTCTTCATCAATACCCTGGCCACCTCGCCCGAGTGCAAGGACTACCCCAGCGTCATCAGCGGCTACCTCGGCAAGAACTGGGGCGTGCTGCTCGGCGCCCTCTACTTCGTGATGCTGGTGATCTGGGTATTCGTCTACTCCACCGCCATCACCAATGACAGCGCCTCCTTCCTGCAAAGCTTCGGGGTCACCCAGCAACTGCTCTCCGAGAATCCCTTCTACGGGCTGGTGCTGATCTGCGCCCTGGTGGCGCTGGCCTCGCGCGGCGAGAACCTGCTGTTCAAGATCTCCACCTTCATGGTGCTGACCAAGATCAGCGTGGTGGCGGTGCTCGGTCTGATGATGGTGAGCAAGTGGGATGCCACCAACATCACCGCCATGCCGGCCACCGGTGACTGGCTGAAGGATGCCATCGTCATGCTCCCCTTCACCCTCACCTCCATTCTCTTCATCCAGAGTCTGAGCCCCATGGTGATCTCCTACCGCTCGCGGGAAAAGTCCCTGGAAGTGGCCCGCTTCAAGGCGATGCGCGCCATGAACATCGCCTTCGGCATCCTGTTCGTGGTGGTGTTCTTCTACGCCGTCTCCTTCACCCTGGCCATGGGCCACGAGCAGGCGGTCAAGGCCTCCGAGGAGAACATCTCGGCGCTGGCCATGGTGGCCCAGGGCATGCCGGGCCAGACCCTCAAGCTGCTCAGCCTCACCCTCAACATCTTCGCGGTGATGACCGCCTACTTCGGCGTCTATCTGGGCTTTCGCGAGGCCTGTCAGGGGCTGGCGATGAACCTGCTGCGCCGGGTGATGCCGGAAGATCGCATCAACAAGGGGCTGGTGGGCAAGGGCATCATGCTGTTCACCGTGCTGCTCTCCTGGGGGGCCATCGTGCTCAACGCCCCGGTGCTGAGCTTCACCTCCATCTGCAGCCCCATCTTCGGCATGGTGGGGTGCCTCATCCCGGCCTACCTGGTCTATCAGGTGCCGGCGCTGCACAAGTACAAGGGAGTCTCCCTCTACATCATCATCGTCACCGGCCTGCTGCTCTGCGTCTCGCCCTTCCTGGCGTTCAACTGAGCCGCGACCTTCTCCCATCGGCAACGGGCCACCCTGAGGGTGGCCCGTTTTTCTGACCCATTCAGCCCCCCTCGCCACGGGAAAAAGCCAAGGGGATCACAACTTCCACCCCGCCCTCAGCCGAGCCCCCCGGCGAGGAGTAATATCCAGCCATCCCGCTACACGCCCCGTCGGGGCCCGAGGCTTCATATGAAATGGATATTCACGCCCGCCATCCGGCTCGGCAATCAGCTCTCCTTCAAGTACAAGTTTTTGCTCTGGTCCTGCCTGATGCTGCTGCCGCTCGCCTACAGCATGACCAACCTGCTGGGTCGGCTGCAGGATGACAACGCCCAGGCCCGCAAGGAGCTGGCCGGTGTGGTCAAGCTGACACCGCTGCCCGCCATCGAGCAGGCCCTGCTGACCCATCGCAACCTGGTCACCCGGCACGGCTATGAGCAGAACCCGGTCGGCGAAGAGGAGGTCAAGGCCGCGGCCCGGGCCGTCGATGCAAGCCTGGCTGCATTTGCCGCCACCAAACAGCAAAACCCCGTGTTCGATACCCTTGCCCAGGAGTGGTCAAGCCTGCAAAACGAGGCGCTGGGGCTCGAGGTGGATCAGAGCAACCTGCGCCACGACAAGCTGCTGACCGAGGTACGCCACCTCTACAAGAGCATCACCGCCGCCAGCAGTCTGGTGCAGGATCCCGCGCTCGGCACCTACTACATGGTGGTGCTCGCCAGCGAGCGGCTGCCGCAGCTGCGCGATCTGCTGGCCCAGGTGCGGGACAGAGCCGCCACCATCGCCGACTTCGGCCTGTTTCAGGCCCAGGGCTATAGCGCCCTGCGCTTTCGCCTCGACCTCATCAACGCCACCCTGCAGGAGCTGGAGGCCGACCTGACCCTGCTCTATGAGATGGCGCCCGCCTATCGCAACGAACTGGGCCAGCAGACCGACGCCCTGCTGCAGCAGGCCCATCAGGGGGTCGACACCCTGGAGAACAAGATGATGAAGGACCAGCAGGTGCAGCTCTCCAGCAAGGAGGTGCTGGCGCTGGGGGATGGGCTGGATGCCGCCATCACGGCGCTGGCCGGTCAGGTGCGCCAGCGGCTGGAGGCGGATCTGCACCAGCGCATGACCGCCAACCAGCGCCACTTCTGGTGGGTGACCGGGCCGCTGACCGCCATCCTGCTGGTCTATCTCTACCTGATGATCGGCGCCTATCTCTCCTTGCGCGGCACCGTGGGCCGGGTGCGGGAGATCGCCGCCCGGGTCAACGCCCAGGATCTCAGCCAGCAGATCGAGATCGTCGGCCAGGATGAGCTGGCCGCCATCAGCCGGGATTACAACGTGACCCTGCAGACCCTGCGCACCCTGATGCTGCGGGTGCGGGAGAACGGCGTCAGCGTGGTAGATAGTGCCACCGAAATCGAAGCGCGGACCTGCCGCTCCCAGGAAGTGATCGCCGATCAGCAAGGGGAGACCCATCAGGTGGCCACCGCCATCAAGGAGCTGGCCGCCACCTCCCACGACATGGCAGGCAACGCCCAGCAGGCAGCCCGCATGACCCAGGAGGCGCAAGCCGTGGTGGGTCAGGGCGAGGCGGTGGTCGAGCGTACCATCAAGGCCATCGACCACATCAACCGCGAGGTGCTGCGCACCGCCGAGACCATCGGCCAGCTGGAGCAGCAGTGCAGCCAGATTGGTGGCGTCATCGGGGTGATCCGCGGCATCGCCGAGCAGACCAACCTGCTGGCGCTCAACGCCGCCATCGAGGCGGCCCGCGCCGGCGAGCAGGGGCGCGGCTTCGCGGTGGTGGCCGACGAGGTGCGCTCGCTGGCCAACCGCACCCAGGGGGCCACGATCGAGATCCAGCAGATGATCGAGCAGTTGCAAACCGGCGCCCGCGCCTCGGTCAACGCCATGTCCGCCGCCAGCCGCGAGGCGCAAGAGGGGGTCGGCCTCGCCCAGGAGGCCCAGCAGGCCTTTGGCGCCATCACCGAGCGGGTGGGCAGCATGGTCGACACCAACTCGGTGATCGCCAGCGCCATCGAGCAGCAGGGGGCCGTGGTCAACGAAATAGAGCGCAACGTAGTACGCATCTCCGATGGCAGCGACGAGGCGCTGCAGGTGGCCAACGCAGCCCGCGACGCCGCCCGCCAGATCCACCAGCTCACCGAGCAGCTGCGAGCCATGGTGCAAAGCTTCGTGCTCTGAGCCGGCGCCAATTACCCACGCCAGCCCCTTGCCGGGGCTGGTTTTTTTGCCAATTCAGACCGTCAGGCAGCATTGTTTTTCTTGGCGAAAAAAGTATCAACTGCCCATTGTGCGATGAGGATAAAGCGGGGTAATCTTCAGCCACAACAAGATTCGAACGTTACCTTTATTGCCTGCCACAGGCCCGGGGAGCAGTTCGACGCCCGAGAGGCAGTTCGACAAGAGTTCGGCGAGAGGAAGCTCGCATCACGACACACAAGTTCAGGCGAGGTATCGCAAATGGCGAAGTACCAGTTTTTCTCTATCCCGGCCTCCAACCGGCAGCAGTACACCTTTATCGACATGGCCTCCCCCACCTTCCTGCCCGAGAAAGAGGCGCTGCTGGCGCAGGGGTTCGAGCTGGAAGAGGATTTCATCGACGCGGCCAACCCGCGCGAGGCGGTGGAGAAGTATCGCTCCAACTTCCTCTACGTGGCCGATGAGATAGGCAAGTCGGACGCCGGTTATGCCGCGGCCATCGCCGTGCAGGCGCTCGGCAAGACACTGCTGGGGCAAAACCGAGACAATTGAGCAGATAAATGAAGCGCGGCCAGCGGCAGGCTGCCGATGGCCGCAGGCAATGCTGGCAATGTAGTTCAGCAGCGGGCGAGCTGGCGGAGCATCTCGATAAGCTCCTCTTCGCTGCTGGGCTCATAGGCCAGCTGCAGGCTCGGCGCAGCGCCCCCCATCAACATGTAGACGTGGGTGCTGCAGTGATCGTAGTGATACCACTTACCGTCGATACAGACGTCGGTATAGCATCTCGGGTCCCTTTCAAGTTCCATACGCACATCCTTTTGTTACATCCCTTCAACATCACTCTGACCGTAAGATAACCCGGCCGCTGTAAACTTGATGCAGATCAAGGGAAGCGACGGCCGACCCGGATATCTGCCGGATCTGCGGCCCATGGGGCCCAACACCGACATCTATCAACCGCACTCAACCCAAGATTCACCCCGCCGGCGCATACTGCTGCGGATCGTGCGCAACAAAAACGGCGCTCGCAGGCGCCGTTTTTTTATGCCCGCGCCACGTGGTCTCGCGGTGCGGGTGAACAAGCCTTGGGCTTATTCGTCTTCCAGGTAGGCGTAGCCTTGCAGACCCAGCTCCAGCTCGTCGAGCAGGGCCTTGCGGGTCGCGTCGTCCAGCGCCGGGTGGGAGACGATGCGCTGGTAGTTCTCGCGGATGACGGACGGGTCGATGTTGACGTAACGCAGCAGCTGGTCGACGGTGTCGCCGCGCACCACGTTGCGAATGTCCATCTTGCCTTCGTCATCGAGCCACACTTCCGCGCAGTGGGTGTCACCGAACAAGTTGTGCAGATCCCCCAGGATCTCCTGGTAGGCACCAACCAGGAAGAAGCCGACGTGGCACTCTTCGTTCTCGCCGTAGACCGGCATCGGCAGGGTGCTCTCGACCCCCAGACCGTCGACGTAGTGCTCGACCTGGCCGTCGGAGTCACAGGTGATGTCCATCAGGATGCCGCGGCGGGTGAGCGGACGCTCGAGGCCGGCCAGCGGCATCACCGGGAACACCTGACCGATACCCCAGGCATCCGGCAGGGACTGGAACAGGGAGAAGTTGGCAAAGCACTTGTCAGCCAGTTTCTCGGAGAGCTCGTCAGCCAGCGCGCGGTGGTTGCGGTTGACCGGGTTGAGCAGCTCTTTGAGCGCCAGACAGGTGTTCTGGTGCAGCATCTCGGCCCAGGCGCGTTGCTCCAGGTTCAACAGACCCATGGTGTACTGGGTATTGACGTCGCCCAAGTCAGCCACCGAGTCGTGGAAGATCTCCAGCAGGGAGGGATCTTCGCTGCGCAGGTCCAGCCAGCCTTTCCACATGTTCTGCAGAATGGTGGGCGCATCGTCGTCCGGTGCGCTGATGTCGTTCATCTCCACCCCTTCGGCACCAATGATGTTGGTAACCAGCACGGCGTGGTGAGCGGTCAGGGCACGGCCGGACTCGCTGATGATGGTCGGGTGCGGCAGGTCGAACTCGCGGCAGACATCGCCGATGCCCCACACCACGTTGTTGGCGTACTCGGAGAGGCTGTAGTTGGCGGAGCAGTGGCTCTGGGAACGGGTTCCCTCGTAGTCCACACCCAGGCCGCCACCGACGTCAACGACTTCGATGTTGGCACCGAGGCGACGCAGTTCGGCGTAGAAACGGCCGCACTCGCGGATGCCGCCCTGGATGTCGCGGATGTTGGCGATCTGGGAACCCAGGTGGAAGTGCAGCAGTTGCAGGCAGTCCAGCTTGCCCAGCCCACGCAGACGCTCGATCAGCGCCAGGATCTGGGAGGCGGACAGACCGAATTTGGACATGGAGCCGCCGCTCGATTCCCACATGCCGGAGCCGGTGGAAGCGAGCTTGGCACGCACCCCGATGTTGGGCTTGATGTTGAGACGAGCTGACTCGTCCAGCACCATTTCCAGCTCGGAGGGCTTCTCCACCACGATGTAGACCTTGTGGCCCATCAGGTTGCCCAAGAGGGCGTGGCGGATATATTCGCGGTCTTTGTAACCGTTGCAGACGATCACCGAGCCTTGCTCATGGTGATGGGACAGCACGGCCAGCAGTTCCGGTTTGGAACCAGCTTCCAGGCCAAGCCGGGGCTTGTCGCTGTAGGACTGGCTGATGGTCTCGATGACGCGACGCTGCTGGTTTACCTTGATCGGGTAAACGCACAGGTAGTCCCCTTCATAGCCTGACTTCTCGATGGCCTGACCGAAGGCGTTGAACAACGCATCGACCCGACTCTTGAGGATGTCAGGGAAACGCAGCAGTACCGGAGTGGTCAGCCCGGATTGACGCAACTGTTCGATGGCGTCGGAGAGCACGATCTGTGCATCAGGGCGTGATTTGTCGGGAGCGACGGTCACATGACCGGCGTCATTGATGTTGAAAAAACCCGCACCCCAGTAGGGAACGTTGTAGACCTTCAAGGAGTCCTTGCTGGACCAGTTAGTCATGGGCTATGCCTCGCAAATGAGCGGCCGGTGGCCGCCTTCGTTACCCTCAATCACATCCAGACCATCGATGACAAGGTGCGGCGCGCCGAGGCGGCCTGCCGGCTCTGGAAGGGCGACTCCTGCAACCTGCGCGCACTACGCGGCGGGTTGACCCGGGCCCTTCCGTCACATCCCTTGCACATCGCGGCAAGCCTAGGCTGCCTGGTGGATCTTGGGGAAGTAACGAGTCTTGATGTGGGGCTGGTGGCTTTACATCAAGCTCAACGGTATGCGGTGCTGCGCTAACAGCGCCGCGGTACTTTGATGACGGACAGCATCAGCCACGCGGTCCGTTCATCATTCGGCAGCCATCACGACAGCAAGGGAAGGTTTCAAGGAAGAGAAGCGAAGGCGTCAGCACGCGTGCGTGTTGATAGACGACAACAACCACAGCCAGCTCAGCACCAGTGACCGCCCATGACAAGGGAAGATGATGAGCCGTTGGCTCACTCGGTCAGCTGGACATTGAGTGTCCGTTGTTCTCCCTGATACCGGAGCCTAACCGGTATTAAAGAAACCATACCCTAGCAGTGTCTGTCGTTGCTGCGTGCCTCGCCCTATAGGCGTCTGATCTTCCGGGAGTCTGGCGGCCTCTGCCTGCTCAGGGTTACCCTTGGATCGGCGCGGAGTGTACACACTTACCGCCAGCGGTGACAATAAAAAATAGTGTTCAAAAACTGCTTTTAATAAGGCGATCAAATCTTGCTGCCAGCAGGCCTGGCACGCGGGGGAAGAAGTCCGTCCACCCCCTCTTTTCCACCCTGAAAATAACGCCGGTTTGCGCCATCCGTTGTCGCCCCCGACACCATAAGTAATGAGCTCCTGCCGAGCTACATCACAAGCCGCTTAAAAATGTCAGCAATTGGATATTTTATGCTGCGCTTGATATCAACAACCACAGCCTGAACCACCTTACACGTTTACAGCCAGATCTTCGCCAAAAAATGCGGCAAAAACTGCGCTGACGCAAAAAGCCGCGCCGCCAGATTGGCCACAATGGCCCTTCCCCACCGGTACGAGGCTTGCCAATGGATACCTTGCTTGAGCGTTTTCTGCGTTACGTGACTTTTCATACCCGCTCCGATGCGACCAATCCCGCCTGTCCCAGCAGCGAAGGGCAGCTCGTCTTCGCCCGCGCCCTGTGCGACGAGATGCAGCAGATGGGGCTGAGCCGGGTCACCCTGGACCAATACGGCTACCTCACCGCCTGCCTGCCGGGCAACCAGCCGGACGCGCCGGCCATCGGCCTCATCGCCCACATGGATACCGCCGACTACGAGGCGGCGCACGTGGTGCCCCAGATCATCGAAAACTATCAGGGCGGCGACATCTGTCTGGGCAAGGGGGACGAGGTGCTGGCCATTCGCGATTACCGCTTCCTGAAAAACTACCTGGGGCAGGATCTCATCACCACCGACGGCAGCACCCTGCTGGGGGCCGATGACAAGGCGGGCATCGCCGAGATCCTCACCGCCATCGACCACCTGCTGGCCCACCCCGAGATCCCCCGCGGCGATGTCTGGATCGGTTTTACCCCGGACGAGGAGATAGGCCGCGGCGCCGACCGCTTCCCGCTGGACCGCTTCCCGGCCAAATGGGCCTATACGGTAGACGGTGGCGAGCTGGGCGAGCTCGAATACGAGAACTTCAACGCGGCCAGCGCCACCGTGCGTTTTATCGGCAACAACGTGCACCCCGGCACCGCCAAGGGCAGCATGATCAACAGCCAGACCCTGGCCGCCCGCTTCCACGCCGCCATGCCCGCCGAGCAGACCCCGGAGGCGACCGACGGCTATCAGGGCTTCTTCCACCTGGCCCAGATGAACGGCACAGTGGAAGAGACCAGCCTGCACTACATCATCCGCGACTTCGACGACGAGGGCTTCGCCGCCCGCAAAGCCCAGCTCAAGGAGCGGGTCGCCTCGCTGCAGCTGGAGGCGCCCAGGGCACGCATCGAGCTCACCCTGACCGACAGCTATCGCAACATGCGCAGCCAGATCGAGCCGCACATGCACATCGTCGAGCTGGCCAAGGCAGCCATGCTGGCCGCCGACGTCACCCCGAGGATCAAGCCCATTCGTGGCGGTACCGACGGGGCGCGGCTCTCCTTTATGGGGCTGCCCTGCCCCAACCTGTTTACCGGCGGCCACAACTTCCACGGCAAGCACGAGTTCATCCCGCTGCAATCCATGGAGAAAGCGGTCACTACCCTGGTGGAGCTGGTGCGCCTGACTTCGGCCTGGCGCGGCTAGACCGGCCATCGTCACCGCCATGACCAAAGAGGGGAGCCGGTTAACCGGCGCCCCTCTTTGCCATCAAACTGTCACCCCGCTGCCATGGGGCGGGAACAGAAGAGCGTCACGCTAGGGCAACGACTCATCGGAGCCCTGCCCATGTTCAGTGTCGATGCCCTGCTACAACAACACCTGCCCCGCCTCTCGGCCCACGGCCTGCTGCGCCTCCTGCTCCGGCAGGGGCTGCGCTGGCTGCTGCACGAAGAGGCGTTTCAACGCTTCGCCACGAGCCATCCCCACCTGCGCGGACTCGACTTCGTCGAGCAGGCGCTGACCGAGCTCGACTTCGACTACCGGGTGAGCGAGGCCCAGCTCGAGCACATTCCGGCCAGCGGCCGGGTCATCATCGTCGCCAACCACCCCATCGGCTCCCTCGACGGGCTGGCCCTGCTGCGCCTGCTCGGCCGCATCCGGCCGGACGTCAAGATAGTGGCCAATCAGCTGCTGGCTCAGCTGATGCCGCTGCGCCCCCTGCTGCTGCCGGTGGACAACCTGGGCGGCAAGACCGACCGGCGTGCCATTCTGGCGATGGGGGAGCACCTGGCGAGCGAAGGGGCGCTGGTGATCTTTCCCGCCGGCGAGGTGTCGCGCCTCGGCCCCAAGGGGGTCAAGGATGGCCCCTGGCAGGCGGGCTTCATCAAGCTGGCCCAGCGCACCCGCACCCCGCTGGTGCCCATCCACCTGGACGGGCGCAACGGTCTCTCCTTCTATCTCGCCGCCTGGCTCCACAACGACTGGGCGGGGCTGTTGCTGGTCAAGCAGCTATTTCGCCAGCAAGGGAAACGCATCGGCGTCACCATCGGTGCCCGCATTCCGGTGAGCGGGGTGCAGGAGCTGCCCGCCAAGAGCGCGGCCCGGCTGGTGCGCAGCCACCTCTACCGGATCGGACGCGGCAAGCGGGGTTTGCTGGCCACCGAGGCCCCCATCGCCCTGCCGGAGGAGCGCCGTCAGCTCAAACAGGCCATCGACGCCTGCGAGGCGCTCGGCCATACCCCGGATGGCCAGGGGATCTACCTCTACCGGCGCCACGAGCTGAGCCATTCGGTGATCCTGCGCGAACTGGGGCGCCTGCGGGAAATCGCCTTTCGAGCGGTGGGGGAAGGCTCCGGCAGGCGGCGGGATCTCGACGCCTTCGACGATGACTACCACCACCTCATTCTCTGGGATCCGGCCCGGCTCGAGATCATCGGCGCCTACCGTTTCGCGCCGGTGGCCGAACTGCTGACCAGCAAGGGGCTTGGCGGCCTCTACAGCCACACCCTGTTCGGCTTTGAAGAGAAATTGCTGCCCAGGCTGGAACTTGCCATCGAGCTTGGCCGCAGCTTCATCCAGCCCGCCTACTGGGGCAAGCGGGGGCTCGATTACCTCTGGTTCGGCATCGGCGCCTATCTGGCGCGCTATCCCCGCTACCGCTACCTGTTCGGCCCGGTGTCGCTCTCCGGCAGCCTGCCGGCGGCGGCCAAGGATCTGCTGGTGAGCTTCTATCGCCAGCACTTTGCCCCCGAGCTCGCGCTCGCCCCGTCGCGCCGCCCCTACCCCGCCACGCCGCCGCTGTTTGCCGGGCTGGATTACGGCGCCGATCTGCGGGAGCTCAAGGCCCGCCTCGACAACCTGGGTTGTGCCATTCCCACCCTCTACAAGCAATACTCCGAGCTGTGCGAGCCGGGCGGCGTGCAGTTCATGGATTTTGGCATCGACCCCGACTTCAACCACTGCATCGACGGCCTGGTGTGGGTGGATGTGAGCCGCCTCAAGCCCCACAAGCGGGCTCGCTATATCGGCCTTCCCGCAGAGGAGGAGTCGGGCACAACTGCCGACCGTTGAACGGGCGCCACAACGAGAGAGGGAGGCCTGCGCCTCCCTCTCTTTGTCATTGATGCTGTGGCCTACTCGGCGGCCGGCTTGCGATCGGCGTGGCCGAGGTCACGCTCGGGGGCGATGACATCGCGTACCCGCTGCTTGATCTCCTTGGCCTCGGGGAAGCCATCGTCGGCCACCCGATCCCACACCAGCACCCCGTCCACCAGGATGCGAAACTCCCCCTTGCTGGCCGGCACCAGCGCCACCTCGCCGAGATCGCTGTCGAAGGTGGAGAGCAGCTCCTGGGCCAGCCAGGCGGCGCGCAACATCCAGCGACAGAGGGTGCAGTAGCGGATCTCGATGCGGGGTTTGGGGGTGGGCAGCGTCGTGTCGCTCATGTCGTCACTCCATCAATGGCGGCTAAGAAAAAGGCACTCACTGGGCGACCCCGTGGAAGTCGGCCAGCCAGTGGCGGGCAATGGTGCGCATGGTCGACTGCGGCAGGTCGAACAGACCGGGGGCCAGCGGCTGCAACGCCAGCTGACGCACCCCTTCGATGATCTCCGCCAGCACCAGATAGACATATTCGCCGATGACGGCACCGTGGACGAAGTTGACCGCCTCGCCCCGGTTGAGCAGGAAGATGGTGCTGCCGTCGGGGCGGGTCAGTGCCAGCACGTGGGGGCACACCTCCTCGCTCGGCCAGGGCAGCTGGGCGAGGCAGAACGCAAACTCGTCGTCCGCCGAGGTGACCGAGGCGACCATGGTGCCGGGGCGCAACTGCTGCAGATCCGCCAAATCCAGCGCGCCGTTGCCGGTGGAGCAGATCACCAGCTCGGCCCGACCGAGGGCTTCGGCCTTGCCCACCAGCTTGAAGCCGTGGGAGAGCGCCTCCACCTGGCGCAGTACGTCGGTCTCCACCAGCTCCAGGTGCAGGTTGCGGCACCTGAGTTCACGGGCGATGCTGCGGCCCACCTTGCCGTAGCCGAACAGGGCGGCCTGGCAGACATTGAAGGTGCGGTTGAGGGTGCGGGCCAGGGATTCGGCGGAGTAGACCACGCTCAGACCAATCTGGATATCCTCGGCCTGCTTGAGGGGGCTGCGCGCCACCGAGATGACCGGGGTGGCCAGCACCTCCTGCTCGTAGCGCTGATGGCCGTTTTCGGTCATCTCCACCACCCCGAGGAAGCGGGGGCCGAAATACTCGCTGAGGGTGACCTGGGTTCTGGCGAAATAGCCCCCGATATCGAGGATGATCAGCCGCTCATGGGGAGCTACCAGCGGGGCTATGTGCTCGATCACCCCCTGCGGGGTGTTGGTCCACTGGCGATTGAGGGGCAGTACCGGATAGTGTTGCTGGGCCCAGGTCAGGGTCGGTCCATGCACTGACTTGGGTTTGGGCAGGATGGCGCCGATCCGCCCGATCTGATCGAGGGCCTGGATAAACTGGGGGCGATCGGGAAGCAGATGGGTAACCAGCAGGATGCAGAGCCCGTCGAGACGTCCCTGCTCGGTGAAATGGCGAAAAAACAGATGCTCAGATCCTTGACTGCGCAACTGTGGCCTCCTTAGCGCGCCGCAAACAAGCAGGCAAACAGAACCCGGTCAGACCGGGTTCTGTGTGTATCCAGATAATTGAAAAACCTTTTTATCTGAAACCACTATGGGGCTCAATCTTTATCTGTGCAGACTATGACATAGCCGTCAACTTTCGGGTTAATTGACTGTTTTTTATGCTAAAAATCAGTACAACGAGGCTTCCGGCCACACCTTCCAGAGGCTGAGTCCGGCTCCTGCGCCCGCCAGCAGGATCAGCAGGGCCCAGCGCTGGATCCAGGGCTTGCTGCGCAAGGTCCACTCCAGCAGCGGCAACAGCCAGACCGGCAGCAGCACCAGCAGCGGCACTTCCACGTATTGCCAGGCGAGCATCTGCACAAAGGCCAGCGCCAATCCGAGCGCCGCGGGCGCCACCTGGCAGCCGGCAAAGGCTCCGAGCAGGGCACGGAAACCGGCGAACGCCGCCAGCGCGCCGGCCAGCTGGGCAATCAGCAGGCTGCCGTCGATGCCGATCACCAGCGCCAGCCAGATGAAGCCGAGGGCAAAGCCGAGCCCCTCACGGCTGTCACCGCGCAGCCCGGTCCATCCCAGCCAGGCGATGGCAGGCAGCAACGCCAGCCAGATAGAGGGTTCGCTTGCCAGTACCGAGGCCAGCCCCTGCCACCACACCAGCGCCCCCAGGGCGGCAAACAGCGCAAGCGCGGCCCGCTGGTCGGCCAGTTGCGCCGCCAGGGCGGGCACCAGCAGAGTCAGCGGCAGCCACTGCCACGCCTTGACCGGCAGCCCGTAGGCACCGCCCAGCAGACAGCCCACCAACCAGAGCGCCAATGCGCCCCACAGATACCCCAGCCGCGGCCAGCGCCACGACAGCAAAGCGGCTCCCAAAGGAGCCGCCAGGGTTTGCAGCAGGAGTGCCGCGCCCATTACTTGCGCACGCCTTCGACGAACAGATTGATGCTCATCTCGTCAGGGATGTTCGGCACCATGTAGTTCACGCCAAAGTCGCTGCGCTTGATGGTGGTGGTGGCGTTGAAGCCGCTGCGGTAGCCACCCCAGGGATCCTTGCCTTCACCGATGTGGACCAGATCGAAGGCCACTTCCTTGGAGACACCGTGCAGGGTCAGGGTGCCTTTCAGTACGCCCTTATCCTTGGTGCCCTCATAGCCGGAGCTGACGAAGGTCATCTTGGGGAACTGCTTCACGTCGAGAAAATCGGGGCTGCGCAGGTGTTTGTCGCGCGGCTCGTGGTTGGAGTCCACGCTGGCGGCATCGATCTCGAAGCTCGCCTTGGCCGCCGCCGGGTTGGCGTCGTCCATGCTGAAGGTGCCGCTGAAGGTATTGAAACGGCCCACCAGTTCGGAGAAGCCGAGGTGACCCACCTTGAACTGCACCGTGGTGTGCGCCGCATCGACGTCGTAATCGGCTGCCATCAGGGGAGCCGCCATAAACAGGCAGGAGGCCAGCAGGGCCTTGGTCATTTTCATCCGTTCGTTCCTTCATATTGGGGGTTCACAACAACAGCCAAGATGCTAACCTCCATATCGGAATAGATAATCAGCGATTTATTAAAATAATTATCAACTGAGAGTGAAAGATGGACCAGATAGCCGCCATGCGCACCTTCATCAAGGTGGTGGAGTGTCAAAGTTTTACCAAGGCCGCCAACCAGCTCGGCATCTCGGTCGCCATGACCTCCAAGCTGATGCAGCAGCTGGAGGAGTCGCTCTCCACCCGGTTGCTGTCGCGCACCACCCGCCAGGTCAACCCCACCGAGGCCGGCCAGTTCTACTACCAGCGCTCCCAGGCGCTGCTGGCGGAGCTCGAAGAGACCCACAGCCAGCTGACCCGCAACAACCAGCAGCCCCAGGGCACCCTCAAGCTGTCGGTGCCGATGGATTTCGGCTACCTGCACCTCTCCCCCGCCCTGCCGCTGTTTCGTGAACGCTACCCGGATCTGAAGCTGGAAATAGAGTACAGCGACCGACGGGTGGCGCTGGTGGAAGAGGGGTTCGATCTGGCGCTGCGCATCGGCAACCTGCCAGACTCCTCCCTGGTGGCCAAACCGCTGGCCATGATGCGGCTGGAGGTGTGCGCCAGCCCGGCCTATCTGGCCCGTCGAGGCACACCGAACACCCCGGAGGATCTCAAGCAGCACGACTGCCTGCTCTACACCCTGACCCAGCCGGACTGGGTGTTCAAACGGGATGGCGAGCAGCTGAGCGTGCGCCCGCAGGGGCCGCTGCGGGCCAACAACGGGGTAGCCCTGACCCGGGCGGCCTGCGACCATCAGGGCATCATACTGCAGCCCACCTTCATCGTCGGCGATGCGCTGCGCTCCGGCGCCCTGGTGTCACTGCTGCCGGAGTGGGAGAAGGGGCAGGTGGGGCTCTATGCCCTCTATCCGCACCGCCGTTTCGTTTCGGCCAAGGTGCGCTGCTTCATCGAATTCGTGCAGGAGCGCTATCTCGCCCCCCACTACTGGGATCGCAAGGCTTAAGTCTTGCCGCGGCCGAGGTGACGGGATGGCTATGAGGCGACGCTATCGGCAGGCAGCGGCAGCTCGGCCACCAGCAGCAAGTCGCGCAGGCTCAGCTGCCAGCGCGGCAGGCGCTGGCGCAGGGTCGCCAGCTGCGCCTCGTCAAAGGCATAGGGCAAGGTGATGTGCAGGCAGTGGCAGTCGAGCATGCCGGCCAGCTGCAGGGTCAGGATGAGATTGGCCTCGTCGGTCTTGTGCTTGTTGATGCGCTTGCCCAGTTCGTGGCGAAAGTGGGTCTCGGGATCCTGGGTCATCGCCTGCCAGCCATAACCAAACAGCGGAATGAAGGCGCTGACGACCCCCAGCGCGGTCAACGGCTGTTTGGGCGGGTGATAGAGGGCGTTGAGATCCAGCTCGATGGGCGTTAGATGCAGCTCACGATTGCCGAACAAAATATTATTACTCATTGGATAATCCTGTTGATTCCACTAGACTGCGCCGCATATTTGACCTGACATGCCAACGAGGTGCTGATGCTAAGCGATATCGAGATCTCCCGCCAGTCCCCCCGTCTTCCCATTCACGCGCTGGCCGAACGCCTCGCCATCCCTTCGCACCAGCTCCATCCTTACGGTCACTACAAGGGCAAACTCAGCCTCGAGCTGCTCAAGTCTCTCCCCAAACTGGCGGGCAAGCTGGTGCTGGTGAGCGCCATCACCCCCACCCCACTTGGCGAGGGCAAGACGGTGACCACCCTCGGCCTCTCCATGGGGCTCAACCATATCGGCCAGCCCAGCATCGCTACCATCCGCCAGCCGAGCCTGGGCCCGGTGTTCGGGGTCAAGGGGGGCGCCGCCGGTGGCGGTCACGCCCAGGTGGTACCGATGGAGGAGATGAACCTCCACCTCACCGGTGACTTTCACGCCCTCACCGCTGCCCACAACCTGGCGGCGGCGGCCCTCGATGCCCGCCTGTTCCACGAGCGCAAACTCGGTGACCAGTTCAGCGCCAGAACCGGTTTGCAGCGCCTCGATATCGATGCAGACAACATTCTCTGGCCGCGCACCCTCGACATGAACGACCGCGCCCTGCGCCACCTCACGATTGGACAGGGGGGCGCCGCCGATGGCATCGAGCGGCAGGATCGCTTCGTCATCACCGCCGCCTCCGAGCTGATGGCCATTCTGGCGCTGGCGAGCGATCTGAAAGACCTGCGCCAGCGCATCGGCCGCATCCAGCTGGCCCGCGACCTGCGCGGCCAGCCCATCACCGCCGAGCAGCTGGAAGTGGCGGGTGCCATGACAGTGCTGCTCAAAGAGGCCCTGCAGCCGACCCTGATGCAGACCACCGAGCAGACCCCGGTGCTGGTGCACGCCGGCCCCTTTGCCAACATCGCCCACGGCAACTCCTCGGTGATCGCCGATCGCATGGCCCTCGGCCTCACCGATTACGTGGTGACCGAGGCGGGCTTTGGCTCCGACATGGGGCTGGAGAAGTTCTTCAACATCAAGCACCGCCAGTCAGGCATCGCACCGGCCTGCGTGGTGCTGGTGGCCACGGTGCGCGGCCTCAAGGCCAACAGCGGCCTGCTCGACATTCGACCGGGTCAGCCGCTGCCGGAAAGCCTGCTGCGCGAGGATCTGCCGACTCTCGAGCAGGGCTGCGCCAACCTCGGCTGGCACATCGCCAATGCCCGCCGCTACGGGGTGCCGGTGGTGGTCGCCATCAACCGCTTCCCCACCGACAGCGAGGCCGAGCTGGCCTTGCTGGCCCGTGAGGCGATGCAGGCCGGCGCTTGTGGCAGCGCCATCTCCAGCGCCTTTGCCCAGGGCGGGGCCGGTGCCAGCGAGCTGGCCCAGGCGGTGGTGGCCGCCTGTGAGCAACCGGGCATGGTCAAACTGCTCTACCCCGACGAAATGAGCCTGGACGCCAAGCTGGCGACGCTGGTGGAGTGCGGTTATGGCGGGCGCGGCGTGCAGCTTTCCGATAAAGCGCGCCGGCAGCTGGCACAACTCTCTGCCGAGGGGTGGGATCACTTGCCAGTCTGCGTGGCCAAGACGCCGCTCTCCATCAGCCATGACCCCGCCCTCAAGGGGGTGCCGACCGATTTCGAGGTGCCCATCGAGGAGGTGAAGCTGTGCGCCGGTGCTGGCTTCGTCTATGCCCTCGCGGGCCCCATCATGACTATGCCGGGCCTTGGCAGCCTGCCGGCCTACCGTCATATCGATATCGATGAAGATGGCGATATCGTCGGCCTGAGCTGATGGTTGATGGTGAGTGGCAGTTGCAGGCCAAGCCACCGCCTCGACAGCCTGCCACCGGTTACCGTCATATCGATATCGACGATAACGGCGATATCGTCGGGCTGAGCTAAATGGCCGGATAAAGGGTCTGGCGCCGGCCGATGGCGCTGCGCTCATCGACCCTGCGATCAGCAAGCCTGCCAGAAACAACAAGGCCCCGCCGATTGGCGGGGCCTTCTGTTATATGTAACCAAGGATCAGCCTTAGAGGGTGAAGCGCTGGGTCATATGGTGCAGGGTATTGGCCAGCTTGCTCAGCTCCACGCAGGCCTGGGCGGTCTGCTGGGCCCCCAGGGCGTTCTCGTCGGCCGCATTGTGGATGTTGACGATGCTGCGGTTGAGCTCCTCGGTCACCGCGTTCTGCTCCTCGGTGGCGGTGGCGATCAGGGTGTTCATGTCGGTGATCTGGGTGACGGCACCGTTGATGGTATCGATGCTGCTACCCGCTTCCCGGGCCAGCCCCACGCTCTCCTGCATCTGCTGGCGACTCAGCTGCATGGCGCTGCCCGCCTCGGCGGTACGCTCCTGCAACACCTCGATCATCTTGCTGATCTCGGCGGTGGAGTTCTGGGTGCGCTGGGCCAGGGAGCGCACCTCGTCGGCAACGACCGCGAAGCCGCGACCCTGCTCGCCGGCACGGGCCGCCTCGATGGCCGCGTTGAGCGCCAGCAGGTTGGTCTGCTCGGCGATACCGCGAATGACGTCCAGCACCATGCTGATGTTGTTGCTGTCCTGCTCCAGCTGCTGTACCACGGCGCCCGCCTGCTCAATCTTGACCGACACCTCCTCGATGCTGCTGATGGCGCTGCGCACCACCTGATTGCCCTGGGTCGAGGTGCGGGAGGCATCCTTGGCGGCGCTCATGGCATCCGTGGTGTTGCGGGCCACCTCGTTGACGGTGGACTGCATTTCGTTCATGGCGGTGGCGACCTGGGAAACCTCGCTCTGCTGGCGAGCCATGCCGGTGGCGGATTGCTCGGAGATGGCGCTCACCTCCTCCACCGCGCTGCTGAGCTGGCTCACCGAGCCGGCGATCTCGCTCACCAGATCCGCAAGCGAACCCTGCATGCGATCGATGGCGGCGCCGAGCTGACCCAGCTCGTCACGCTTGAAGCGACTGCCGCGGATCCACTCCTGCAGTTCGCCCTTGCCCAGATCACCGCTCGCGATGCGCTGCGCCTGACGGGCCAGCATCACCAGGGGATCGCGGATCTGGCGGGTCAGCACGGTGGAGAGCACGGCCGCCAGCCCCAGACCCAGCAGCAGGGCGATGATGATGCTCAGCTTGGCGCTGTCAAACGCCTCCACCACCTGGGCACGGGAGCCCACGGAGTAGCCGTGGTTGATGCGGATCAGGTCCGCCACCGACTTGGCCAGGTTGGTATAGAGGGTGATCCCCTCGCTCATGAACAACTGCTGGGCCTCGGCCAGCTGGCCGCCATCCTGCATCAGCCGCACCCGCTGGTGCAGGGCGACGTACTTGTCCCAATCCTGCTTGACGATATCGAAGGTGCGACGCTCCTCCACATCCTCTGCCCAGATGGTGGCGTCGTGGGCTTTGACCTGCCGGGCAACCTCTTGCAGGCTCTGCTCGCTGAGATCCCGATAGTGGGCTCTTTGCTGCGGGTCGGCTGCCACCAGAAACACATCCAGTTCATAGCGGCGCAGGGTGTTGATGGTCTCACCCAGGGTGCTGGTGCGCACCACGGCGGGCAATATGCTGTCGGTAAAGCCGATGGCCGCCCGGTTCATGTTGCCGAACTGCAGCAACGAGAAGCCGCCGATGAAGGCCATCATCAGGCCGAGCACGGCAAAGCCGGCGGTGAGTTTCTTGCCAATGGTCATGGTACTGGTATTCATGGCATGTCCTGGATATGAGTGAACAGATAACGCTCGTCTGGACCGTAGCGATACGATCCGCAGTCACCGCCTCCATGGCGGCTCATCCAGCCTTGATGAATCTATGTCCTTGCATGAACGAGGCGAACAGTGTTGCCAAAGTGCCGATCTGCCCAAGCACCGAGCCCAAGCCGCGATGGCGCATGGCAGGGAAACGGCAGCAAGACCCCGGTCGAGAGAGCCGCCGGAACAGGCACCTTGCCGGCTTGTCTGCGCTCCCAAAGAGCGCACCCAAGCCATGAAAAGATATATCGACCGGGCCTGCCAATCCCTTGAGAAAAATTGTCGGGGCAATCGGCGGGCAGACAGGAGAAGGAAAAAGGAGGGGAAAGCGAGGAGACATGCCGCAGCAGCGGCACGTCTCCGGGCAGATCAGCGCTTCAGGCCGGCCAGAAATTCGGCACGGGTATCGGGCTGGGTCTTGAACACCCCACCGAGGGAGGTGGTGGTGGTGTAGGAGGTGGAGTCCATCACGCCGCGGGCCTTCACGCAGAAGTGGGTCGCCTTGATGCTGATGGCCACATCCTTGGTGCCGAGCAGGGTCTGCAACGCCAGCAGGATCTGCTGGGTCAGCCGCTCCTGCACCTGGGGGCGGCGGGCAAAGAACTGCACGATGCGGTTGATCTTGGAGAGCCCGATCACCTTGCCACGGGGGATGTAAGCCACATGGGCCAGCCCGTCGATGGTGACGAAGTGGTGCTCGCAGGTGCTGGTGAGGCTGATGTCCCGCACCATGATCATCTCGTCCACCTTCATCTTGTTCTCGATCACCGTCACCTTGGGGAAGGTGGCGTAATCGAGGCCGGAGAAGATCTCGTTGACGTACATCTTGGCGATGCGATGCGGCGTCTCCGCCAGACTGTCATCGGCCAGATCCAGCCCCAGCGTCTCCATGATGGCGCGCATGTGGCCTTCGATCTTCTCCCGCTTCTGCTGACCGTCCAGTGCATTGGCCACCAGAGGTGTTTCGAGGCCCTCGGCCTCGAGGGCGGCCCTGACCAACAGGGCTTCCCGACTTAAGCTCGTCATCTTGTTCCTCTCCCACGCTCAGGGACTGTGATGGCCGCCTTGTCTATGACGGCATTCTGTTTTGGCGCAATAGTAAACGGCGATTATTGTCATAATTCAAGCTAACTCAAGCCCGTTCCCTGACTTTATGCCAATCCGGTGAATTTTACCCCGTCGGCGCTCCCCATACGGGGTACCCTTTCGCTCCGGTCGCAGCCTATCTGTGCAGCCAGTCGGTTTTATCCCGCGGCAACCTGCCCATCCAGCTGGATTTTTGGGATAATCCGCCTTCTACTCCCCCTCCATCACACAATGAGGTCATGACATGGGATTTGATACCAGCGGACTACTCCCCCTGAGCGACGCCCTGCAGGGCATGCTGGCACAGCTTGATGGCTGCTGCGACAGCGAACAACTGCCCCTGCCAGAGGCCCTTGGCCGGGTACTCGCCATGGATATCGCCTCCCCTCTCTCCGTGCCCCCGTTCGACAACTCCGCCATGGATGGTTATGCGGTGCGGCTGGCCGATCTCGCCGGCGGCGCCCCCCTCATCATGGCGGGCAAAGCTTTTGCCGGTCAGCCCTATCAGGGTGAGTGGCCCGCCGGCCACTGCGTGCGCATCATGACCGGCGCCCCGGTGCCGGCCGGGACGGATGCGGTGGTGATGCAGGAAGAAACGCAAGCCGACGGCGACAGGATCACCTTTTTGACCACGCCGGTGCCCGGCCAGAACATTCGCCGCCGCGGCGAAGACATCCGCGAGGGCGCCAGCGTGCTCGCTGCCGGTACTCGCCTCACCGCCCGGGAGATGCCGCTGCTGGCCTCCCTCGGCATTGCCAGCGTGTCGGTACGTCGGCAGCTCAAAGTGGCCATCTTCAGTACCGGTGACGAGCTCCAGCCAATCGGCACCCCCCTCGCCCACGGCGACATCTACGATTCCAACCGCTACGGCGTGCGGGCCATGCTGGATCGCATGGGCTGCGATTGCCTCGATCTTGGCATCATCCCGGACGATCCGGCCCAGCTGCGCGACGCCTTTCTGAAGGCCGACCGCGAAGCTGACGCCCTCATCACCACCGGTGGTGTCTCGGTGGGGGAAGCGGACTTCACCAAACAGCTGCTGGAGGAGCTAGGCGAAATCGGCTTCTGGAAGCTCGCCATCAAGCCGGGCAAGCCGTTTGCCTTCGGTCGTCTGCCCCACGCCTGGTTCTTCGGCCTGCCGGGCAACCCGGTCTCCGCCATGGTCACCTTCGATCAGCTGGTGCAACCGGCGCTGGCCAAGCTGGCCGGCCAACGCTTCGAGCGCCCGCTCCAACTGCCAGCCATTGCCGCCGAGCCGCTCAAGAAGGCACCGGGCCGGCTCGACTTCCAGCGCGGCATCCTGATTCAAGGGCAAAACGGTCTGGAAGTACGCAGCACCGGCTCGCAGGACTCCGCCGTGTTCAGCTCCCTGTCGCGGGCCAACTGTTACATCGTCCTTGAGCGCGAGCGGGGCCGCGTTGCGGCAGGCGAGACGGTCACCGTCGAACCGTTCGGGGGATTGCTGCTGTGAGGGAGATCCTGAGCGATGCCGAGCTCTTGCGCTACAACCGTCAGATCATCCTCAAGTCCTTCGACTTCGAGGGGCAGGAGGCGCTCAAGCAGGCTCATGTGCTGGTGATAGGTGCGGGCGGCCTGGGCTGCGCCGCCAGCCAGTATCTGGCGGTGGCCGGGGTCGGCCAGCTCACCCTGGTCGATTTCGATCGGGTGGAGCTCTCCAACCTGCAGCGCCAGGTGCTGCACACCGATGAGCGCATCGGCCACTACAAGGTGGACTCCGCCGCCCAGTCCCTGCGCGCCCTGAACCCCTGGCTCAACGTGGAGACCCACGCCGCCGTGGCCGACGAGGCGCTGCTCGATGCCCTGTTGCCACAGCACCAGCTGGTATTGGATTGCACCGACAACCTGGCCATTCGCAACCTGCTCAACCAAAAGGCCCGCCAGCACGGCGTGCCACTGGTCAGCGGCGCCGCCATCCGGCTGGAGGGACAAGTCTGCAGCTTCACCTGGCAGGAGGGGGAACCCTGCTACGCCTGCCTCAGCGCCCTGTTTGGCGAGCAGGCGCTCACCTGCGTCGAAGCGGGGGTGCTGGCACCTGTGGTGGGACTGGTGGGCAGCCTGCAGGCGCTCGAAGCCATCAAGCTCTTGGCGGGAATGGGCCGCAGTTACAGCGGCCGTCTGCTGATGATCGACGGCCTTGGCGGCACCTTTCGCGAAATGAAGCTGCCCAAGCGTCCAGACTGTCCGGTCTGCTCGCACGGGTGAATCACCCCAGCGAGTCTTTGCACCAACAAAAAAGCCGACCCATGAGGTCGGCTTTTTTTATCTGTCACTGTTCTCCACCACTTCATCAATGGGTAGAGAGGATCCGCTGCAACAGATGATTGAAACCGGAGGGATCTTCCGCCGGCCAGGCGTGGTGGCCGTTGGGGGTGTGGATGGTGGCGTTGGGCAGGGAGGCGAACTGCTCCACCCGTTTGGCGAGCGGCAGATAGTCGTAACTGGTAGAGATGATGGCCACCGGCTGCCAGATGTTGCCGAGCCGGGCACGCACCGACCAGCCGGGCAGCGCCTCCAGCAGCGCCTTGTAGGTTTTCTTCTTGTTGCGCACGAAACGCAGCCGGAAGGTGTGACGCACCTGAGCAAGGTCGGGGCCGGGAAAGAGCTCGCGGCCAAGCCACCAGGCGAGCGGCCGCAGGCCGAACCAGCGCAGCAACTTGAGGCGCTGGGCAAAGCGCTCCTGCTCTTTTGGCGTCTCCAGCAGAAATTCGCTGAAGCCGTTGACCAGCACCAGCCCCTGCACCTTGTGCGGCAATTGCAGCGCCAGCTCCAGCGCCACCATGGCCCCGAGCGACAACCCCACCACCCAGGCGGGCTCAGGCTGTTCATCGAGCCAGTTCACCACGTCCGCCGCCAGGGTCGTCACGTCGAACGGCCCCTCCTGCATGCTCTGGCCGTGGCCGCGCAGATCCAGCGCCACTACCCGGTAGTGCTCGGAAAAGCGTTCGATCTGCGCCTGCCAGTCGAGGCTGGAGGAGCCCAGCCCGTGCAACAACAACAACAAGGGGCCCTCCCCCGCGCTGCGCAGGGCAAGACCGTTGGATTTCATCACCTGATTGCGGCGCATCAGTTCATTGCCTCTCGACTCATCCGCTGAACCATCCTGATTTTCTGCCTCTTCTGCAACCCGCTCAACCCTCGCTGACCAGACTCACCGCCTTGATGTAGGCGTAGATCTGCTGGTTCGGGGCGAGTGCCAGCCGTCTGGCGGAGCGGCTGGTGATCCGGGCCAGCAGTATCTGCTGACCCAGCGCCAACTGCAACAGGGTCTGACCGGGGCGCACTTCACGTTCGGCCAGCAATCGGGTGGTGAGGCAGTTGGAGAGGCTGGAGTGTTCGATGGGGGCGGTGGCGATCACCACGTCCCGCCCGGCCACCTTGATCTGCAAGGGGCCGCCATCGTCCGGCACCTGGGTCATGGTGACCCGCAACTGCTGCTCGCCGAGCTGCAGGGTTGCCATCTGCTCGTCGTCATCGTAGTGAGAGAGGGTCGCCGCCAGCATCACCCCGGCATCGTCGCGACTGGCAAGCGACAAGTCGGTGCGGGCGAAGATCTCGCTCGGCCGGCCTTGCGCCTCCACCCGGCCATCCGCCAGCAGCACCAGCTGATCGCACAGCAGGCTCACCTCCTCCATGGCGTGGCTGACGAAGATCATCGGGATGCCGCTCTCCTGCTGCAAGCCCTTGAGCACGTGGGCCTGATGGATGCGGCTGCGCCTGTCCAGTGCAGAAAAAGGTTCATCCAGCAGCAGCAGATCGGGCTCGGCCAACAGGGCCCGGGCCAGTGCCACCCGCTGACGCTGGCCGCCGGAGAGGCCGTGGGCCGGCTGGGGCAGCAGTTCGGCAAAGCCGAGCCGCGCCGCCAGCGCCTCGGGCTGCCAGCGCCCTCGCCCCTTGCGGGCCGCCAGTTGCAGGTTGCCGAGCACGCTCAGATGGGGGAAGAGGCGCGAATCCTGAAACACCAGCCCGATGCGGCGCGCCTCGGGCAGCAGCTCGCTCAGCACCCGGCCCTGCCAGTTCAATTTGTCACCCGGCGCCCTGTCCAGCCCGGCGATGATGCGCAGCAGGCTGCTCTTGCCGCAGCCGGAGGGGCCGAACAGACCGAGAATGCCCCCCAGCTCCAGCGCCAGTTCACAGTCGAGGGTAAAGGCGCCAAACGCCCGCTTCGCCTTAAGCAGCAACGGTTGCGCCTTGCGGGTGTCGCTCATCCGAACAGCCTCCGTTGCCGGCGCTGCAGCACCCCGTACACCAGCACCAGCATCACCAGCGAGAAGCCCATCAGGCCGCCCGCCAGCAGGTGGGCATTTTGATAGTCCATCGTCTCAACGTGATCAAACAGGGCGATGGAGAGCACCTGGGTTTCGCCGGGGATGTTGCCGCCAATCATCAGCACCACCCCGAACTCCCCCAGGGTGTGGGCAAAACCGAGCGCCGCCGCCATCACGAAGCTGGGCAACGTCATCGGCAAGATGATGTGAAAGAAGCGCTCCACCGGCCCGAGCCCCAGAGTGGCGGCGGCCTCCAGCTCCTTATTGCCCATGTTGACGAAGGCGGAGGTGAGCGGCTGCACCACGAAAGGAAGCGAGTAGAGGATGGAAGCGAGCAGCAGGCCGGTAAAGCTGAACGCGAGCGGCGCCCCGAAGGTGTCGCGCCACCAGGCGCCCAATCCGTAGGAGGGAGAGAAGGCCAGCAGCAGATAGAAACCGAGCACCGTTGGCGGCAGCACCAGCGGCAGCGCCACCAGGGCCTCCACCACGGGTCTGAGCCTGTGCTGGCTACGCGACAGCCACCAAGCCAACGGGGGCGAGAGCAGCAGCAGGATGGCGGTGGTGCTGGCTGCCAGTCTCAGGGTGAGCCAGACCGCCAGCAGATCCCCTTCACTCATCGGACTCACTCCCAACGCCAGCTCCAGCACCAGACACGGCGAATGAGCCGCACTCCCGGTAGCGCTGATCCCGAGTTAGACGAGTCATTGCCAGCAGATCTCTTTCAATACTCATCGCCCACCTCCCGGGTGAATTCAGGCAACGGCATGGTGCGCATCCTTATCGCAAAAGTGGGCCGACCCGAGGGTCGGCCACTCAACAGGCAGGTGTGTGGTTGCGCCATCAGTGGGGCAGCGCATAACCCGCCGCCTTGATCTGTGCCTGACCCGGCCCCTTGAGCCAGGCCACCAGCGCCTCGACCGCCGCCCCTTTCTTCAATACCAGCCCCTGCTGTTCGATGGGCGGATAGAAGTCGGCCGGCACGGCCCAGGCTTCGCCGGTCTTGCCCGCTTCCACCAGGTTGGCCCAGGCGACGAAGCCCAGCTCGGCGTTGCCGGTGTCGACGAACTGCCAGGTCTGGCCGATGTTGGTGCCGGTCAGCAGGCGGTACTGCTTGGGATCGATCTTGAGATGGTCGAGGGTCGCCATGGCGGCGGTGCCGTAGGGAGCGGTTTTCGGGTTGGCGATGGCGAGGTTGCCCTTCCAGCTGCGCAGGGTTGCCTCGTCAGGAGCCGGCCCGCCCTTCTGCCACAGGCCCAGCTGGCCGATGGCGTAGGTGAAACGCTCGCTGCCCTTGCCTTCCTGCTCCAGCTTCTGCGGGGTTTTCACGTCGGCGGAGAGGAAGAGATCGAACGGAGCGCCGTGGCTGATCTGGGTGTAGAGCACCCCGGTCGCGGCGGAGGAGATGGCCAGAGTGTGGCCGGTCTTGGCGGTGAACTCCTTGCCGATGCGCTCTATGGTGCCCTTGAAGTTGGCAGCCACGGCCACCTTGACCTCGTCGGCCTGCACGGCACCTGCCTGCAGCGCACTGGCGCAGACCCCGGCGATGACAACGGATAACAGCGGTTTCATTCCTTTACCTCCTGACTGGGGCCACTTTTATCGGTCCCCAGCCAAGGGGGCGGCCCCGAAAACAGGGGCCGCGGCTCCCGATGAGCCAGCCCCCTTGAACAGGTCAAGCTTGCCAGCGGGCGGCGGCAGTGTTGTCGCTCTCCTTGGCCTCGACCCAGCGTTGTACCCCTTCGGCGGTCAGCTCTTTTTTCCAGAACGGCGCCCGGGTTTTCAAGAAATCCATGATGAAGTGACAAGCTTCGAAGGCCGCCTCGCGGTGGGCACTGCTCACCACCACCAGCACGATCTGATCGCCGAGCAGCAGCTCGCCGATGCGGTGGATCAGGGTGCACTCCTGCAGGGGCCAGCGGCTGCGGGCCTCGGCCACTATGTCCGTCAGCGCCTTCTCGGTCATGCCGGGGTAGTGCTCGAGGGCCAGCCCTTTCACCTGCGCCCCCTGATTGAAGTCGCGTACCTTGCCGACAAAGCTGACCACGGCGCCGGTATCCTGCCGGGCGGCGAGGCGGGCATATTCGTCGGCCAGCGAGAAGTCATCCCGCTGCACCAGAATGCGATCGGTCATGGTTGCCTCGCTCATCCTTAACCTCCGGTCACCGGCGGGAAGAAGGCGACCTCATCGCCATCATGAAGGGGCGTATCCAGCGGCACCAGGGTCTGGTTGACCGCCACCAGCAGCTTGCCCGCTTCCAGCGCCAGCGCCCACTTGTCGCCGCGCTCGCTCAAGGCGCTGCGCAGCTGCTCGGCACTCGCGTAGTCGCACGGCAGGCTCAGCTCGTCGCAGGCCACCAGCTCTCTTACTTGCGCAAAAAAGAGTACCTTGATCATGCTTGCTCTCCATCAGTCACACCCAGCTGAAAATGGCCAGACTTGCCGCCCTTTTTCTCCACCAGCCGCACCTGTTCGATAACCATGTCCTTTTGTACCGCCTTGCACATGTCGTAGATGGTCAGCGCCGCCACCGAGGCGGCGGTCAGTGCCTCCATCTCGACCCCGGTCTTGCCGGCAAGCTTGCAGAGGGTGCGAATGTGGACCCTATTTTGCTCCGCCTGAGGTTCTATCTCTACCTCCACCCGGGTAAGGGCCAGTGGATGGCAGAGGGGAATGAGATCCGAGGTCTTCTTGGCCGCCATGATGCCAGCAATGCGGGCGGTAGCGAACACGTCCCCCTTGTGGTGCTGACCGTTCAGGATCAGGGCCAGGGTCGCAGGGGCCATGGTGACAAACGCCTCGGCGCGAGCCTCACGCTCGGTCACCTGCTTGTCGGTCACATCCACCATGTGGGCTTCGCCGCTCTGGTTGAGATGGGTCAGGTTGGGCTGAGTCTGCTTGGGTTCAGTCGGGTTCATCACAGGCCCTCAAAGATGGGAGACAAAGTTGCACGGCTTGGTGCGGGCATCGAGCTGGTCCTGGACAAGCTTCTCCCAACCCAGCTGGCAAGCGCCGGGGGAGCCAGGCAGGCAGCAAATCAGGGTGCGATTGGCGAGCCCCGCCAGCGCGCGGCTCTGCATGGCGGAGCCCTTGATTTCGGCAAAGGAGAGCTGGCGGAACAGTTCGCCAAAGCCCTGTACGGTGCGCTCGAACAGCACGCCGACCGCCTCCGGCACCCGGTTTTGTTCGTTGAAGCCGGTGCCGCCGTTGATGAGCACCACCTGCACCCCTTCATCGGCGATCCAGTCGCTCACCTGAGCGCGAATACGAAACAGATTGTCGGGGCAGAGCGCCCGGTCGGCCAGCACGTGGCCGGCATCGGTCAGGGCAGAAACCAGATAGTCGCCCGCACTGTCATCGGCGGCGGTACGGCTGTCGGAGACCGTCAGCACGGCGATCTTGAGGGGAATGAATGCGTTGTTTTTCTGTCCCATGGGCAGCTCCTGATGGCAAAGGACCGTGAGCAAAGAGAAGAAAAGTGGCCAGGATCCCGGCTGGCAGCGCTCGATTGCGAGGAGAGGCTCGTGTCCGTCAGGACCAAACCTTGACCAGTCGGTCACGCGCTGCGACTCACGGCGGGCCGATTCTACCAAAACTCGCGCCAGAGGGGGGATTAAAAGGGCGCACGGCGGCGCTTTTGCCCTGACCGGGCGGAATATAAACAGGCCGGGCGAACCCGGCCTGCATCAGGTGGGCTTAGAAGCCCTTCACGCCCGTCATATCGGGCAGCTGGTGAGCGATACCCTTGTGACAGTCGATACAGGTGCTCTCGCCGCTGGCCAGACTGGTGGAGTGCATCTGGGCACCCCGTTTGCCTTGCAGGGAGAAGTCCATGTATTCGAAGTTATGGCAGTTGCGACACTCCCTCGAATCCGTGTCCTTCATCCGCTTCCACTCCCGCTCGGCCATCTCGCGCCGGTGCGATTCGAACTTCTCGCGGGTATCCACCTTGCCGGTCAGCATGCCCCACAGCTCCTTGGACGCCTGCACCTTGCGAATGATCTTGTAGGTCCATTCATGCGGCACGTGGCAATCCGGGCAGCTGGCGCGCACGCCGGAACGGTTGGCGTAGTGGATGGTGTCGCGGTACTCCACGAACACGTTGTCCTTCATCTCGTGGCAACCGGTACAGAACTTCTCGGTGTTGGAGGCTTCCATGGCGGTGTTGAAACCGCCCCAGAAGATGACCCCGCCGAAGAATCCCATCAACAGCAGCACCCAGAGGGCGGCCTTCGAGGGAGACTTGAAGGTGGTCCACAGACGCTGCACAAAACCGGGTAATTTCATCTATGGGCTCCTCAGTTCAGCGCTTCAACTGGTTTAAACGTGTTTTCCACCAGCGGCTTGGCATCCGCTTGCGGCACGTGGCACTGCAGGCAGAAGTAGCGACGCGGCGAGACCTCGCCCAGGGTCATGCCGTCACGGGTCTCGAAGTGAGTCGGGCTGATCTTGGGGGCCTTCATGGCGCTGGCGTTCTTGAAGCTGTGACAGGCCAGGCACTTGTTGACCTTGTTGTCCACTTCATAGTTGCGGGTGTCGTGGGGGATCAGCGGGGGCTGATGCATGTACTGGCGATCGTAGAGGTCACCATCCTTGCGAAAGTTCTTCATGGGGGCCGCATCGGCATCCGTCACCAGATCCGTGCTCCCCCGCTCCGATTTGATGCCCCCCGTGCTGTTGGTGATCTCGGGGACTGCCGCCATCAAGGAACCTGCCATCAGACAGGCCAGCATTGCTCCAATCAGCTTCTTCATTATGTGTTCTCCGACGTTTTCTCTGCCTTGACGGCAAAACCTACAGTGATTTCAAAAACTTGCTCCGCGCAGACATCGATGCAACGGCCGCAGTTGGTACACTCCTGAGCCACAATCAAGGGCCCGTGACCACGCTTGGCACCATGAACGGGGCCGCGCAGGATGGGACGTTCCGGGCAGACCGCATAACAATCCATGCAGTTGCTGCACCGCTCGCGCCCCTTGGCAGAAATCTTGATGAACCCGACCCGGTTGACCAGGGCATAGAAAGCCCCCACCGGACAGAGGTGACCGCACCAGCCCCGCTCCACCACAAAAAGGTCGAACAGGAACAGCACCGCCAGCAAGGCCCAGCCCGCCCCCATGCCAAACAGCAGGCCGCGCAGGGTGAGTGACACCGGATTGACCAGCTCCCACACCAGCACCCCAGCGATGGCCGGTGCCACCAGCACCATGGCCAGCAGCCAGTAGCGGGTGGTGCGACTGAACTGACCGTTGCCCTTGAGGCCAAGACGACCCCTGAGCCAGGCCGCAGCATCGGTGACCAGGTTGACCGGACAGATCCAGGAGCAGAACACCCGTCCCCCGACCAGCCAGTAACCCAGCAGCACGATGACGGCCCCCAGCCAGAGGGTGGGGATGGGCCAATGGCCCGCCGCCAACGACTGCAGCAGGGTCAGCGGATCCGTGAGTGGCACCGTCTCCAGCAGCAGCGAGCTGGAGAGATTGCCCTTGAGGATCCAGATGCCCGCCAGCGGCCCCAGCAGGAACAGCGTGAGCACACCGAACTGGCAGAGCCGGCGCAACAGCAGGAAGCGGTGTGACCGCCACCAGCCCAGCCTGGCCGTGGCCTCGGCTCCCGGATAACGACTCATAGCCCCTCCGGTTTGCGGGTCGGCAGGGTGAGCCTGTCGCCGATGAGCGATTTGCCCGCCTTCGCCTTCTCTTCCCAGCCGAGCCGGTAGTGGTGGCCAATCTCCCCCTTGGCGAGCTGGCGAGGCACCACCTTGATGGCCGCCTCCTCCAGCACGCAGGCATGCTCGCACTTGCCGCAACCGGTGCAGACATCGCTGTGCACCGTGGGCAGGAACATGGCGTGCTTGCCGGTACGCTGGTTGTGCTGCAGCTCTAGGGTGATCGCCTTGTCGATGAGCGGGCAGACCCGGTAGCAGACGTCGCAGCGCAGCCCCAGGTAGTTGAGGCAGGTCTCGTGATCGATGAGCACTGCCACTCCCATCCGCGCCTGATCGATGTCGGTCATGGTCTGATCCAGCGCCCCGCTCGGGCAGGCCACCACGCAGGGGATGTCTTCACACATCTCGCACGGGACGGCGCGCGCCTTGAAGTAGGGGGTACCGGTGGTCACGGGTTCAAACAGCCGGGCGAGCTTGAGGGTGTCGTAGGGGCAGGCCTCGACGCAGAGCCCGCAGCGCACGCAGGCGCTGAGAAACTCAGCCTCGTCGAGGGCGGCCGGCGGGCGCAGCGCCTGGGCAGGTACGGCCTGCACCTGCTGGCGCGCCATGCCGCCGAGCCCCACGCCAAGCAGGCCCACACCGCAGGCCCCCTTGGCCATGTCGGCCAGAAACTGGCGCCGACTACGACTCATCTCGCGCTCCCCCGCCTTATGCCTTGACGACCTTGACGGCGCACTTCTTGTAATCCGTCTCTTTGGAGAGCGGATCGGTGGCGTCCAGGGTCAGCTTGTTGACCAGCTGGCTCGCGTCGAAGAAGGGCATGAACACCAGCCCCTTGGGCGGACGGTTGCGGCCGCGGGTCTCGACCCGGGTCTTCACCTCGCCCCGGCGGGAGGAGACGATCACCTCTTCACCACGGCGCACGCCACGGGCCTTGGCATCTTCCGGGTGCATGAACAGCACCGCATCCGGGAAGGCGCGATAGAGCTCGGGGACCCGGCGGGTCATGGTGCCGGTGTGCCAGTGCTCCAGCACGCGACCGGTGGAGAGCCACATGTCGTACTCTTTGTCCGGTGCTTCGGCGGCCGGCTCATAGGGCAGCGCGAAGATCACCGCCTTTCCGTCGGGCTTGCCGTAGAAGCGCACCCCTTCGCCCGCTTTCACGTAAGGGTCGAACCCTTCGCGATAGCGCCACAGGGTCTCCTTGCCGTCCACCACCGGCCAGCGCAGGCCGCGGGCTTCGTGATACTGATCGAACGGCGCCAGATCGTGGCCATGGCCGCGACCGAAGGTGGCGTACTCTTCGAACAGCCCCTTCTGGACGTAGAAACCAAAGTGCTCGGCCTCGTCGTTCAGCGCTCCCTTGCTCTGTTCTTTCGGGAACTGGTTGACCTGGCCGTTGGCATAGAGCACGTCGAACAGGGTCTTGCCCTTCACTTCCGGCATCTTGGCGATGAGTTCCGCCGGCCACACCTCTTCCACCTTGAAGCGCTTGGAGAATTCCATCAGCTGCCACAGGTCGGACTTGGCTCCTTCCGGCGGCTTGACCTGCTGGTGCCAGAACTGGGTACGGCGCTCGGCGTTGCCGTAGGCCCCCTCTTTCTCCACCCACATGGCGGTCGGCAGGATGAGGTCGGCCGCTTGGGCGGTCACGGTCGGATAAGGGTCGGACACCACGATGAAGTTGGCCGGGTTGCGATAACCGGGCAGCCCCTCTTCGTTCATGTTCGGGCCGGCTTGCATGTTGTTGTTGCACATCACCCAGTAGGCGTTGAGCTTGCCGTCCTTGAGCATGCGGTTTTGCAGCACGGCGTGGTAGCCCACCTGCTCCGGGATGGTGCCTTCCGGCAGCTTCCAGATCTTCTCGGCGATGGCGCGATGCTTGGGTTCGGTCACCACCATGTCGGCCGGCAGACGGTGGGCGAAGGTACCCACCTCACGGGCAGTGCCGCAGGCGGAGGGCTGACCGGTCAGGGAGAACGGACCCGAGCCCGGGGTAGAGATCTTGCCGGTCAGCAGGTGGATGTTGTAGCAGAGGTTGTTGGCCCAGACACCGCGGGTATGCTGGTTGAAGCCCATGGTCCAGTAGGAGACCACCTTCTTGCTCGGATCGGCATAGAGCTGGGCCAGCTTCTCGAGCTTGTCCTTCGGCACGCCGGAGAGCTTGGAAACGGACTCCAGGTCGTAATCCGCCACGAACTTGGCGAAGTCGTCGAAGCTCATCGGGGTGGAGTCGCCGCTGTCCGGGTTCTTGGCCTTCTGCTGCAACGGGTTGGTGGGACGCAGGCCGTAGCCGATGTCGGTCACCCCTTTGCGGAACTGGGTGTGCTTGTTGACGAACTCCCAGTTCACCTTGTCGTTCTGGATGATGTAGTTGGCGATGTAGTTGAGGATCGCCAAGTCGGTCTGCGGGGTGAACACCATGCCGTTGTCCGCCAGCTCGAAGCTGCGGTGCTCGAAGGTGGAGAGCACGTGCACCTGCACATCCTGGTGGGACAGACGGCGATCGGAGATGCGTGACCAGAGGATGGGGTGCATCTCGGCCATGTTGGAGCCCCACAGCACGAAGGCGTCGGCCTGCTCGATGTCGTCGTAGCAGCCCATGGGTTCATCCATGCCGAAGGTACGCATGAAGCCCACCACCGCGGAAGCCATGCAGTGACGGGCATTGGGATCCAGGTTGTTGGTACGCAGACCCGCCTTCATCAGCTTGGCGGCGGCATAGCCTTCCCACACAGTCCACTGGCCGGAGCCGAACATGCCGACGGCGGTCGGGCCCTTCTCTTTCAGGGTGGCCTTGAACTTCTCGGCCATGATGTCGAAGGCCTGATCCCAGCTGATGGGAGCGAAGTTGCCGTTCTTGTCGAACTTGCCGTCCGTCATGCGCAGCATGGGCTGGGTCAAGCGATCCTGGCCATACATGATCTTGGACAGGAAGTAACCCTTGATGCAGTTAAGACCGCGGTTGACCGGTGCATCGGGATCGCCCTGGGTCGCCACGACGCGCCCATCCTGGGAACCCACCAGCACGGAACAGCCGGTACCGCAGAAACGGCACGGTGCCTTGTCCCAGGTGATGGCGGTCTTGTCGGTACTGGTGATCAGATTGGCCGCCAGCGTGGGGGCACTGACACCAGCAACGGCAGCGGCTGCCGCCACCGCGTTGGCCTTCATAAAGTCGCGTCGACTCAGCTTCATGGCATATCCTCACATTGCTTATCGCGTAAGTTGTCGAGTGTATCGAACTGGTTTTGGCTCAGGGCGGCGAACTCGTACCCCGGCATCGCTTTATCTTTGCATCCATGGCGGCCATTACGATGAGTCACGCAGGCTCGGCCTCATGGCGCTACTCCTTGCACTGGGCCTCGAGCTCATCAAACTGGTGGTAAATCAGGGCGGCGGACAATACGCCCGGCATCGCATTGATGGCGTCGATGGCCGCCATGATGGGACGCTGGCTCGGACCTTCCAGGGTCACCACCAGCTTGCCCTCATCACTGACGGCATGGATCTCGGCTCCCTCGAGGGTCGCGATCTCGTCTGCGAGCTGGTGACGCAAGGAGGGCTGGGTCAGCACCACCAGGCTCGATACATGGAACTCTTGTTTCATTGTGACTCCTGCTTCACACAGATCCTGCTTCATCTGGACTCCTCGCCAGCGGGTGCCCCCACCCGGATGCTGCCCACCGGACAATCCATCACGCAGGCACCGCAACCGGTGCAGGCTGCCGCATCGATGCTGGGGGTCGGCACCCGGCCCAGCACGGGGGAGAAACGGATCGCCCGGGGCTCGCAACTGTCCTGGCAGCGCTGGCAGAATACCTGGCCATGGGCCAGACAGTTGGCTTCAATATGGGCGATGTATTGCCAAGGTGCCTCCGTGGTCGGGCGAAATATCGGCACTTTGCAAGCGGCGACACATTCCCCGCAAAAAGTGCACTCGCCGCGCAGAAAATCCACGCTAGGAAAACCACCATCGCCCTTGACCAGGATCTGCTCCGGGCAAGCCGTGAGGCAGTCACCGCAGCGGGTGCAGTCGGCGGCAAAATCGGACCAGGCGACGGACCAGGGCAGTTGCACCCGAGGCTCATTCGATGTCAGACGACCCCGAAACAGACTGCGACGCGACAGGTTGACCCCATCCGGCATAACGGCTCCTTGCTGCTGGTAATGGCGCACGAGTGAGTCCCATGACAGGTATTTTCAATACCTATTATAAGAGTGGGTGTATATTGCGGCCCTGACAAGTTCAGGGATATACCACCAGGGAGATAATCAGGGGGGATTCTTGCGCTGGATCAAACCCTTGGCGCAATAAAGAACAATGGGGGCAAGGTAAAATACCCCCATTTGAGGATTGCTTATTAATCGATGGCTATTTTTGTCGGCTGCCGTAGATCAGCCGCCGATGGAGGCCAGATGCGGGGTCATGCCGGCATTGCCTTCGTGCAGTCGATGGGTCGCCGCCTTGCCGGCAAGGGCGCTGCGGATCCGCTGCTGCAATTCATCCTGCTGGCCGTCGGCCGTCAACAGATCCCGCAGCTCCATCCCGTGGTCGCCGAACAGACAAAGGTGCAGCTTGCCGAGGGAAGAGACCCGCAGCCGGTTGCAACCGGCACAGAAATCCTTGCTGTAGGGCATGATGAGCCCTACCCCGCCCATCGACTCCGGGTGCATGAACACCTGGGCGGGGCCATCGTCGACGCCACGCAGCTGTTGCAGCCAACCGGCATCAAGCAGACGCTGCTTGATGAGCGCCCCGCTGGCGTGATGATCGCGAAACAGGGTGTCCATCTCGCCGGTCTGCATCAGCTCGATGAAACGCAGCTCGATGGGCTTGTGCCGGATCCAGGCCAGAAACGCATCCAGCTGATGATCGTTGAGTCCCTTGAGCAGCACGGCATTGATCTTGACCGACTTGAAGCCGGCGGCCAGCGCCGCTTCGATGCCATCCATCACCTCCACCAGCTTGTTCTCACCGGTGATCTGGTGAAACTGGCGCGGATCCAGGCTGTCGACACTGACGTTGAGGGCGGTCAGGCCCGCATCAAACCACTCCTGGGCCCGTTCTTTCAAACGATAACCATTGGTGGTCATGGCCACCTTCTCGATGCCGGGGGTATTGGCCACCGTCTCTATGATGGCGGTGAAGTCCCGGCGCAGGGAGGGCTCCCCGCCGGTCAGACGCACCTTGCGGGTGCCCATGGCGGCAAATCCGGACACGACACGGCGGATCTCTTCCAGAGAGAGAAAGGGCTGACGCCCCGCCTTGTCACCGGCCGGTGGACGGTAACCATCGGGCAGGCAGTAGGTACAGCGAAAATTGCACACGTCGGTGATCGACAGGCGCAAATAGTAGAAACGACGGGAAAAACCATCTTGCAGTGGCGACATAAACACCTTTCCAAATACGGGAGGCCAGGGCATTTCTTTCCTGACCCTTACAGCTCGAACATCGGCTGACGGCGGTTTCCCCCTATCATGAGGACTTAGGCAAAACCGCTCGGAGTTCATCTAGTTTTTCGATGCTAGCACAAGTTGGAGTACACTCCCATGCTACTTTGTGGGGTTATTGTCTGAAGTGAAGGAAGAGAGCAGGCATGGGAAAGTGGTTCAAGGTACATTCGGTCAGCAGTGCCATCGGGCGCTCCATGGTGCTCATCCTGTTCATGGCAAGCCTGATCGCCGTGGTGGCCATGGTGACCCTGTTCTATTCGGTACCTGACGCCAAGGCGATCAACCTCTCCGGCTCCCTGCGGATGCAGGCCTACCGGATGGCCTACGAGATTGAACAGGGCCAGCAGGTGCTGAGCCGGCTCGATCAGTTCGAGCAGACCCTGCACGCCGCCGAACTGCAGGAGACCCAGCGCTGGATCACTCCCGCCTCCCTGCGTCGCACCTATGGCGAGGTGCTGCAGCAGTGGCAGGTGATGCGCGAGCACATCGAGAACGCCACCCCGCGGCGCTACACCGACAACACCGAGCAGTTCGTCGCGGCCATCGACGACTTCGTCAACCAGATGCAGTACCACGTGGAGTTCAAGGTGCGCATGCTGGCGCTGGCCGAGGGGCTGGGGCTACTCTCCATCATCACCATCGCCTGGTTCACGGTGCGCTTTACCCGCCAGCAGGTGGTGGCTCCGCTCAACCAGCTGGTCTATTGCGCCCGCCAGATCCAGCGCCAGGAGTTCGACCTGACCCTGCCCCCCCACTGTGAAAACGAGCTGGGGGAGCTGTCGGGGGCTTTCGTCACCATGGCCGACGAACTCGGCAAGCTCTACCGGGAGCTGGAGAGCAAGGTCGAAGAGAAGACCGCCAAGCTGCAGCAGGCCAACGACACCCTCTCCTTCCTCTACAGTACCGCCCAGAAGCTGCACGCGGCACCGCTGAGCCGGCGTACCCTGCTCAAGTTGCTGGAGCGGGCGGCGGCCCACCAGCACATCGACTACATCCGGCTAACCCGCTTCGAGCACAATGCCATGCCGGACTACATCACCGGCCGCAAGGGATGGCCCGGCGATCTGGATGCCGTGGTCAGCTTCTATCTGCAGATGGACGAGCAGGAGTATGGCCGGCTCGACGTCATCAGCAGCCACCCCATCGACGAGCGGCTGATGAAGAACTTCTCCATGCTGCTGGCCCAGGTGCTGCACAAGGATCAGACCCTGCTGCAACACCAGCGCCTGCTGCTGATGGAAGAGCGGGCCGTCATCGCCCGCGAGCTGCACGACTCGCTGGCCCAGGCCCTCTCCTATCTCAAAATCCAGTCTACCCTGCTCAAGCGCTCCTTCGCCAAGGGAGATACGGTCAAAGCCGAAGCCGCCATGCAGCAGATCGACGAGGGGCTTGGCAGCGCCTATACCCAGTTGCGCGAGCTGCTCGGCACCTTCCGTCTCAGCATTGGCGACGCCAACCTCGGTGAAGCCATCAAGGTGATGCTGGAGCAGCTCAAGCCGCAAACGCAGGCCGACATCAGGCTCCATTACGGTCTGGCCGATACCGATCTCGAAGCCGGTCAGCACATTCACATCTTGCAGCTGATCCGTGAGGCAGTGCTCAATGCCATCAAACATGCCAGTGCGCAAGTGATTGATGTTAGCTGTGAGACCCTCGCCGATGGTAACATCCAGGTTCAGATTTCAGATGATGGTGTCGGAATAGGGATCGCAAGCTCGGCGGTCAACCACTATGGCCTGAGCATCATGAACGAGCGTGCCAGCAAGCTGCATGGTCTGCTGACCATCAGCGAAAGGCCGCCCAGAGGCACCTGCGTACATCTGACCTTTCCCACCAGCCTAACAAGAGATGCCTGATGGACGAGATGAAATATAGTGTTCTGGTCGTGGATGACCATCCCCTCATGCGCAAAGGGATTGTGCAGCTGCTGGCCCTGGAGGAGAACATCGAAGTCGTCGGTGAAGCTTCCAACGGTACCGATGCCGTCGCCATGGCCAAGGAGTCCGAACCGGATCTGATCCTGCTCGACCTCAACATGAAAGGCCTCTCCGGTCTGGATACCCTCAAGGCGCTGCGCACCGAGGAAGTGACCTCCCGGGTGGTGATCCTGACCGTTTCCGACGCCCGTCAGGACGTGGTGGCGCTACTCAAGGCCGGCGCCGATGGCTACCTGCTCAAGGATACCGAGCCAGAGATGCTGCTGGCCCAGCTGGCGGACGTAATGACCGGCAAGCAGATCCTGAGCGAGCCGCTGCGCCCCTACCTCGAGAACATCTACGAGCTGGATCACCTGCAGCAGAAGCTGGAGAGCTTAACGCGTCGCGAAATGCAAATCCTGCGCGAAATTGCAAAGGGCCTCTCCAACAAACAGGTCGCCTCCGTGCTCCATATTTCCGAAGGCACGGTCAAGGTACACGTCAAGAGCCTGCTCAAGAAGCTCGAGGCGCAAAGCCGCGTGGAAGCTGCTGTCATGTACCTGGAGCAGCGCAACTAAACGCCCTCCAATCCAGCCAAAAGCCACCTTCCGGTGGCTTTTTTCATTCTCTGGCACAGTCGCTGCATTGTCCTATTCAGCAACTACTCAATGGAGGATGGAACATGAAACTTCAACCCTTGGCACTGTTCCCCTTGCCTTCCCACATACTGCCTGGTGGCAAGCTTCCTCTGCGTTTGTTTGAACCGCGCCACCTGCAGATGCTCAAAGAGTCATTCATCGATGACCAGGGCTTCGGCATCGTGATGGAAGAGGCGACGACGACTGGCAAGTCCGGGCGGATCCTGCCAGTCGGCACCCGGGTCAAAGTCACCGACTTTTACACCCTGAATGACGGCCTGCTCGGCGTCACCGTACTCGGCATGGAACGTTTCTGCATCCACGAGATGGAAACGGACGAGCTGGGTCTGCGCCGGGCCAGAGTGGAAGCACTGCCCAACTGGCCGAGCACCCATTCAGACTTCAGCGACAAGCCGCTGGTTACCCGGCTGCGGGAAGTGTTTGAACAGTATCCGGAACTGGATGAACTTTACCCGGACAAGCAGTTTGACGATGCGGCCTGGCTCTGCCAACGCTGGCTCGAAATCCTGCCGATGCCGATCTATGAAAAGCAGATGTTGATTGCCAAACAAAATAGCGAAGCGGCCCGTCAATTCTTGCGCCGACTGATCGCACAGTGAGTCAGAAGTGTATTGCAAAATGCGAATATTCCGATAATGAAAACAATAATTTCGCATTTTGCAAATGAAGCGCCCAATAGAAATCAATAACCGCGCTGCAAGCCGCATAAACTGGTTCTGAAAAGTTGGCACGACTTTTTCATATAGAATCGTACAACCCGATTTATCCCGTGCTCTCTTCAGTATTTGCTGAAGAATTGGTCAACCACCCAGGTTGACCATTTTTTTTAGCTGCGATCCGGCGCTGCGGGTTGAAAATGGCGTTGCAGACACTCCCGCAGCCGCATCAGGCTTATCGGTTTGGCCAGAAAGTCATCCATTCCCTGGGCCAGGCAACGAGCCCTGTCTTCCGCCATGGCGTTGGCCGTCAGCGCCACGATGGGCACGCTACAACCCAGTTCTCGCAGACGCCGGGTCGCCTCCAGTCCATCCATCTGCGGCATCCGCATGTCCATCAGGATGAGATCCGGCCGTTGCTCCGCCACCTGAGCCAGCGCCTCCAGCCCGTTGGCCGCGACTCTGACCCGGCTCACCAGCTTTTGCAGCATGAGCGATACCACCAGCTGATTGACCGGACTGTCTTCCACCACCAGCACATCCAGATCCTGAATGGGCTGCTGATCCGGCTCGGGCCGGCTGCTGCATTCACATGGCAGCGCCATGCCCGGCAAATCGAACCAGAAGCAGCTCCCCTCACCGGGGGCACTGCGCAGCTGAATGCTGCCGCCCATCAACTCCACCAGCCGCTTGCTGATGGCCAGCCCCAGCCCGGTGCCCGAGAAGCGGCGGGTGGCCGAACTGTCGACCTGAGAGAAGGGTTCGAACAGCAGCGCCTGATCCTCGGCCGAGATACCGATCCCGCTGTCGGTCACCGAGACCCTCAACTGCTGTTCATGCCAGCTCAGTTGCAGCAATACGCTGCCCTGACTGGTGAATTTCACCGCGTTGCCGAGCAGGTTGCTGATCACCTGGGAGAGACGCACCGGATCCCCCTGCAGCTGGGCGGGTACGGCGTCGTCTACCCGCCAACGCAGGTCAATGCCCTTGCTGCCCGCCTGCGCCAGCAGCGGCTCGATGAGGGACTGGCAGAGCAGGGCCGGTTGCAGCGTCTCGCAGTGAAACTCAAGGGTATGGGATTCAATCTTCGAGAAATCGAGTACGTCGTCGATGATGGTCTGCAACAGGCGCGCGGCATGGGTGGCGTGGCCCAGCAGCGTCTGTTGCTGGGGTTCGAGCTGGGCGTGTTGCAGCAGATCCAGCATCCCCAGCACCGCGTTCATGGGAGAGCGGATCTCGTGGGTCATCATGGCCAGAAACTGCGACTTGGCGCGGTTGGCCGCTTCCGCTTCGTCCCGCGCCCTGGCCAGCTCCTGCTCACGGCGGATCTGGTTGCCCACATCCCGCGCCGTGCCGCGATAACCGATAAAGACACCGGCCGCATCGAAACAGGGCTCGGCGTTGATCTCCATCCAGCGTGGCCCCTTGGCTAGGCTGACCTGGGCCCGCACCGCCCGCACCGGCAGGAGCAGACCGATGAGCCGGCGATACTTGCCCCATTCCGGGTCGCGCCTGTCATGGGCGTAATCATAGAGGCTCTGGCCGGGTTGATGCATCAGCATGTCCCCCTGCTGGCCGGGGGCCGATACATAGCTCAGCCGGTGCTCGGTATCTGTCTCCCAGAACCAGTCGGACGCCATGCCGGCAAAGCTGCGAAAACGCTGTTCGCCCGCTTGCAGCGCCAGCGTTTTCAGCTCGACCTGTTCCTGCAGGCGGGCTCGATAGGCGATGTTGACCAGCGCCTGGGAGATGAGCGGACGACAGCGCTGCATGGCCGCCTTGCTCTTGAGATCGAAGGTCCCCATCACGGCGTGACGGCAGATGAGCACGCCGGAAAAACCGGGAGCGCGCAAGCCCGTCATCATCACGCTGGCCCAGCCCTCAACATCGGCCAACGGTGCCAGTTCGGGCAACTGGGTCGGATCATAGATGACCAGGGTCTCTCCCTCGATGGCGCGGGAGAAGAGCGGGGTCAGCTGCCAGCTGCGCCCCACTTCGCCATCCTGGGTGCTGAGGTGGGTGATGCCACCCTCTCCCTCCCAGGCCACCACATCCGCGTGTTCGAAGCCGATGAAGGGTTTGAGCACCTGAATGAGGCTGTCCAGCACCTGTTCCAGCGTCTGGGCATCGGCCAGCGTCGCCACCCCGCACAACAGGGTTTGCGACTCCTGGCGGTATTTGGCCTCCCGTTCCCGGCAACGCACCAGCTCAACCAAGGTGGTCTGCAGTTTGTCGCCGAGGGCTTCCAGTTCCGTGTTACCTATCATCTTGTTTCCAGCGCAATATCAGCTGTCGAGGAAGATCACGCTCGAGACCATCAGGTTGCCGTGCGCCAGCTCACCATGGGGCAGGCGGCCCTGCTCGCCGAAGGTGAACGGGGTGATGAAGGGGATATCCCCCAGCCGGGTATGAAATTGATCGACAAATTGGCATAAGCTATCACCAAGAGCCAAGCGACAACCAGCACAAAAAATCACAAGGGCGCCAAACGGCTGCATCTCGGTGGCCATGCCGTACTCGGGTTCGATGCGGGTTGCATTCAGACTGCGTTGCAGCAAGCCCTCCTGGCTGCTGTACATCAGCAGCAACCGCTCCCCGACCTGAGTATCGGTAAAGAGGCGCAATCCGCCACCTTCTGTCACTGCCTCCGGGTGGGAGAGCTTGTAATAGGGCATGTCATCCAGGGTGCCAACCTGTCTCGCCAGCGGCGACAGGGTGGTCTCCCGCAGGATGGGACCCACCGGCCAGGGGGTTGTCCGTCCGCTCCAGCGAGCATAGACCTCGGCCGCGGGCTCATGATCGATGGTGAGGATCTCCCGTCCCGATAGGGCCGTGATGGTGCCGCGATATTCGGTGGGGACATAGCCGGAGTGAAACTGGAACGCCAGCTGGCAATCGGGATAGAGCACGGCCAGCGCGATGCCTTCGCGGGTACTGCCCTCATCCCAGCACAGCTGCCAGTCACCGCTGACGCTGTTGTCGGCAGCGGAGCCCCCGACGACCGGGACCGTCGTGCCCAGCTCGGCTTCGATGCTCTCCAGCATCGCCTCCTCCTGGCCCGGGCTTGCATGCAGCAAGATGAGTTGTGGCAGCTCGCCGGGGCGCCCCCCATCGGCGATGGCACTGCGCAGCAGCTGGCGCACATCCACTGCATCCCCCGCCTGGCCCGCCACGCCGTAGGCCCCCTTCTCATCGTAGATGGCCGCCACTGCCAGACCGATCCCCTGGCAGGCATGATGGCCGGTCTGGGTCATAACCCCGCCACAGGAGCTGCAACCGATCATCCGAGACGACGGGAACTGCTGTTTGAAGTGATGGCGCAGTTCCTCGGCATCGTGAGCCTGAGTAAAATAGACCAGTAACAGCGAAGGGGAATGAGGTGATTGAGCGAGCAGCCGCTCACTGACCTGCCGGGCAGCCAGCAGGGAGGTCTCTTCAAGAGAGTGAGCCGTCAGGAAGTTCAACACCATCTCCTAGTTGTTCATGATGCTGGGGGTAAGCAAAAATCATACCTTAATCAAAGAATTATCCCGTCTTATCGATTAGAATCACATTCAATTGAGCCCAACCACAGGAAAACGGCATGTGGCAGAAGAACATCAATGATTTTGACCGGGTCGTCGCCATCGGTGGCGGCCACGGCATGGGCCGTGTGCTCTCTTCACTCTCGTTTCTGGGATCGCGCCTGACCGGCATCGTCACCACCACCGACGATGGCGGCTCTACCGGACGACTGCGCAAGAGCCAGGAGTGTATCGCCTGGGGGGATCTGCGCAACTGCCTTAATCAACTGGTGACCGATCCCAGTATCGGCAGCCTGCTGTTCGAATATCGGTTCGCCGGTCGCGGTGAACTGGCGGGCCACAACCTCGGCAATCTGATGCTGCTGGCGCTCGACAACCTCTGCGTACGCCCTCTTGATGCTATCAAGCTCATCAGCGACATGCTGAAAATAGAGTCACAATTGCTACCCATGTCTGAATTTCCCACCGACCTGTGCGCCCACACGGCCTGTGGCAACCAGATCCTGGGGGAAGTCTCCATCGATCAGCTCGACACCCCGCCGCTCTCCCTCAGCCTGAGTCCGGAGGTACCGGCCACCCGCGAGGCGGTGCAGGCATTGGCACAGGCCGACATGATCATCCTCGGCCCCGGCAGCTTTCTTACTTCCATCATGCCGCCCCTGCTGCTGGCTGAGGTGGCCCAGGCCATCAACGAGAGCGATGCCATGCTGGTGTTCATCTGCAATCTGGTCGCTGAAAATGGCCCTGCCAGCCAGCTCAGCCTGCACAATCAGTGGCGCTGGCTGGAATCACGGGTCGGCGCGGGTCGGGTCGATGCCATTCTGGCCCCGGCGGGGGAATATCCGGCAGAGCTGGCTGGCCGATTGATCCTGGCCGAGCTGGGTGAGGCCGCCCTCCCCCATCGGCACGATCGCCTGAAATTGAAGCTGGCACTGGACAGGGTTATCCAGCAACTGGTCAATCAACGCTAATCGGCGGGTAGAGGATGGCAAGTCCGGCGCCAATGCGCCGGCTGCAGGGGCTCAGTGATAGTTGGCGAGGTGGGAGAGCACCTGGGGCAGGGATTGCTCCAGCTCGGTCAGCAAACGGGCGACTTGCTCGCCGTCTTCATGTTTGCAGGCTTGTTCCAGCGCCACCACCTGCTGGTAACTCAGCTGGGCGCCATAGCTGCCGCAGGAGGACTTCATGCTGTGGGCAAGCCGGGCCAATGCGGGCCAGTCCTGTTGTTCATAGAGCGGGCGCAGCTGGGCAAGCTGTTCCCCCACCTCTTCGATGAAGACCGAGATCACCACCGGCATCATCTCCTGGCCGATATCTTCCGCCAGCTGTCGCAACACCTTCTGATCCAGCCACTCCATTCCGTCATCCTCCTGATGGTATTCAAACAGACCATACTATAGATGCCTGGCACGACTCAGTCACGTTTCATTGCCGTCAGAAAATCGAACTCAAACGGGACGTGCATGAGAAAAGCGTGATCAGGATCGCCTAACCAGACAATAGATGGCCGAGTTGCAACATAAATGTTGCCATGAAATTAACAATTAAATAACAATGGCAACCGTGAGAATGATGCGACTCAGCAACACCTCTCTCATCCCTTTTGCCTGTATGGCTGCTGCGAAGAACCAGGGTAGGATTCTACCCTGGTATTTTTTTATCTCTGGATCAGTTGATTATCACAGCTGATTGGCACCCACCCGCTCCCCCAGTCGAAACAGACTGAACTCACCCGGCGCCATTTTTACCCAGTCTTCATTACCGGTCAGCGGCCGGGTCGCAATCAGGGTCACCACATCGTCCGGAGTCGTCTCGCTCTGAAAGTCGATGGCGACATCTTCATCCAGCAGACGGGCCTCTCCGAACGGAGCTCGCCGGGTCAGCCAGTAGAGGTTGTTGCTGCAGTAGGTCATCACGAACTCCCCATCCGACAGCAGCATGTTGAATACCCCCAGACCGCGCAGCTCGTCGCACAGGGTCGCCAGGTAGCGAAACATGGCGGGGAAGTTGGCAGGGCGTCGGGGATATTTCTGTTCCAACCGATCGAGCAGCCAGCAGAAGGCGTGTTCGCTGTCGGTGTCGCCCACCGGTCGATGGCGGCCGGTGGCCAACCCTTTGTAACCCGTCAACTGGCCATTGTGGGCAAAGGTCCAGTAACGGCCCCACAGCTCGCGGGTAAAGGGGTGGGTATTCTCCAGCGAGACGCAGCCGCGGTTGGCCTGCCGAATATGACTGACCACGGCGCGGCTCTTGATGGGCAACGCCTGCACCAGCCTGGCAATCGGCGACTGGGCGCTGGGCTCGGGATCCTTGAAGGTACGAAAGCCTTTCCCTTCGTAAAAAGTGATGCCCCAGCCATCCTTGTGAGGCCCGGTCTTGCCGCCGCGCAGCATCAGGCCGGTGAAGCTGAAGCAGATATCGGTCGGCACATTGGCACTCATGCCGAGCAGTTCGCACATAGGCTGCGGGCTCCTTGCTTACTTGACCATCTCATTGCCAATCGGCCGGTTCAGCCTGCGCTGACACCGGCCGCGTGCGCAAGATCCCGCCGGGACACGGCCAGACAAGGCACGACTATCCCGGCTCGAGACCCCTGCCTTACTTGGCCATCTCTTTTTCGACCAGCTGGATCAGGATGTGGATCACCTTGATGTGCACTTCCTGAATACGGTCGGCGTAACCAAAGTGCGGCACCCGGATCTCGACATCGGCCAGACCGGCCATCTTGCCGCCGTCCTTGCCGGTCAGCGCAATCACCTTCATGCCTTTGGCGTGGGCAGCCTCGATGGCTTTCAGGATATTGCCGGAGTTGCCGCTGGTGGAGATGCCGAGCAGCACGTCACCGCGACGGCCGACTGCCTCTACGTAGCGAGAAAAGACGTAGTCATAGCCAAAGTCGTTGGACACACATGAGAGGTGGCTGGGATCGGAGATGGCGATACCGGCATAACCGGGGCGGTTCTCACGATAACGGCCGGTCAGCTCTTCGGCAAAGTGCATGGCGTCGCAGTGGGAGCCACCGTTGCCACAGGAGAGTACCTTGCCTTCCTGCTTGAAGGAGTCAGCGAGCAGCTTGGCGGCCGCTTCGATGTCCTTGAGATTTTGCTCATCTGCCAGGAACGCCTGGAGCACGCTGGCAGCTTCGGTCAATTCATTGCGGATCAGTTCTTGGTACATGATGTCTCTTCCAAAATATGGGCCGCGCCATTGTCGCACAAGCCAATCCCGGAGTCGCCCCCTGCCCGTCAAGAGCCCCTCTGCAGGACGTTATGCCGATCACAGAGCCAAGGTAACAAGCTTGTAAACAGCTTGATAAGTTTGTGCGTATGAATTACAACAGGGACCATATCCAACAGGTCAGACCTCTGGATCAGTTCAACCATATTCACCCAACTTCGGCAACTCATGCAAGGAGCGAAAAATGACGACGACCCTCACTCTGCTCGGAGTGATCCTGGTGATCGGCGCCATGGCTTATCGCCGGGCGTCTCTGTTCACCTCCACGCTTGCCACCGCGGCAGCCCTGATTGTCGGCACCCTCTATGGCCACGTCCCCCTGCTGGTCTGGGCGCTGTTTGCCGTGATCGCCATCCCCCTCAACCTGGTGGATTTTCGTCGCAACCAGCTGACCAAGCCGCTGTTCAAACTCTACAAATCCATCATGCCGGAGATGTCCCGCACCGAGAAAGAGGCCATTGAAGCGGGCACCACCTGGTGGGAAGCAGACCTGTTTGCCGGTAACCCGAACTGGAAGAAGCTGCACGCCATTCCGGTCAGCACGCTGTCTGCCGAAGAGCAGGCGTTTATGGACGGTCCGGTTGAAGAAGTGTGCCGCATGGTCAACGACTGGGAAGTGACCCACGAGCGGGCCGACCTATCTCCCGAAGTGTGGCAATACCTGAAGGACCACAAGTTCTTCGCCATGATCATCAAGAAGAAATATGGCGGGCTGGAATTCTCCGCCTATGCCCAATCCTGCGTGCTGCAAAAACTGTGCGGCGCCAGCGCCGTGCTCGCCTCCACCGTTGGCGTACCCAACTCGCTGGGCCCGGGCGAGCTGCTGCAACACTATGGCACCGACGAACAGAAAGATTACTACCTGCCCCGTCTGGCAGTCGGCAAGGAGATCCCCTGCTTCGCCCTCACCAGTCCGGAAGCGGGTTCCGACGCCGGCTCCATCCCCGACTTCGGCATCATCGCCAAGGGTGAATGGGAAGGAGAAGAAGTGCTCGGCATGCGCCTCACCTGGAACAAGCGCTACATCACCCTGGCCCCCATCGCGACCGTGCTGGGTCTGGCCTTCAAACTGCGCGACCCGGATCACCTGCTGGGTGAAGAAGAAGAGCTCGGCATCACCTGCGCCCTCATTCCGACCCACATCAAGGGAGTCGAAATCGGCCGCCGCCACTTCCCGCTCAACGTACCGTTCCAGAACGGCCCGACCCGCGGCAAGGACGTGTTCGTCCCGCTCGACTTCATCATCGGCGGCCCAGCCATGGCCGGTCAGGGCTGGCGCATGCTGGTGGAGTGCCTCTCGGTCGGGCGCGGCATCACTCTGCCCTCCAACAGCACCGGCGGTGTCAAGATGCTGGCCCTGGCGACCGGTGCCTACAGCCGGATCCGTCGCCAGTTCAAGCTGCCCATCGGCAAAATGGAAGGGATTGAAGAGCCGCTGGCCCGTCTCGGTGGCAACGCCTACATCATGGGGGCCGCCGCCAACCTGACCGTGACCGGCATCGACCTGGGCGAAAAACCCTCGGTCATCTCCGCCATCGTCAAATATCACCTCACCGACCGCGCCCAGAAGTGCATCATTGATGCCATGGACATCCACGGCGGCAAGGCCATCTGCATGGGCCCCAACAACTATCTGGCCCGCGGCTATCAGGGTGCCCCCATCGCCGTCACGGTGGAAGGGGCCAACATTCTGACCCGCAGCATGATCATCTATGGTCAGGGCGCCATCCGCTGCCACCCGTACGTGTTGCCGGAAATGCTGGCCGCCAGCCACCCGGATCAGGAGCAGGCCCTCAAGGACTTCGACAAGGCAATGTTCAGCCACGTCGGCTTTGCCATCAGCAATCTGGTGCGCAGCTTCTGGTTAGGGTTAACCGCGGCTCGCTTCGCCGCCGCGCCGTTCAAGGATCAGACCAAGGGCTACTACCAGCAGCTCTCCCGCCTCTCTGCCAACCTGGCCTTCCTGTCAGACATGGCCATGGGCACCCTGGGTGGCGAGCTCAAGCGCAAGGAGCGGGTCTCCGCCCGTCTCGGTGACGTACTGAGCCAGCTCTATCTGGCCTCCAGCGCCCTCAAACGCTATCAGGATGAGGGTCGTCAACACGCCGATCTGCCGCTGCTGCACTGGGCGCTGCAAGATGCCCTGTTCAAGGCGCAGGAAGCCATCGACGAATTGCTGCGCAACTTCCCGAATCGCTGGATTGGCTTGGCTCTGCGCGTCATCGTGCTGCCGCTGGGTCGCGATCTGAAGCGCCCGAGCGACAAGCTGGACAGCCAGGTCGCCCGCCTGCTGCAGACCCCGAGCGAAACCCGCAGCCGTCTGGCCCAAGGGCAGTATCTCACCCGCGAAGAGGGCAACCCCTTCGGCCTGCTGGAGCAGGCGCTGGACGACGTGCTCTCTGCCGAGCCGCTGTTTGAGAAAGTATGCAAGGCTGACGGCATCAAGCGTCCGTTTATGCAACTGGACAAGGTGGCAGAGATCGGCCTGGCGCAGGGAGTACTCAACCAGACCGAAGCGGACCTGCTGCGCCGCGCCGAAGAGAGCCGCTTGCGCACCATCAACGTCGATGATTTTGATCCCATCGACCTGGTGGCCAACAAGGCGCTGTTCGAGCCATCGGCCTATCACAGAGCCGCCTGACAGACACATTGATAGTCAAACGCCTCCCATGTGGAGGCGTTTTTTTATGGGGCTGGAACAGGATGACGACAAAGAGATTTCACAGATCAAATTTTATTTCTCAATAAGTTTCCTATCCTTAGTGAAGCAGTTAATGTAAGCACAGGATCCCAAACAGGATTGCATGATGGATGACCAAATCCTGATTATTGACGATGACGATCTGCCCCTTCTCGATGACCAGCAGGCTGGATGGAAGGTGATGATTGTGGACGATGAACCCGAGGTTCATCGCATCACCAAGATCACCCTGAGCAAGTTTGAATTCGATAATAGACCCATTGAATTTTTGCATGCTTATTCAGCCGCCCAGGCCAGGGAGTTGCTCGCCAAGACCCCGGACGTAGCACTGTTGCTGCTGGACGTGGTCATGGAGGTCGATCACGCCGGCCTCGATGTGGTCAAATTCGTGCGCGAGGATCTGCAAAACAAGATGGTGCGCATCGTGCTGCGCACCGGCCAACCCGGTCAGGCCCCGGAAGATGACGTGGTCACCAACTACGACATCAACGACTACAAGGACAAGACCGAGCTCACCTCCCAGAAGCTGCGCACCCTGCTGCGGGCCAGTCTGCGTTCATACCGCGACATCCGCACGCTGGAGAGCAATCGCCAGGGGCTGGAAAAAGTCATCGAGGCCTCCAAGGGGATCTTCGAGAAACGGACGCTGCGCCAGTTTGTCGAAGGAGCTCAGGAACAGCTCGGGGCCCTGCTCAGTCTGGAAGAGTCGCAAATCTACGACGTGAAGCAGTTCGCCTACGAAGTGCGGGATCAAATTCTGGAGCCCCTGCTGCCGGGCCACCCGTCACTGCGGCTGGCGGACGCTCCCTCCATCCTGCGCCAGGCCATGGCCAATCGTGCCAACGTCTATGACGGCAACCAGATGGTGCTCTACTGCCAGAACCCCCGTCATCACCTGCTGTTTCATATCGAGACCACTCGTCAGCTCAGCCAGATGGACATGGGGCTGCTCAGCCTGTTTACCGAAAACATCATAGTGGCGCTGGAGAACATCCGGCTCAACGAGGTCATCGCCGACAACCAGCGCGAGATCATCTATCGGATCGGCGAGCTGGTGGAAACCCGCTCCAAGGAGTCCGGCCTGCACGTGAAACGGGTCGCCCTCTACACCGAGCTGTTCTGCCAACTGCTTGGCATGAGCGAGGAACAGAGCGAGCTCATCAAACGCGCCTCCCCGCTGCACGACATCGGCAAGGTGGGCATCCCGGATGCCATCCTCCACAAACCGGGCAAGTTGACCCCCGAGGAGTGGGAGATCATGAAGACCCACGCCCAGCTGGGGCAAGACATGCTCTCCGGCAGCGATCTGGCGCTGTTCCAGATTGGCGCGACCATCGCCGGTAACCACCATGAAAAGTGGAATGGCAGCGGCTATCCCCGTGGCCTCAAAGGTGATGACATTCCATTGGAAGGGCGGGTAGTGGCGCTGGCTGACGTGTTTGATGCGCTCGGCTCGGATCGCTGCTACAAGAAGGCCTGGCCGCTGGACAAGGTACTGGCACTGATCCAGGAGGAGAAAGGTCAGCACTTCGATCCCCAGTTGGTAGAACTGATGCTGGCCAACCTCGACAAGTTCCTCGAGATCCGCGATCAACACAAAGACATCTACGTCGGGGAACATTGATGCTGAAGGGTTGCAGCTAACCCGCTTCCCCACAAATAACAAAGCCGCCTCGATGGGCGGCTTTTTCATGCGGTTACCCGGTTATTGTTCGGGCAGGTTCAGATCCAGCTTGGCTTCCGGCTTGGCGCTTTCGCTCTCGGCTTTCTGCGCCGCCATCGCTTTTTTCAGTGCTCGCCGCTTTTGCAGCAAGATGAAACCGACGCCGCCCAGCAAGACCAGCAGGATGCCGACCCCACCCAGCAACCAGATCAGCCAGCCGCTGCTCTGTTTTTCCTCGAATTTCACCTGGTTGGGCACTGCAGCCGAGGTTTCAGAAGCCGCAGAGGCCGCCGATGGCTCAGCCGCCAGCACCGGGAAGATATTGAACGATTTCACCGGCAGCGTGACCTGGATCTCGCGGCCCAGCCGGGTCGTGCCAAACAGGGTGGCAGTCACCTCATACTGGCCAACCTCCTTGATGGCGGATAGATCCACTTCCACCCGGGGTTCGGTCGCCACCGCATTGAACGCCATGCTGGCTCCCACCGTGTTGGTCGCCTTGCCCTCAATCACCACGGAGGCCGGATCCAGCTCATCGGCATCGATCAGGAAGGAGAGTTTGGCGCCAAACTCCTGCGAGGGAGGCGCCAGGGTATAGCTGACCGGCAACGGGTAGATCAGCACGTCCTGATAGCGAGCGCGGGAGAACACCTGATTGCCCGTGCTGTACATGGCCCGGTATTTTCCCGCAGCCACATCCAGCACCGCCTCGGCGGTCATGATGCCGTCACCCGGCACCTCGTCGAGCCCCTTGCCATCGTCACGATAGTGGCCGAGCACTTCGTCAACGATGGGCTCACCCTCCTGCTTGGCGTCGTTGAAACGCTGCAATCGCACCGTCATGCCAAGGTCGGTGAGGTAATAACCGGCCTTGGGCGGTGCATCGTCGATCAGCAGCCAGGACTTGAGCTTGACCCTTTCTCCCTGATAGAGCTGGGTCGGCAGTTGATCGGTTTCCAGCCTGATGTTCGACAGCAGGCGCACCCGGTTGTCCGGGTCCACCTCGCCGATGGCCTGCCAGGGGCCCGGCATGGGATCGCGGATGGTGATGAGATCCTGATCCTTGAGCGCCAGCCAGCCCACATCGGGGGGCGTCACCTTGCCCACATAGAGCTTGCTGCCGTCCGGACGCACCAGGATCACCGACGGGGTGCCCGGCTTGCGCGTCACGATGAAGGTGATCTCTTTCACCCCGTAATCAATGCGAAAGCGATTGTCGAGCAGGGGAATGTCGGAGGGGGCAAACACCTCGTTGGCCGAGGCAGTCAGCGAGGCCAATAACAGCAGGCCGCTCCATAGCTTGCTCATTGCCGCCACAGGCAGGCTCCTCCTTTTTTCTGCACCAGATCCAGCCGCGCTTCGTGCACCGCCTCAATCTCGGCACTGGCACGGATCACCTTGAGCGGTGGGCGATTGCTCTCCAACCGGCGGATGCTGGTGTCCTGGTTGCTCTCATTTTCACTGCTCTCGGTAGCCAGATTCAACTTGGTCTGGCCACCCGTCATCAGCAGGTAGACGTCCGCCAGGATCTCCGCATCGAGCAAAGCCCCGTGCAGGGTACGGTGCGAGTTGTCGATGCCGTAGCGATCGCACAGCACGTCGAGGTTGTTGCGCTTGCCCGGGAACAGGTCCCGCGCCATCGCCAAGGTATCCGTGATGCCGCAGATGTCGGCAGTCTTGAAATTGAGGCCGAGCTTGCCGAACTCATAGTCCATGAAGCTCACGTCAAACGGCGCGTTGTGGGCAATCAGCTCGGCACCGCGGATGAACTCGATGAACTCGTCGGCGATCTGGCTGAACGACGGCTTGTCACGCAGGAACTCGTCGGTGATGCCGTGCACCTGGATGGCCTCGGGGTCCACCAGCCGATCCGGCTTGATGTAGACGTGGAAGTGGTTACCGGTCAGCTTGCGGTTGATCACCTCCACACAGCCGATCTCGATGATGCGGTGTCCCAGATAGACGGGGCCACCGGCGGTGTTCATACCTGTGGTTTCAGTATCCAGAATGATCTGGCGATTCAGTTGGGGTGTGTTCATGATCCAATCTATGTCAAACTTCGGCTTTACCCGCTAGTTTACCCCAAGACTCATGCTAAAAAAGATCGATTTGTATACGGATGGTTCCTGTCTCGGCAACCCGGGCCCTGGCGGCTATGGTGCCGTCATGGTCTATGGCAAGCACCGCAAGGAGCTCGCCGGCGGTTTTCGCCTCACCACCAACAACCGGATGGAGCTGATGGCCGCCATCATGGGGCTGCGCACCCTGAACGAGCCCTGCCAGGTCAGACTCACCACCGACAGCCAGTATGTGCGCCAGGGGATCACCCAGTGGATCATCGGCTGGAAGAAGAAAGGATGGGTGACTACCAGCCGCCAGCCGGTCAAGAACGTCGATCTCTGGCAGGCGCTGGATGCGGAAGTGGCGCGCCATCAGATCGAATGGCTCTGGGTCAAGGGGCACTCCGGTCATCCGGAAAACGAACGCTGTGACGAGCTGGCCCGCGAGGCCGCCAGCGGCAAGCAGCTGGCCGAGGATACAGGCTACCAGCCCTGATCCAAGGCTGCCTCACCCGTCAGGACCGCTCGCCAGCCAGGGCGCCCGAGACTGGCTACCAGCCCTGACGCGCCATGCCCGGCGTCGCAATCGACTCGGGCAAGCGCCAGCGGCGGCGTACCGGCGTCAGCGGAAAGCGCCGCTTGCGCGCCGCTATCACGTAGACTGACGCAAACGGCCTGCAATAATCCCGCCCCACACTCTCCCGCCACCAGCCTATTCGGCTCTGCTTGCCCATGAACGAGTAGCCAAAGCGTTCGTCAAACATCACTTCACACCCGAGCAGCTGCAGCCAGTCGGTGACCCGCGCCGGAGTAAACATGCGAGCCGACCAGGGCAGATGTTGACGCAGGAAAGGCAGGCAGTGGCCGATGCCGACCAGGCTGAGCGGATTGTAGCCGCTGACGATGAGCCAGCCATCGTCGGTCAGCACCCGCTCCGCCTCGCGCAGCACCTGGTGGGGGTCTGGCGAAAAGTCGAGACAGTGAGCCAGCAGGCAGGCATCCACGCTGCCGGTGCGCACCGGCAAGGCCAGTGGATCGCCCTTGAGATCCAGCAGTCTGCCACTGGGAGCGACCCCTATCTGGTGGCGAATGGAAGAGCAGCCGCAGGAGAGTTCGGCGCTCAGCGCCCCGACTTTAAGCAGATGATAACCAAACAGATGTGGGCACCAGCTGTCGAGCCGCTCCTGGATCTCGGCCGCTACCCAGTCCCCCATGGGCAGTGCCGACCAGCTGGTCGGGATCTCGATTTGTTGTTCGGTACGTGCCACCTGCATAATAGGGCTCAACTTGGGGTTCGAACGCCATCCAGTTATATAAGATACCCTCCATAAAGAGAAGCAGACTCATGTATCCAGTGATCACAGTTCCTGCCTTTAACGACAACTACATCTGGTTGATCCGACACGAAAATCACTGCCTGGTCGTCGACCCGGGCGATGCTGAACCCGTGCTGGAGCGACTGGCCTCACTGGAGCTGCAGCTCGACGCGATCCTGCTGACCCATCACCACCACGATCATGTGGGAGGCGTCACCGCCCTGCTCGGCCATTTCCCCCACGCCAGGCTCTATGGTCCCAAACTTGACCCCATGCCCGCTCATCACGGCCAGTGGCTCGATGACGGGGATCAGATCAACTGGCATGGCCTGAGTCTTGAGGTGATCCATGTGCCCGGTCATACCCATGGCCACATCGCCTATTACGGCCACGGCATGCTGTTTTGTGGCGATACCCTCTTCAGTGCCGGTTGCGGCCGTCTGTTCGAAGGTACCCCGGCCCAGATGCACGCCTCATTGCAGCGGCTCGCCGCCCTGCCCGACGACACCCTCATTTATTGTGCCCATGAGTACACTCTCTCCAACCTGCGTTTCGCCTACGCGGTCGAGCCGGACAACCAGGCGATCCAGCAGCGGATCGGGCTGATCAGCAAGCTGCGCCAGCAGGGTCTGCCGAGTCTGCCCTCACGGCTGGGGGATGAGCGGGAGTTCAACGTTTTTCTGCGATGTGAACAGGATTCCGTGAAATTTTCTGCTGAGAAACACGCCTTAAAATGCTTGGAAAATCCAGAGGATACCTTCACCGTGCTGCGATCCTGGAAGGACGTTTTTTGAACAAACCTTGATCAGGGGGCCATTGCCCCTTATGATGCGAGCTGTTTTTCCTAAAGATGACCTGAGCGAGATGAAGGTACGAACGGCCTTATTGGCGGCGCTGTTTCTCAGCGGCTGCCAAAACCTGAGCCATCAGGATGACCGGGCGCTAACGGCAATCGAGCCGATCAAGTCCCCCCAAGTCAACAAAAAAGCGTATAAAAAACATTCGGCGCGCTTCCTGTTCGGAGACGAACAGATCGACGAACTGGATGACACCGATAACCTGTGGGTGCGTATCAGCGATGATATGCAGTTTGATCCGCAGGAGAACGACCGTGTCCGCCAGCAGCGTGATTGGTTGTTGCGCAATGATAAGCATCTGGCGACCATTGCCAGCCGGGCTGAGCCCTACCTGTATCTGATGGTAGAGGAAATCGAACGGCGTGAGCTGCCAATGGAGCTTATTACCATCCCCATGATCGAGAGCATGTTCGATCCCCACGCCCGTTCCCGCAGCAATGCGGTGGGTCTGTGGCAGTTCGTTCCTGCGACCGGCAAGAACTTCGGCCTGCGCCACGACAACTGGTACGACGGCCGCCGCGATGTACTGGCCTCCACCAATGCCGCGCTGGATTATCTGGAGTACCTGAACCGTTTCTTCGACGGCGACTGGCTGCAGACGCTGGCGGCTTACAATGCCGGTGAAGGACGGGTGCGCAACGCCATCACCCGCAATCAGAAGGCAGGCCGACCGACCGACTACTGGTCACTCGATCTGCCCCGCGAAACCCGGATGTATGTGCCCAAGATCCTGGCCATGGCCGACATGATCCGCAATGCGGACAAGTACAATGTCACCTTGCCGGTACTGGCCAACAAGCCTCAGCTGCGGGTGGTCAACACCGGCGGCCAGATCGATCTGAACGTGGCAGCCCAGCTGGCAGGCCTGCGTCCTGCCCAGCTGAAAGAGGTCAATCCGGCCCTGACGCGCTGGTCGACCTCACCCAAGGGGCCCTATCGCCTGCTGGTACCGGTCGAGTATGCCGATACCCTGGAGCTGGCCCTGGCCGATCTGCCCCAGAGCGAGCGCATCCGCACCCGCTCCTATCAGGTCACCAGCGGCGACACCCTCTCTCGCATCGCCCAGAATCACGGGGTGAGCGTGCAGCAGCTCAAACTGGCCAACAACCTGAGTGGCAACCACCTGCGCCGTGGCCAGACCCTGATGATCCCGACCAGCGGCAGCAAGCCGGTGGTCAGTCAGAGCGCCCAGAGCAAGCCACAGCAGCTCGCCAGCCGCAGTGCCGGCAAGATCCAGTACAAGGTGCGTGCCGGTGACAATCTGTGGAGCATCAGCCAGGCGCACGGGGTAACCCATGACGAGCTGGCCAAGTGGAACGGTCTCAACGCCAAGTCGGCCTTGAAGCCGGGCATGAAGCTGGTGGTCTGGCCCAAGCAGGGCAAGAGCAGCAACAAGTCCATGGTCTATCAGGTACGCCGCGGTGATTCCCTCTCCTCCATCGCCGCCCGTTTTCAGGTTGCCGTGATGGATGTGATGCGCTGGAATCAGCTGGGCAAGAGCGATTACCTCAAACCGGGTCAGGAGCTGACCCTGTTCGTGAAGAACAACAGCTGATCGTTCATCACTGCATAAAAAAATACCCCGCCTCTGGCGGGGTATTTTTTTATCTGGCACAGGCCACCCTGGTGGCCTGTGCGGATTCAGGGGGTGATGGCCTGGGCCGCGAAACGGGCCATGATGGGGTTGTGATCCGAGGCATCGGTCGCCGGGCTGCTCACTTCCACTAGGTCAAGGTTGCGGTAGTAGAGGTGATCGAGCGGCCGGCCGAAAGCGGTCCGGCGCAGATCCGGCACCGGGATCGCCTCCTGCAGCCCCAGTTCGCCCACCAGCTTGTTCAGCCAGAATTCGCGCTTGTCGCTCCAGGTGTTGAAATCCCCGGCCAGAATGACCGGGCCCTGATGGCGATGGATGAGGGCGGTCAGATCGTTGAGCTGCTCGCGAAAGGTCGCCATCCCCAGCTCGAAATTCACCGCATGCAGGTTCACCACCAGCACGCCGTCAGGATCCCCCTGCAAGGGGTAGAGGCTGACCAGACCGGATTTGGGGATGCGCAGCAGCGGCTCGGGGGAGCGCACGCCGCACACGAACGCCTGTGGCGTCTTGGCGACCGTCATCACGCCGAAGGAGACGCCGCCCTGGGTAAAGGCTTGCAATTGCTGCCACTGGAAATCACCGGCCTTCAGCCATTCCAGCATGTCGGGGCGGGTCGCCGACTCCTGCAGCAGTACCAGATCCTGGGATTTGGCATACTCGTCCAGCCCCTCGCGCCAGTTTTTACGCTGACCCTTGTAGAGATTCCAGACGGTAATGCCAAACTCGCGTGGCAAGGCGGTGGAGGCCAGCGCCACCAGCGGCGGCTTCTGGCAGTTGGCGCCGGGAATGATGCCCTGCGCCGTGACCAGGTGATCCTGATCCGGCACCTCGAAACAGCCGACCAGTCCCAACGTCAGCAGCGACGTCCCCAGAATGCGATAACTATTTTTCATTGGCTAACAACCACCTGCCTCTGCATTGTGTCCTGACCATCACAAATATCATCGCTGCCGACTAGGCTGATAGCTCGTGTCCGGCCCGGCTCATCCAGAAGGAATTCAACGATGGCGAGACAGCACCAGTACCGCGTGACATTTTATGATCAACAAGGAAATTGTCATCAAGTGGAGCTTTCCACCGTCTATCAGATCAGACGGGATCCCCAGTGCGATCTCTGCCTGTTCGACACCCAGCAGTGCGTCGGCTCGGAAGAGATGCTGGAACGCATGATACGGCAAAAAACCGGGTTTGAGCAGGAAATATCCATCATCAACGCCCGGCTTATCTGAGCCGGATCAGACCGGTACCGGACGGGATTTTCCCTGTTCGTCGATGGCGACATAGGTGAAGATCCCTTCGGTCACACAGTAGCGCTGGGCCTCGTTTTCACGTAGCACCGGCTTGACCCACACCTCCAGCTTCAGCCGCATGGAGCTGCGACCGATCTTCAGGCAGCGCCCGTAACAGCACACCACGTCACCCACCTTGACCGGGCTGTGAAAGGTCATGCCCTCGACGGATACGGTACAAATACGTCCTTTTGCCAGCTCCTTGGCCATGATGCCCCCACCTATATCCATCTGGGACATGATCCAGCCCCCAAAGATATCGCCATTGGGGTTGGTATCGGCTGGCATTGCCAGGGTTCTCAGCAACAGTTCCCCATCGGGGTGACGTCTTGTATCTACCATCTTTACCGCTCTCTCTTTATGGATGGCGGCATGATAGGGGGCGAGCCCCCCCTTGGCAAACCTCAATTGCCCGCCGCACCACACCATTGGCGCCGCCTGCGCCCCACTTCGCACCCCACTCTATAATGCTCAGTGACCCCGGGCCGCCAGTTCGGCAAACCAGTGCGCCGGATCGGGCCAGCGATAGACAAAGCCGAGCTGCTCGCAGATGCGCAGCCCCTCGACGGGGACAAACCGGCCGGCCGGTTCGATGAAGACCGGGGCCGGCAGGTCCAGCTGGCGCGCAGCAAAGGGGTAGAACTGCTCCCGGCGCGGGTGCACCGGCGCACTCAGGTTGTAGGCATCGCCATCCTTTCCCTGCGCCAGCAGCAGCTGACAGGCTGCCACCACGTCATCCAGGTGCACCAGGTTCACCGCCTGGCCGCCCCCCTCCAGGGTCTTGCCCGCCAGGAAGCGGCCGGGATGGCGCTGTGGCCCGTACAGCCCGGCCGGGCGCAGCACCATGGCACAGGGAATGCCGGCCCCCATCGCCGCCTGCTCGGCAGCCAGCATCCGCATCCCGCGCTCGTGGGCAGGCATGGGGTATTCATCCTCCCCCTGCCCCGGCGCCCAGACCGAGGTGGCACTCACGAACAGCAGCCGCTGCACGCCGGCGGCCTGCGCCAGCTCGGCCACCCGCCCGATGGCGGCCGGGTAATCCTCGACCTTGCTCGGCGGCACGCAGATCACCAGCTCGCGGCAGCGAAACGGCAGGGCGGTCAGCCCGGTGCCCAGTTGCAGCGGCCAGGCCTGCAGCCCCTCCGCATTCAGCTGCGCGGCTTTCTGGGCCGAGCTGACCGTCACCGCCACCTGGCGACCCTCGGCCTGTAGTGCCCGGGCCAGCGGCAACCCCAGCCAGCCAGCGCCCACGATCCCCGTCTGGTATTCACTCTCTGTTGTCATGACAAAATCCTGGCAAAAAAAAACGGCCATCCATGATGACCGTCGAAAGTAACGAAGGAAATAGCTGGATTAACCAGTTACCTCCCACAGCGGGAAAATCGGGAGCGCAGGCTCCTAATTCGTGGGGCCTATGCTAGTGGCAGGCAGTCCAAAAAGCTTTGAAGCGGATCACAGTTGAAAAGGATTTCTGAAAACGCTTTCAATTTTTCCGCAAAATAGGGAAGCAACATTGGCCCATTCAGGGCCAATGTCGGCTACTCAGGCGACGGATTCCCGTCTGACCAGCTCGGCCTCGAACTTGAGCTCCAGCCCCTCGGCCGGCTTGTGATCCAGCAGGCTCAGCGCCAGCTCGGCAGCCCGGCCGCCCATCTCCTCGATGGGGTAGCGCACCGTGGTGAGCTTGGGATAGATGTAGCGGGCATAGGGAATGTCATCGAAACCCACCACCGAGATCTGCTGCGGGATCTTGTATCCCCGCTCCAGCAGACAGGAGATGGCCCCCGCCACCATGGCGTCGTTGAAACCGAGCACGGCGGTAAACTCAACCCCCCGATCCAGCAGCTCGCCCATCGCCACGTAACCGCCGTTCTCGTCGGCAAAGGCGCGGCCGATGAGGGCAGGATCAAGAGCGATGCCGGCCCGCTGCAGGGCGTGATGATACCCCGCCATCCGCTGCTGGCCATCGACGAACTCTTCATCGTCCGAGGTGACGAAGGCAATCTTGCGATGGCCCGCATCCAGCAGGTGCTGGCAGGCGGTGGTGATGCCGGCCTGGTTGTCCAGCCAGACGCAGCGATCTTCGGCACCCGGCACCTGGCGGTTGATGAAGACCACCGGGGTGCTGCCCGCCACCAGCTCGCTCAGCTCCTCGTCGGGCAGCGCCTTGCTGTGCAGGATCAGCGCATCGCACTGGCGCTGCAGCAGCGCCTGAATGGCGTGACGCTCGCGTACCTCGTCGTGATTGCCGGACATGACGATGGTGAACTTGTCCGCCTTGTCCACCACGCTCTCGATGCCGCGCATCATCTGGGCGAAGAAGGGGCCACCACACAGATCCCCCACCAGCACACCGATGCAGTTGGAGCGCTTGCTGACCAGCGCCTGGGCAAAGCTGTTGGGACGAAAATTGAGTTCCTTCATGGCCGCCATGACGGCCTCACGCTTTTCTGGTGCCACCTGCGCCGTATTGTTGATGACTCGCGACACAGTTGAAATGGACACATTAGCCAACCGGGAAACGTCTTTAATCGTTGCCACTATCAATTCCTTTGTTGGGGGAGCCTGTCTGTGTTGAACGGGCGATTATAACGAACCTGCCAGACCAAGAGATGGCGCCCGATCACCTGGCAGGTTTCCTTTTGTAACAAAACCTTATGGGATAATAACCATTTTGGGGAGGGAATGGGAATCCGGCTGCCGCCAGGGCGGCAGCCGTCTCAATAAGCGTGACTCAGCTCGCGCTCGGACATGAAGCGCAGCGGCTGCTGCAGCTTGTGCTGATAGATGAGATCGAACGACAGCACGTTCTGCACATAGTTGCGCGTCTCCTTGTAAGGGATGCTCTCGACCCAGACATCCATCGGCTTGTCCGCACTCTGATCGCGCCAGCGTTTCACCCGGCCGGGGCCGGCATTGTAGGCCGCAGCCGCCAGGATCCGGTTGCCGTCGTACACATCCAGCAGCCGTTTGAGATAGGCGCTGCCAAGACGGATGTTCATGGCGGGATCAAACAACTGCTGCTCGTTGCGATAGGGCACCCCCAGCTTGCTGGCCGTCTCCTTGGCGGTGGTCGGCATCAGCTGCATCAGTCCCCTCGCCCCGACCGGCGACTGTGCCAGCGGGTAGAGCGCGCTCTCCTGACGGGAAATGGCGTAGAGCAGGCTGGTGTTCATGGTCCGCTCCTGCGCCATCTGGGAGAAGGTGTGCTTGAGCGGCAGCGGGAAGCGCAAATCGAGGGCATCCCAGGCCTCAGCCCGGATGCTGGCCAGAATGGCCAGTTCATGCCAGCCCTGGTTGAGGGCGATGTGGCCGAACTCGAGGCGCTGGGCCACCGGATTGCGATCCATGTTGTGGATCCACTCCGCCCGCGCCGCCGTGATCTCGTTCATGTCGAGCAACTCGCGCACCCGCAGCAGGAAGGGCCAGCGGCTGCTGGCGGTGCGCCAGTCCGGCACCTTCTTCGCCACGCTCTGATTCTTCATCCGATAGGGCACGCCGCTGCGCTGCGCCGCCATGAAACCATAGAAGCCGCGCAGATTGGCGGTCTCCAGATAGAGATCCCGCGCCGGTTTCTGCTGACCCTGTACCTCCAGCGAACGCGCCAGCCAGTAGCGCCAGCGATCCTCCTTCTGCAGACCCATGGGCATGCGCTTGACCCAGCCGGAGAGCCCTTTCCAGTCCTGCTCCCAGATGGCGAGCCGGGCCCGCAGCTCCAGCAGATCCGGGTCGGCCTGGCGCACCACGGTCGCATCCAGCCAGTTGCGCTGGGCGGTTGAGCGATCCAGCAGCAGCCGTCTGGCCACCGCCCGTTCCACCGGTTTGAGCTCGGCGGTGCTCAGCGCGAAACGCGAGCGCAGATAGCCGAGCTGCCCCAGCACCGCTTCCGGCTGCTGGTTGGCATAGCGGGCCAGCCCCAGCAACAGCAACTTTTTGGAGGGGGCGGCGGTAGTGAAATAGGCCGTGTTCATCGCCTTGGCGGGCTGCTCGAACAGGGTAATCATCTGATCCCCGTACGCCTTCATGCCGCTGCCAAGCTGAGCGCCGAGGTGGCGGATAAGGTTCGGGTTCTCCGCCTCGAAGGCCAAGGTCATGCGGGTCCAGATCTTCTCCTGGGTGCGCAAGCCGGCCTGTTGCCATAGCTGGAACAGGGGATCGCAGGCATCGGGGCGAGACTGCCCGCTCAGCCAGAGCTTGCCCGCCTCCTGCAGTGCCTGGCTCTGCTGGCCGGTGTAGTAGCGCGCCTGATAGTGCATGCAGAGCAGATCGGTGGAGTTCGGCTTGGCCGGATAGAAGCGCAGGAACTGGGACCACTGCTGGCTCTGGGCCAGATAGGTGAGGTAACTGCGCTCCAGCCGGTTGGATTGGGGGGTGTCGCCGTGCTCGCGGATAAAGCGGGTCACGTCGTCATACTCCGCCGCCCCGGGCCGAAAGGCCAACTGGTAGTAATCGAGATAGGGCAGCAGCGGATAATGGGTCAAACGGGCGCGAATTTGCTGAAAACGGGCCTGATCGTCGGCCCGCACCGCGTCATAAGCCTGGCGATAGAGAGATTGTTCCAGGGTCTGCGCCGCAACCTGCGTCAGCAGCCCCGGCACGCACAGCGCCGATAAAATGATTCCCTGCACGGCTTTCACGAGAGACGTCTCCATTGAGAGGCAATGCCACCGCCCGTTGGCGGTGGTGTCATATTCCCTCATTCTACCCGTTAACCCGAGGGGCTACAGCTCGCCGGCGAGACTATTTTTACTCCCGGCCAGCGGGCTTTCGCTGCGGGCAAGACGCTGCACGTAGCGCTCCAGATAGGGCACCGGCAGCGGCTTGGAAGCCAGGTAGCCCTGGTAGAAGTGGCAGCCTTGGGCCTGCAGAAACTCCAGCTGCTGACGCGACTCCACCCCTTCCGCCGTCACGTTGAAGCCCATGTGGCGCGCCATGGCGATCACCGCCTCTACGATGGCCATGTTGTCGCCATCGCGCGGGATGTCCTGGATGAAGGAGCGATCGATCTTGAGCTCGTCCGCCGGCAACCGCTTGAGGTAGCTCAGGGAGGAGTAACCGGCGCCGAAGTCATCGATGGCAAAGCTGATGCCAAGCGCCTTGAGCTCGCTCATCTTGCTGATGGTGTCTTCCGCATGACCCAGCACCACGGACTCGGTGATCTCCAGATTCAGGCTGGCGGGATCCATGCCGGTGGAGGCCAGCACGTCGTGGATCCGGTCGACGAAATCGGTGGCGTGAAACTGCTTGGCACTGACGTTCACCGACAGCTGCGGGATGTGAATGCCGTTCTCCTCCCAGCGCACGTACTGGGCGCAGGCTTCGTACAACACCCAGTTGCCGATGTCGACGATAAGGTCCGTCTCCTCGGCGATGGGAATGAACTCGGCGGGCGACACCAGGGCCCGGCCAGGCGGCTGCCAGCGGATCAGCGCCTCGACGCCGATGATGTCGCCCCCCTCCACCATGTGTTGGGGCTGGTAGTAGAGGGTCAGCTCCTGCTGGTTAAGGGCGCTGCGCAGTTCGTTGTGGATGAGCAGCCGGCGATCCGCCTGCAACTGCATGGAGGCATCGAAGAAGCGCCGGGTCTTGCGACCGGCCGACTTGGCCTGATACATGGCGGTGTCCGCCTGCTTGAGCAGATCGTCCACCCCCTGCTCCCGGCCGGGGAAGAGGGTGATGCCGACGCTGGCGCCAATATGCAGCACCTGGCCCGCATGGTTGTAGGGGGCCGCAATCTCGCTGATGAGCCGTTCGGCGATAAGGTCGGCCTGCATCTCCGCCTGGGGGGGGCTGGCCGAAAGCGAGGGCAACAGCAGCACGAACTCGTCGCCGCCGAGCCGCGCCAGACAATCCCCCTGCCGTACCAGCCGCTTGAGCCGACTGGCGACCTCCTTGAGCAGCCAGTCGCCGGTGGCGTGGCCGAGGGAGTCGTTGATGGTCTTGAAGTGATCCAGATCGATGAACAGCAGGGCGCCGATCAGATAGTCGCGGCTCGCCTCGCCAAAGGCGTGGGCCAGGGTCTCGTGCAGCTGGCGGCGGTTGGGCAGGCCGGTCAGCTCGTCGTAATAGGCGAGATCCTGGATGCGGCGCTCGGCCTCCTTGCGCTCGGAGATATCCTCGAAGCAGATGACGAAGTGGCTGATCTCCCCCCTGTCATCCTGCACCGGGGTGACTATTTCCCACTGCGGATAGGGGTAGCCGTCCGCGTGCAGCCGTTGGGTCTCCCCCTGCCAGCGGCTCAGGGTGCCGAGCTCGTAGCCAAGTCCCCCCAGCCCGCACCAGAGATCGTTGCCCAGATGCAGGCCGATCACCCGCTGGCTGTCAAAGCCGGTGATCTGGCTGAAGGCGTGGTTGACCCGCAAAATCTTGAAATCGGGGTCGGTGATGATGATCCCTTCATGGGTTTCAAACGCTACGGCCGAGAGGCGCAGCTGGGCATCGCTCTGCAGCCGTTCCAGCTCCGCCACCATCCGCATGGAGAAGGTGGTCAGCACCGACCCCAGATTGGGGATCGCGCTCTGATCGGAGAAAAGCAGCGCCAGGTGGCCCAGGATCTGGCCATTGCGATCACACAGCGGCAGGCCGTAGTAGCCCTGCCCCGCCTTGAAACCGGTATAGGAGGGCTGATCGTTCGCCAGGGGAATGACGCAGGCCTCCCCCGCCAGATAGACCTGCTGGCAGGGCATGCCGTCGAGTTCGTACTCCTTGAGGTCGATGCCGTGGCAGGCCAGCACCTTGAGCCGTCCGCTGCCGGTGCGCTCCGCCAGCCAGACCGCGTCCGCCACCAGGATGTGGGCCAGCTGGTTGACCAGGGTATTGAAGAAATCGAGCCCGGTCCGGGCAGAGAGCGCCTGGGCCAGCTGGGTCAACAAGGGGTCTTGCAGCAGCGGCAGCTGCTGGGAGAGATCGGCAGGCAGCTGGGTGCTGCGGGTAGTGTCGAGCGGCGCAATCCAGCCGCAGCACATCTGCTGGGCTGGCACGTACTGGCCGCTCCAGAGCACATGGCGCACCTCGCCCCCCTCCTCGCAAAGGTGACCGATGAACTGGGCCGGTTGCTGTGAGTGGTAAAGTCTGGCGAGAAAGTCGGCAAAGCCGGCCTCGTCATCTGGCGCCAATTGCCCGAACCAGGGGTGAGGCCCCTCTCCTTGCCAGAGCTGGTAGGAGGCATGATCGGACAGACTCCACTGGGCGTGTTGCCGATCATAAAACCACATCATCTGAGTGGCCTGCTGTTTCATGTACTACTCCAACACCACAACAACCACGTTCAAGTCCCTGACGACTTGGCAGCGCCCACATTCACAGCGCGCACGTCGGCAAGGGCGGTGCGGGGAGAAAGTGCAAAAGATGCGAGACTAAGCGGTGAAAACCGGACATGAGGTCGACATGCGGCGCTGCCACGAAGGGACAGAAACGATCCAAGTTTCTCCATACTGCCTGCCAGTTTCGTGGAGCTCAAGCGCTTTTTGGTGCAGAACGGGAAAAGATCACAATTTATTCCTCCCCTCGGAAGCAAGGCCACACTTCGTGACGCAGATCACATTTTAATGTTCAGCCATGAGTAATCTGAAGGTGAAGACACAAGCAAGACGACCCGAAGGGGGCCAATATGAAAATCGAAATTACCAGCAAAATCATCGACATCACCCCGGCTATCCGCGAGCGCATTGAATCCCGTTTTGACAAGCTCGAGCGTCTTCAGGTGCCTCTTATCACACCCCATGTGATTGTCTCCAAAGAGCGTCTGATGTTTATCGTTGAAGCCACTGCTGGCATCCCCAACGGCAAGCTGTTTGCCCAGGCAGAACATGAGGACTTGTACGCCGCCATCACCGAACTGGGGCAAAAGCTGGAGCGCCAGATCAACCGCCACACCGAAAAACCCATCGCCCGTCGCGCCGCAGCGGCTGGCAAGGAAGTGCCGCAAGAGGATGAAGCCGACGCATAAACTGCACCACGGCACAGCCAACAACGACAAAGGCGGGATCTTCCCGCCTTTTTGCTGCCCGAATGCCGGCGCTTGCCGCCTTCAGCAACCACTGAGCCAGTGCAGCCTGGCATCCACCCCCGCCTTGAGCGTATCGAGGATCGGCAGCATCAGCAGGGGATCGTCGCGTCTGGGCTGATCCGCCAACTTGCTCTGCCAGCGCTCCCGTCCAAGCGGCGAGAGGTTGTCATAGACGGCGGGCTCCAGCACCGGCGGGACGCCAAGCAGCGGCGGTGAGCGCAGCGCCAGCCAGAGCCGCACATCCACCATGGAGCCCCCCTGTTGCAGCCGCTCGTTGAGCAAAGCGGCCTCTTCATCTTCCGCACTGCCCTGCAGGGGCGTGGCTGGCGGCAGCTCAAAGCGGCTGCGCCAGACCCGGCTCTCACCCTTTGTTTGCTGCCTCGGGTCGAACCAGGGCTGCTCTTCCACCGCATCGGTCAGCAGGGCCAAATGCAGGCGAAAGTCAGCCCTGTCTCCGTGCTGGAGATCCTGGTTGAGACGTTGCCCCAGCTGGGCCTCGTCCACCAGCCACTGCTCACGAATGGCGCTGGGTAGCATGAGATAACTCTTGGAAACGGTGGTTTCATCCTTTATCGGCCGCAAATCCGATCCTTTAAGCAGGAAAAATCCCGCCAAGGGGTTCACAACCCCGGCAGATCTGTTAGTATGCGCCTCGCACTTGTGGAGGGGTTCCCGAGTGGCCAAAGGGATCAGACTGTAAATCTGACGGCTCTGCCTTCGAAGGTTCGAATCCTTCTCCCTCCACCATTTCAAGTGCAGTCACGGCACCTGCCGTGAACAAAATTGGCAATACCCCGTGGAGGGGTTCCCGAGCGGCCAAAGGGATCAGACTGTAAATCTGACGGCTCTGCCTTCGAAGGTTCGAATCCTTCTCCCTCCACCATCATTCAAGAAAACCCGGCCTAGCGCCGGGTTTTCGCTTTTCAGCCCCCCCTATGTTCATCAGCAGCATAAATATCGCCAATAAAAACGGGAGGCTTGCGCCTCCCGTTTTTGTCTCTTCCTGCCGCTACAGGGTGAAGCGATAGAAGATATCCACCGCCTGGGCCACCCCGCTCATGGCCTGCAGGTAGAGCCTGGGCATCAGCTCGTAGCGCAGCTTGAACTCGGCGATGGGGCTGAACACCCCGACCCCATACTGGAACTGCAGCCCCGGCAGCAGATAGGCCGACAAGGTCACCTGGGTGTTGTCACCACTGCCGGCGGTATCGAGGGCCACGTCGCTCATGCCGAGGGATTCCCCCAGACTGGAGACCACACCGTTGGCCTGGCTGACCGCGCCCGCCACCAACAGGCCGTTGAAGCCGCCATCCTCGCCGCTGGTTTGCAGCCCCTTGCCGCGCAGCAAGTAGGAGAGCTGCTCGGACTGGGCCAGCTGCGGCTCCGAGTAGACGGTGATCTTGGGCTTGCTGGCCGGCCCGGTCACCCGCACCCCCACCGTCACCTTGTCTTCTATGGTATCGGGATCCCGATACGCCTCTATGTTGAGGAACGGCTGATCGAGGGGGCCGGAGAAGAGGATGCGGCCATCCTTGATGATGAGGTTCTGGCCATAGGCCTTGAAGCGCCCGTCGTTGAGCACCAGCTGGCCGTTGCCCGCCAGCGGCCGCGAGGGATCCTGGCGGATGTTGATGCCGCCCCCCACCTTGGTCTTGAGCCCCATCGCCTCCAGCCGCACGTCGTCACCCAACCGGATGGCCAGCTTGATCGCCATCGGCAGCGGCGCCGCCTTGGGCACCGGCGGCAGATCGTCGTAGACCACGGTCACGTCGTCCGACACCGCCACCGCACTCTCGGGCAGGCTCTTGACCAGGATCCTCGCCCAGGGGATGTCGACCTGACCGGTGATCCGGGTCTCCTCCCCCAGCGAGATGGCGATGTCCGGGGAGACCCGCACCCGGCCCATGCCAGGATACTGGGCTTCCAGCTCCTTGCCCTGGATGGTGAGGCTGCCGGTGACCGGCAGTTGCGCCCAGCTCAGCCAGCCCCCCAGTGCCAGCGGCCCCTTGCCCACCAGCATGGTGCCGTCGAGCTCGGCCCGGTTGCCTTCAATCTTGAGGCGGGTCACCAGCTTGGACAGGGTCACCATGTCGGAGTGGGTCTGCACTTCCCCATCCAGCAGGTTGAGCTGGCCAAACAGCAGCGGCGAGGCCAGGGTACCGTCGAAACGGGCATCGGCCGAGATGACTCCTTGCAGGGAGCGCACCTCGGGGATGAGCGGGGCGAAGGTGGTCAGCTTGAGGTCGTCAAACTTGAGCTGGCCGGAGAGATTGCCGCGACCGGACGGATCCCGGATATAGAGCTTGGTGTCGATGTTGCCGATCTGCTCGGAGACAAAGTCGAGCCGGATGGCCGCCTGCTGGCGCTCGAAGTCCACCCCGAGCTCGAGGCGCTGGTAGTCGGTCTTGAGCTCGTCGGCCACGAAGGTGCCCGGCGTGGTGCGCACGGTGGCGTGCAGGGTCGGCTGATTGCCGCGCCAGCTGGCCCGCCCGTCGGCGGAGAGCACCGCCTGCCAGCGGAAGTTGTCCGGCAGCCAGGGCCGCAGGCGCTTGAGGTCAAACTGGTTGAGGGCAAACTCCAGGCTGCCCTGCTGGGCCGACACCTGACTGCCCTTGACACAGAGACTGGCCCCCTGGGAGCCAAGGCAGAGATCCCCCATGGTCAGCCGCTGACGCGGCAGATCGAGGTCCAGGGCCCAGGGCGCGTTCAACTCCCAGCGCCGCAGCGGCGTCTTCAACTTGAGCTCGCTGAGGGCGCCGCGCCAGCGCTCCCCGCGCAGACCGCCGCTCAGCTTGAGGTTGGCCGCCACCGGGTCGCCCTTCATGGTCAGCGACAGGGCATGCTGGTTGAGATCGCCGCTCAGGTTGAGCGCCAGCTGGCTGAGGCTGGTCGCCCCCTGCACCAGGCTGGCCACCGTCAGGGCCACTTCCCCTGCCGGCTTGTCACCGACCAGGGCATTGCCCTTGATGGCGATCCCCTTCAGATCGGTGCCGGCATAATAGAGACGGCTGGCAGCCAGCTCGGTAGTGACCCGCGGCGCTTGCTGATTGCCGGTCAGGCGCACCTGCCCCTTGATGTCCCCCTTGAGCCCGGGGTAAAGCCCGGCCAGGTTGGGGGCGTTGAGATCCGCATCCAGCTTCCACGCCTGCTGGCTCAGGCTGCCCTTGGCCTGCAGCTGGTTGGGGCCGCTTTGCAGCGTCAGCGCCGGGATGGTCCACTCCATCTTGTCGTTGCCGCTCGCGCTGCCCTTGATGGCCAGCGGATACTGGTTGAGCTTGCCGTCCACCTTCAGCTCGGGCAGTTGCAGTTGCCAGTGGCCTGCCTCATCGAGCTCGAAACGGCTGGCAATCTTGCCCGCCAGCGCCCCCTTGAGCTCGGGCACCAGCTCGGCCGGGTTGATCCCCTTGAATTCCGTGGTGCCCTGCCAGCGTACCCCCTTGTCCCAGGCGAGCTTGCCGTCCAGCTTGAGCTCCCCCTTGAGGGCGTTGAGCAGCAGGTTGATCTGGTTCAGCTGCGTCAGATCCCCCTTGCCCGTCAGCGCCAACTTGAAGGGGGGCACGTCCGTGCCCTTGCCGGCGGTATTCAAGACAAACTGGTAGCCGGAAAGCTTGCCCTTGGCACTCAAACTGCCCTTGTCCAGCCGGTAGCTGGGCTCATCTTTGGCAGGCTTGTGCAGCGGCCACCCCAGGCTCTTCCACTCCAGCCCCGCATCAAAGGGCAAGTCGGGGTCGAGGGCCGCCAAGGACCCCTTGAGGCTGGCGGCCACCGGCCCCTTGGCCTGCAGCGACAATGCCAGCTTGCCCACCGAACCGCCGAGGGTCAGGCAGGCCTGTTGCCCCTGCAGCTCGCCATCCAGCAGCCCCTTGCGGGCCTTGGCATCCAGAGTCAGGGCGAGCGGGTAATCGTCTTTGAGCTGGATCTTGCCCTTGAGCGCCAGATCCGCCATGGCGTGGCGCAGGGAGAGCTCGCGCAGCGCGATGTCGCTGCCCTCGGCACTGGCCGACAGCAGCAGCTTGTCGAGCCCTTCAATCAATTCACCTTGCTGATAGCGAAACGCCGTGACCTGCAATCCCTCCAGCTGGATGGGGAAAGGCAGCCGGATGGCGGGCAGCTCGATGGGGGCTGCCTTGGTTGCCTGCTGCGCCTTGCTCCCATCCGCCGGCTTCGCCTTGGCGGTGACCGGCGACTTGGCCGCAGCCTTGTCTTGGGAGCTTGCCTTGGGGTTGGCCGGTTTGGCAGCCTCGGTGGCCTGCGTCTCGGCCAGGGTCACCTTGAGGCCATCCAGCACGGGCCCCTGCACAATGAGCCCCTTGCGGCTGAGGGTGGCGCCGATGTCGAGGGACTTGAGGCTCACTCCCACCCCGGGCACCGTCACATCGAGATCCGCCACCTGGAGGCTGTCGACCTGAATTTTCAGGGGCAGCGGGTGCCAGACGAAGGGCTCTGACGGCTCTTCCGGGGTCGGCTCGGAGTCGGCCACCTTGACCACCGGGTGGGTGACGTTAAGGGATTTGATCCAGAGCTTGCCCTGCAGCAGCTTGCCCAGATCCCAGTCCAGCACGGCGCGATCCACAGTAACGTCCACCAGCTCGTCCTGCCAGCCGACCCCTTCCAGGGTCCAGCCATAGCCAAGCTGGCCCGCCACCAGCTCCCCCTTGAGGGAAGGCAGGGCGGCCCTGGCCTGCTGCCACAGCCACTTGTTGCCCTGATGGGTGAAGCCCAGCAGGCTGACACCGATGAGCAGCAGGAAGATGAGCCCCATCAGCCAGAGAAAAATACGTTTTACCCAGATCACAGTGCAGACCCCCGCGAAAGACGCAGCCGCAGCGGCCAGAGAAAGATGCGTTTTACCCAGATCACAGCGCAGACCCCCGCGAAAGATGCAGCCGCAGCGGCCGGTCAGAAGAACAGAAGATAAGAGGAGTGGAGCCTGGCCGGATCATAGTTCAGGCCCCAGCGCGAAGTGGAGTCGCAGCGGCTTCTCCTCCTCGGAAATGCCCACCGCCAGATCGAGCCTGACCTGACCGATGGGGGTCACCCAGCGCACGCCGACCCCGGTGCCTATCTTCCAGGCCTCGCTGTAGTCGACCGTGGCGGTACCGCTGTCGACGAACAGGGCCCCCAGCCACTTGTCGCTGAAGCGGTAGTTGTACTCGGCACTGGCGACGCTCACATAGCGGCCCCCCAGCAGCTTGCCGTCGCTGCCGCGCGGCGAGATGGTCTCGTAGCCGTAGCCGCGCACCGTCTGGTCACCACCGGTAAAGAAGCGCAGCGAAGGCGGCACCAGCGAGAAGCTGTCCCCTATGATGGCCCCCTGTTCGGCCCGCAGCAGGAAGCGGTGATCCTCCCCCAAAGTGCGCAGCCACTTGCTGCGCCCCCACACCCGCACGAAGCTGATGTCGGAGCCCCAATAGGGATCGGAAAACTCCAGGGTGAGCTGTTGGCGATCGCCCCAGTCGGGCACCAGACCACCGCGCACCCGCAGCCGCGACCAGGAGACGCCGGGGATCAGCAGCAAGCTGTTGCCCTCGTCGGCGCCCTGGGTATAGATCTCGTTCTCCAGCCGGATGAACACGTCCCGGTCCCAGCTCTCCGGCCGCCGCTTCCAGCGGTGCACGCTGAGGGTGGTCAGGTCGGAGCGGGTATCGTTGTTGTCCTTGTACTGATAACCAGCCTGCAGCGAGTAGTAGTCCCGCAGCGGATTACCCACCGGGATCTGGTAGTCGAAGCTGAGCTCGGCCTCGGGCTGGGAGACCTTGGCGGTGGCGTTGAGCCGGTGACCGTAGCGGTTGACCCAGGGCTTCTCCCAGGTGGCGCTCATGCGCGGCCCCACGTCGGTGGCATAGCCGATACCCGTTTCAATCTCGTGATCGACCCGGTTGGAGAGGGTCACCTGCACCGGCACCCGGTTGCCCTCGGCCTGGCTGATGAGCGGCTTGATGTCCACCTGCTTGAACAGCTTGGTGGAAGAGACATCCTGCGACATCTCCGCCAGCCGGATCGCCAGATAGGGGTCACCGCTCTTGATGTTGATGAGCGGGCGGATGAGGCGCAGCGCCTCCGGCGTGGCATCGTAGTGGATCTCGCCGAAGTGGTAGCGCGGGCCGGAGCGAAACAGGATGTAGATCTCGGCGGTGCCCTGATCCGGGAACACCTTGACCTGGCTCTTGCTGATTTTGGCGTCGAAGTAGCCGCGGGCCAGCCCCAGACTGCCCAGATCCGCCTTGATGGATTCGTATTTGCCGTGGTTGAGGGGATCCCCCTCTTTCAGGGGCAGCTTGTCCAACAGCTCGCTGTAGAGCTCGTCGCTGCTGGCATCCCCTTCCAGCAGGATGTCGAGACGAGAGATGATGACCGGCTTGCCCGGCTCCACCTCGATGATCACTTTGGCAGGCGCCTTCTTGTCGCGGCTCAGGGTGATCTTGGGCTGGTAGTAGCCATAGACCTGCAGCGCCTTTTGCACGCTCTCGGTGATCTTGACGCGGGCCGGACGGTACTGGCGCTCCTGATAGACCGGCAGGGCATTGAGGTAGGCCTCGACGTTGTCCTTGTTCTCCCCCTTCAGTCCCTTGATCTGATAGGTGAGTTTGGCCGCCATGGCAGGCGTGACGAACAGCAGCAGACAGAGGCTCAGTCCCAGCGCGCGAAGCCCACGACGAAAGGCCCGTGCGGGCGGTGAGATCCCTGCAGGCAGGGGCGGATTGCATCCTGTCAAACGTCAATTTCCCCGAAGAACATGATTAAAATAATGCGATATTCAGAACGAATATGAGGCTCACTCGATCGCAAACGCGCCTCATCCTAGCATATCCCCGGCCCGACATCAGAGCGGGGTGACACCGAATTTCGCCATATTATTGAAGCCTTTGCCCGCGCAGGCCGCGCATTTTCCACACTTTCCCCCGCAGACTTATGCCACTGCGGGCCAAAAAGGGCAATCCATGACCAGCACGGCCATGCCATATGGCCCCTGGCGGCCCATCCGGCCCGGTATCGCGCCATCCCTTGTTGGCCGATAGGCGCGACATCAACTGTCGGCAACTGGTCAAGATAGCGGCAATCGTCTCTCTCGCCGGGCCCACCAGCCACATCCTGGCTGCCACTGGGCCGCCCGCCTTGCCCCGCTCCCGCAGGATCAGTGCATTTTATCTCGCAGGATCAAGCAGTTGCCATCGCCCAATCAAAGCCTCGTTCAACCCAATCGATTTATCCCGCTGCCCCCCTGCTCACTTCTCGCCCACACTGGGCTTATTGCACCAAGGCTCGCATCTCACCAGAGGAGACACCGTATGCACGCACGCAGCGAACAGATGGCGGACTACATCGCCGACCGACTCGAATTCATCACCTTTCTCGCCTGTTGCAGCGCCCTGCTGGCCCTGCTGACCGGCATGAACGGCCAGCAGGCGCTGGCCTTCACCGCGCTGAACCTGCCGTTCGGGCTCGCCATCCTGCTGGGCATGGCCATGCTGGCGCCGCTGCCAACCCACTGGCGCCTGCCGGGCATCACCTTGCTGCTGGCGGGCAGCGCCCTGGCGACCCTGCAACTGGGGGGCAACTGGCTCAATCCGCTGGCAATCTGGAGCCTGCACGCCCTGCTCGGGCTGGAGATCCTCTGGCAGGCACGGCCCAGAACCCGGCTTGCTGCCTGTGCCCGCAGCTGAATTTGCCATGACGGCTGACGCGCGGCAGGAATTGGAGTACTCTTTGCGCCCCCGATTTGCCCACCGCCGAGGAGCGTCCCGATGAGAAAAGCCTGTGCCCAGCACATCCTGGTCAAGACCGAGAAAGAGTGTCTGGAGATCAAGGAGAAGATTGCCAAGGGAGCCGACTTCGGCCAGATGGCCAAGCGCTTCTCCACCTGCGCCTCCAGCAAGCGCTTCGGCGATCTGGGGGAGTTTTCGAAGGGCGACATGGTCAAGGCGTTTGACGATGCCGTGTTCAAGGGCGAGCTGCTGACCGTGCTCGGCCCGGTGCGCACCAAGTTCGGCTTTCACCTTATCAAGGTGCTCTACCGCAACTGAGTTTAGGGCCCGGTTCAGGGTTCTGGGTTCAACTCCACCGGCCAGCCGCCGCAGCGGCGGGCATAGAAGCCAAAACGCCAGGGGTGGCGCGCCGCCCAGTCCTCCATCTCCGGCGCCGGGGTGAACCGGCTCTGCGGCCAGAGCGCGACCCGGCTCGGCCGCCCGTGCAGCGCCTGCCAGCGTGTCAGGCTCACCTGGGCCAAGCGCCACTGATAGTCATCCTTTGGCAGCAGGACCGGCGCAAATGCCAGGCCCCGATTGCAATACTGGCCGTCGCCATCGCGCCCATCCACCAGTTGCCAGAACACGTTGAGCAGATCGCCGTACCCCACTTTGACCGGGTCATAGTCGATGCGCACCGCCTGGCGCCGCGGTGGCACTTCCCGCCAGCTCGACCCCGTCGCCACCAGCTGGCTGACGTAGCCCGGCTCCACCCGGCTGACCCCGGGCAGGGTCTCGTAGACGGCTTCGGCGCGCCACATGTCCCCCGCCGCCAGCACGGCACTGTCCGCCCACAGCGGAACGCTTGGGAAAAGCAGCAGGATTGAGATAAATTTACTAACGTTATCAGTCAATTAAGTTTATCCTTCTGGGCACTTGTCCATCATAACCAGTGGATCCCCGTTATGCCCAGATATTTGTGGTGGCCGCTTCTGGCCTGGTTGCTGCCGCTTGCCGGCGCCCTCGGCAGCCGTGTTCACCTCTGGCCCTGGTGGCTGGGGTTCGCCATCTGCCTGCTCGGGGCCCTCGTCTCCCTCGTCTTGCTGATACGCCTGCCCTGGTCTCGCAGCCGCTGCGCCAATGGCTGGGGCGCCGCGCCACTGCTGTTGCCCCTGGCCTTTGTGGTGCAGGCGCTGCGCACGCCGCTGGTCAACGATGTGAGCACGGATCCCAACAACCCGCCCCAGCTGCACTGGGCCGGCGAACTCAGAACGGCGCAGGATCTGCCGATTAATCCGGCTCCGTTGAAAGCATCTGAGGGTAAACCCGGTCCTCTCTTTACCAGCGCCTCCCCGGTCGAGGTGATCACCGAGGCCCACGCCCTGATGGAGCAGCTCGGCTGGCAGGTGCGGCCAAGCCCGGAAGGACTCGAGGCAGTGGTCACCACCGGCTGGTTCGGTTTTCAGGATGACGTGGCGCTGCGGGTCTTTGCCGGGCCCAAGGAGACCCGCATCGACATGCGCTCCGCCTCCCGTCAGGGGCAGAGCGACCTGGGCACCAACCGGGCCCGCATAGAGGAGTTTCTGATCCGCCTCAACGAGCGGCTGGGTCAGGCCTACAAACCCAATTTGAAGCAATAAGAAGGTCATCCATGCGCGTCGAGGTCAAGCCCGATCGGGAATATGCCTGGTTCATCCGCCCCTTTTTCTGGCTGCAAAAACGCAACTACGGTCAGGTGCTCATTCCGGGCAAGTGCTGGGGCCGCTCGCCACGCCTGTTTGCCGCCGTCGCCACCCTCTATGGCGTCATCAACCGCAAGCGCTCTCCCATCGATCCCGTGCTGCGCTCCCTGGTGACGGTGCGGGTCTCCCAGCTCAACTGGTGCCGCTTTTGCGTCGACATCAACGCCATGACCCTCATCAAGCGGGCGGGCTCCAGCGAGAAGGTGGAGGCGCTCGCCAACTGGCGCGAAAGCCCCTTGTTCGATGAGCGTGAGCAGGCCGTGCTCGACTACACCGAGGCGATGACGGGGCTGGATGGAGTCAACGATGAGCAGGCCGCCCGCCTCAAGCCCTGGTTCGACGACGACGCCATGGTGGAGCTCACCGGCCTCATCGCCTTCCAGAACATGTCGGCCAAGTTCAACGCCGCCCTCGATATTGCGCCGCAGGGCTTCTGCCAGCTGCCGGTGCAGCCAGTGCGTCCGGCCCAACCGGATAACAAGGACGCCTGATGAGAGGCTCCCGCCTGCTGCTGGTGCTGGTGATGGGTTGCCTCATCGGCGCCTTTTTCGCCTTCGACCTTGGTCACTACCTGAGCCTGCCCCAGCTGCAGGCCCGTCAGGCCGAGCTGGCCGCCCTGGTCGACCGCCATTTCGTCAGCGCCGCCCTGCTGTTTGTCGTCGTCTACGTGGTGAGCACCGCCCTCTCCCTGCCCGGCGCCAGCCTGCTCACCCTGGCCGGCAGCGCCGTGTTCGGTGTTGCCTGGGGGCTGCTGCTGGTCTCCTTTGCCAGCAGCATTGGCGCGACCCTGGCCTTTCTCAGTGCCCGCTTTCTGCTGCGCGACTGGGTCGAGCGGCGCTTTGGCGACAAGCTGGCCAGCTTGCAGGCCGGCATGAAGAAGGAAGGGGCGCTTTATCTGCTGAGCCTGCGCCTCATCCCCATCTTCCCCTTCTTTCTGGTCAACCTGCTGATGGGGCTCACCCCCATCAGAGTCAGCACCTACTACTGGGTGAGCCAGCTTGGCATGCTGCCCGGTACTTTCGTCTACGTGCTGGCAGGCAGCGAGCTCGCCAACCTCACCAGCACCGGCAATATCCTCTCCCCCGGCCTGATGGTGGCGCTGACCCTGCTCGGACTGATGCCGATGCTGCTCAAGGGCCTGCAGCGGCGCCTCGCCCTGCATCGGTTGCACGCCCCCTACCGCAAGCCGACCCGCTATGACTACAACCTGCTGGTGATTGGTGCCGGGGCCGGCGGCCTCGTGACCAGCTATATCGCTGCAGCGGTGAAGGCCAAGGTAGCGCTCATCGAGAAGCACAAGATGGGGGGCGATTGCCTCAACAGCGGCTGCGTCCCCTCCAAGGCGCTGATCCGAAGCGCCCGCTTTGCCGCCGAGCAGCGTCGGGCCAATGAACTGGGCTTTAACCCAAGCCAGGCCAGCGCCGATTTCGCTGCCGTGATGGAGCGGGTCGCCCGCGTCATCAAGGAGGTCGAACCCCACGACTCCATCGAGCGCTATCAGGGGCTGGGGGTGGAATGTATCGAAGGGGAGGCGCGGCTGGTCTCCCCCTGGGAGGTGGAGGTGAACGGCCAGCGCCTTGCCAGCCGCCATATCGTGCTCGCCACCGGCGCCCGGCCGCTGGTGCCCACGCTGCCGGGCCTTGAGCAGGTGCCTTGGCTCACCTCCGACACCCTCTGGCAACTGCGCACCGCGCCGCGCCAGCTGCTGGTGCTGGGCGGCGGCCCCATCGGCTGCGAGCTGGCCCAGAGTTTTGCCCTGCTTGGGGTGCCCGTTACCTTGGTGGAACTCTCGGATCAGCTGCTGCCCCGCGAAGAGCGGGAAGTGGCCGAGCTGCTGGCGGAACAGCTGGCCCGCGATGGCGTGCGGGTGCTCACCGGCTGGCGCGCCGAACGAGTCGACTATCTGCCAGCGGCCGCGGGGGATCTCCCCATCCGGCTGCAACTGCGCCGGGGCGATGATACGTTGGTGGTGGAAGGGGATCAGCTGCTGCTGGCGCTGGGCCGGGTCGCCAACGTCAGCGGCTTCGGGCTCGAAGCGCTGGGAGTGGAGCTGACCCCACGCGGCACGGTGGCGGTCGATGGCTTCCTCGCTACCAACTACCCCAGCATTCTGGCGGTGGGGGACTTAGCGGGCCCTTACCAGCTCACCCATGCCGCCGCCCATCAGGGCTGGTACGCCGCAATCAACGCCCTGTTCAGCCCGTTCAAGCGCTTTCGGGCCGACTATCGGATCATGCCGGCGGCCATCTACACCACCCCCGAAATCGCCCGGGTCGGCCTCAATCAGAAAGAGGCCAGGGCGCAGGGCATCCCCTTCGAGCTGACCCGCTTCGCGCTGGCCGAGCTGGACAGAGCCATCGCCGACGGCGAGCGTCAGGGCTTTATCGAGGTGCTCACCGTACCCGGCAAGGATCAGATCCTGGGTGCCACCATAGTGGGCACTCACGCCGGCGAGCGGATCGCCGAGTTCGTGCTCGCCATGCGCCACCGCCTCGGCCTTGGCAAGATCCTCGCCACCATTCACGCCTACCCCACCCTGATGGAGGGGAACAAGTATCTGGCGGGCGAGTGGCGACGGGCCCGTCAGCCCGCCACCCTGCTGGCGCTGCTGACCCGTTATCACCGCTGGCGCCGCGGCGCCTGACCCAACTCCAGGTAACCCAGATGCGACATTTATTGCCCTCGTTCACACAGCTGCTGCGTGCCCTGCCCCTGCTGGCAGGCAGCCTCCTCTTCACCCAGGCCAACGCCGCCGACAACCCGCAGTGGCAGCAGACCCTTGATGAGGCCAAGGGGCAGACCGTCTACTTCAACGCCTGGGGCGGCAGCCCGGAGATCAACGCCTATCTGGTGTGGGCAGGCCAGGAGCTGGCGCGTGAATACCAGGTCAAGCTGGTGCTGGTGAAGGTGGATGACATCGCCCAGAGCGTCAGCCAGCTGCTGGCCAACAAGCAGGCCGGCAAGCTCAGTGGCGGCCCCATCGACCTGCTCTGGGTCAACGGCGAGAACTTCAAGGCGCTCAAGGAGCAGGGGCTGCTCGGCGCCCCCTTTACCCGGGAGCTGCCCAACATGGCGCTGGTAGACAAGACGCTGCCGGTGAGTGAGGACTTCACCGTGCCGGTGGAGGGGCTGGAAGCCCCCTGGGGCATCGGCCAGCTCAACCTGATGGTCAACGGCGAAGAGGTCAAACAGCTGCCCACCTCGGCGGCTGCCCTGCTCGCCTGGACCAAGGCCCACCCCGGCCGCTTCACCTATCCCAAGCCACCCCAGTTTCACGGTTCCAGCTTTCTCAAGCAGATCTTGCTGGAGCTGACGCCGGACCCCACCCCCCTCTATCGGGAGGCGACCGATGCCGAATTCATCAGAGTCACCGCACCGCTCTGGGCCTGGCTGGATGAGCTGCACCCGACGCTCTGGCGCAAGGGCAAGCTGTTCCCCACCAGCGCCGCCGAGACCCGCCAGCTGCTCGATGACGGCGAGCTGGCGATGGCCATCAGCTTCAACCCGCAAGAGGCGCAGAGCGCGGTGCAAAACGGCACCCTGCCCCCCAGCGTTGTGGCGGTAGCCATGGCGAAAGGGGCGCTCACCAACAGCCACTTCCTCGCCATCCCCTTCAACGCCAACGCCCGCGCCGGCGCCAAGGTGGTGGCCAACTTCCTGCTGAGCCCCGCCGCCCAGGCGCGCAAGGCCGAGCCCGCCTTCTGGGGCGATCCCAGCGTGCTGCGGGCCGATGCCCTGCCCGCCCCCCAGCAGCCGGTGCCGGCACTGCGCTTCAAATCGGTGGCCGAACCGCACCCCAGCTGGCAGCTCAGGCTGGAAGCGGCCTGGGCCGAGCGCTACGGTCACTGATGAGCCGGTTCGGCCACTCTTTGCTTGATTGGCGCCCCCTGTTCGCCGCCGGGTGCGCCCTGGTTTTTGGCCTGCCGCTGCTGGCGGGGGGCTGGCAACTGTTGGCTGAGGGATTGACCCGACCCCACCTGCAATTGCTGCTGGCCCAGCCGGGCGTGTGGCACTCGGCGCTGCTGAGCCTGTGGATTGGCGCCGCCTCGACCTTGGTCAGCCTGCTGCTGACCGCCCTGCTGCTGGCCCACAGCGACAGCCGGGCCGTCGGCTGGCTGCGCCGGCTGCTCTCGCCCTTGCTGGCGCTGCCTCACGTCGCCTTTGCCATCGGCTTTGCCTTTCTGCTCGCCCCCTCCGGCTGGCTGCTGCGTCTGCTCTCGCCGACCCTCACCGGGTTCGAGCTGCCCCCCGACTGGCAGACCCTGCGCGATCCCGCCGGGCTCGGGCTCATTCTCGCCTTGACCCTCAAGGAGACCCCCTTCCTGCTGCTGATGGCGCTCGGCGCGCAAGACCCCGCCAGGATGGCGCGCCAGCAGTGGCTGGGGGCCAGCCTTGGCTTTAGCGCCCCCCAGATCTGGTGGCGCCTGCTGCTGCCGGCGCTGTGGCCTGCCCTGCGTCTGCCCCTCTATGCAGTGGCCGCCTACGGGGTGGCGGTGGTGGATCTGGCCCAGTTGCTCGGACCCGATGCCCCCGCTCCGCTGGCTGTGCGCCTATGGCTCTGGTATCAGGACCCGGATCTGGTCTGGCGCGGCGCCACCGCCAGCGGCGCCCTGCTGCTGCTCGCCATCACGGCGCTGCTGCTGGCCCTGCTGCGGTTGCTGGAGCTGGCCCATCGAACCCTTGGCAAACCCGGCTGGCTCGATGGCAGGCGAGCCAACCCAAGCGCTTTTGGCCGCACCCTTGCCACCGGCAGCGTGGCGACCCTGATTGCCCTCAATCTGGCGGTGCTGGCCGCCCTGCTGCTCTGGTCGCTGGCCCGGCGCTGGCCCTTTCCCGCCCTCTGGCCGAGCCAGTGGAGCGGCCGCTATTGGCTCGAACTGCTGCCGACCCTGTCGCCGCTGCTGACCACCAGCATCCTGCTGGCGCTGGCGAGCGGGGCGATAGCGCTGGTGATGGCGGTGCTGAGTCTGGAAGCCCAAGCAGGCCGCCGCCCCTGGCCGCTCTGGCTTATCTGCCTGCCGCTGCTGCTGCCGCAGGCCAGCCTGCTGTTCGGAATTCGCCTCGGGGTGGACTGGTTCAGCTTCACATGGGGGGGCAATGGCATCGGCTGGGGCTGGGTGCTCTGGAGCCAGCTGCTGTATGTCTTTCCCTACGTTTATTTGTGCCTGCACGGCCCCTATCGCCAGTTCGACGCGCGGATCACCCAGAGCGCCCTGCTGCTGGGGGCAACCCCGTGGCGAGCCTGGTGGCAGGTGAAAGGGCCGCTGCTGGCCCGTCCGCTGCTGTTTGCCTTCGGCGTCGGAGCAGCAGTGAGTCTGGCCCAATACCTGCCGACCCTGCTGTTTGGCGCAGGCCGGGTGGTCACCATCACCACCGAGGCGGTGGCCATCGGTAGCGGCCTCAACCGGCGGCTGGCGGGGCTCTACGGCCTGTTGCAACTGCTGCTGCCACTCGTTGTCTATCTGCTGGCACTCTGGCTGCCGGCCCGACTCAATCCGGCGCTCAAGGGCGCCCGCTGACGATGGACTGTGACCATGGAAACAGCATCATGCTGAACACCACCCCCCTTCGCCTCTATCTGGATGAAAATCTGCTGCTCTCGCTGCCCACCCTGCAGGTGGCCCCCGGCGAGGTGTTGACCCTGATGGGGCCCAGCGGCTGTGGCAAAAGCTCGCTGCTGGCGGCGCTGGCGGGGGTATTGCCCGCAAGCGGCCCCATCCGGCTGGAGGGGGAAGTGACCCTCGGCGCGCGCCGGCTCACCCAGCTGCCGCCCCAGGCCCGGCGCATCGGCATGCTGTTTCAGGATGATCTGCTGTTCGACCATCTGACGGTGGCCGAGAACCTGATGTTCGGCATGCCGGCCAGCCTGAAGGGGCACAGGGCACGGCGGGAAAAGGCAGTGGCCGCGCTGGCGCAGGTGGATCTGACAAATCAGGCGGACAAGCTGCCGGGGGCGCTCTCCGGCGGCCAGAAGGCTCGCGTCAGCCTGCTGCGGGCGCTGCTGGCCGAGCCCGAGGCATTGTTGTTGGACGAGCCCTTCTCCCGCCTCGACAAGCCGCTGCGGGCCGCCTTTCGCGAACTGGTGTTCGCGCAGATCAAGGCATTGGCCATCCCCGCCATTTTGGTGACCCACGACGAAGACGACGCGCCGGGCACCATACTCCAGCTCACCGAATCCCGTTTTTGACCGAGGAGTTCACCTTGTTTGACCGCCACCTGATCCCCGTTATCCGCAGCCCCCTCACCCGGCTCGCCAGACCGCTCTGCCGCGCCGGGATCAGCGCCAACCAGATAAGCCTCACCGGCTTTACCATCGGCATGCTGGCGTTGCCGCTGCTGGCCTTTGGCTGCTATCAATGGGCGCTGGCGGCCATCCTGCTCAACCGGCTGCTGGACGGGCTCGATGGCGCCGTGGCGCGGGAAACCGGCATCACCGACTGCGGCGGCTTTCTCGACATCACGCTCGATTTCATCTTCTACGCCGCCGTGGTGCTGGGCTTTGCCCTCGCCGTCCCCGCCAATGCGCTGCCCGCCGCCACCCTGCTGTTTGCCTTCATGGGCACCGGCTCGAGCTTTCTGGCGTTTGCCATCATGGCGGGCAAGAGGGGGATCGACAATCCGGTCTACCACCACAAGTCCCTCTACTATCTGGGCGGCCTCACCGAGGGGAGCGAGACCATCGCCCTGTTCGTACTGATGTGCCTGTGGCCCGCCGCCTTCGCCCCGCTCGCCTACGGCTTTGCCCTGCTCTGCGCCATCACCACCCTGACCCGGCTCTGGAGCGGTTACCACACCCTGCGTTGAGGCCAAACGGCGGGAAGGGCCCGCTACGGAACACTTGCGCATGGACGACAATGTTTTACCATGGCGACACTCTTTTTCAGGCTCATGAGAACCTTATGCGTCGCCTTGTCTCCGTGCTCACCCTCTCCCTGTTTCCCATGCTCTATGGCTGCAGCAGCACGCCAGCTGCCAAGCCCGTGGTCAAGCCCCAGCCCAACAGCGCCTTCATCAACCAGACGCCGCCGAGCAAACCCTTCTACGGGCAGGTGAGCCAGCCGGGTGTCAGCAAGGGGGACTTCGCCAATCGCGCCAACGTGGACAACTTCGTACAGCGGATGGTGCAAAAGCACGGCTTCGACGGCGCCGAGCTGCACCGGGTGCTGGCCCAGGCCGAGCGCTATGACTGGATCATCCGCCTGATGGATGCCCAGGCCCCCACCACCACGCCGCCCACCGGCCCGACCGGCGCCTGGAATCGCTACCGTGCCAAGTTCATCACCCCGGACAACGTACAGAACGGCGTCAGCTTCTGGCGTGAGTACGAGAACGAGCTCAACCGCGCCCAGCAGGTCTATGGGGTGCCGCCGGAGATCATCGTCGGCATCATCGGCGTGGAGACCCGCTGGGGCCGGGTGATGGGCAAGACCCGCATCCTGGATGCGCTGGCGACCCTGGCGTTCGACTACCCGCGCCGGGCCGAATTCTTCACCAGCGAGCTGGAATCCTTCCTGGTGATGACCCGCGACGAGGGGATGGATCCCACCGAACCCAAGGGCTCCTACGCCGGCGCCATGGGCTACGGCCAGTTCATGCCCTCCAGCTTCCAGCGCTACGCGGTGGACTTCAACGGCAACGGCCACACCAACCTGTGGGATCCGGTGGATGCCATCGGCAGCGTGGCCAACTACTTCAAGGCCCACGGCTGGGAGAAGGGGCAACCGGTGGCGGTACGCGGTCAGGGCCAGCTACCCGGCTACGAACACGGCTTCCAGACCCGCTACCCGGTCGCCTCCCTGCGCCGCGCCGGGCTGACCCCCACCAGTACCCTTGGCAACCACAGCGAGGCGAGCCTGCTGCGCCTCGATGTGGGCACCGGCTATCAGTACTGGTACGGCCTGCCCAACTTCTACACCATCACCCGCTACAACCACAGCACCCACTACGCCATGGCGGTGTGGCAGCTGGGGCTGGCGGTGAAAGATGCCCGCGGCGGTTACTGAGCCTGCCGGATAAAAAAGGCGGCTCTCTAGGCCGCCTCGCCAACCATCCACACTGCGCCTTCGGGCGCAGTGTGCGTTTACAGTGCCCCCGCCTTCGCCAGACGATCCAGCTCGGCAAGCAGGGCGGCTGGCTCGACCCGACGGGTGTAATCGGCGTTGATGAAGTGGTAGAGCACGGTGCGGTCCTGACCGATGATGTAGCTGGCCGGCACCGGCAGAGTGAAGCTCTCGTCGCCGTTGCTCGCCGGGATGTCGATGCCAAAGCCGGCATAGATGGGCCTGAGCGCCTCCGGCAGTTCGAACACCAGTCCCAGTGCTGCCGAAACCCGGTTGCCCTCGTCGCTCAGCACGGTGATCGCCAGCCCGTTGGCGGTGAGGGTATCCTGCGCCGAACTGGGGGTTTCCGGCGTCATGCCGATGAGGTTCACGCCGCGCTCGCGCAGCGCCGGCAACACGGCGTTGAGCGCCTGCATCTCCATGTTGCAGTAGGGGCACCAGCCACCGCGATAGACGTTGAGCAGCACCGGCCCCTCCGCCAGATAGTGGGAGAGCGGGCGCACTACTCCGTGCTGATCCGGCAGGGCGAAATCGGGCATCAGCTCTCCGCGCCCCAGCGCCCCCTGCTCCAACCCGCTTTTCTGCAGGCTGCGGGTCGCCTCCTCCATCAAGGCCAGTACCGGGGCCGGTACCTGACGCTGCTTCTGCTCATCGTACGCTTTGATTTTTTGCTCGAGTGTGTGCATCATGACCATCCTTTTTGTAGTGGTCGCTACAATATCAAGCGGACCACGCCCCATGGTCAAGTTGTTTTTTAGCGATCACTCCAAAATAGAGTTTCACAAGGCAGGAATCGAGATGGCAAGACCCGCATCATTTGACAGAGAACAGGTACTGGAAATCGCCCTCAACGCCTTCTGGGATACCGGCTTCAGCAACACCGGCATTGCCGCGCTGGTCGAACGGATGGGACTCAAGCCCAGCAGCCTGTACGGCGCCTTCGGCTCAAAGGAGGGGTTGTTCATGGAGGTGCTGCAGCGCTATTCGGCGCAGAGCCTGGCGCAGATCGAGCAGATCCTGGGCTCGGCAGCCTCCCCCCTGGCGGGCGTGCAGGCCCTGCTTGATGCAGTGGCCCGGGATGCCATCGCCAGCGAGGCGCACCGTGGCTGCCTGCTGGTCAACACCTTGCTGGAGATCGGCCGCCACCACCCGCTCATTCAGGAGACCGCCAGCAGCCACCTCGCCGAGGTCGAGCTGCGGGTCAGCGCAGCCCTGCGCCAGGCGCAGGTGGCAGGGGAGCTGGCCGCCGGGCGCGACGTCGACGCCACCGCCGCCTTGCTGATGACCATGGTGTGGGGATTGCGCGTACTGGGCCGCACCCATCCGCCCGCCGCCAAGGTGAACGCGGTGCTGGCCCAGATGCAGGCCATCCTGTCTGCGGACGCATGACGATCGCTCACCAGGCTGCGGGGTTCACTCGTTTTCCAGCAGCCAGCGCTTGAGCAGGGCGGCCAGCTGCTCCTGCTCGGCCAGGGTCAATGGTGCCAGCAGGCGCCGCTCGTTGGCCACGTGCCGCTCCACCGCCCGGTCAACCAGTTCCCGGCCCGCGTCGGTCAGGCAGACCAGCAGGCTGCGCCGATCGCTCGGGGCGGCCTGGCGTTCGATCAAGCCTCGCTCTGCCAGTTTGTCGAGGCGGGCGGTCATGGCCCCCGAGCTCAACATGGCGGATTGATAGAGCACGGTCGGGGTGAGCGGTTCGCCGGCCCGACGCAGGGTCGCCAGAATGTCGAAGTCGCTGCCGAGCAGGCCGCACTCCTTGAGCTCCTCGCTCACCTCCCGTCCGGCGATCGCCGCCATTCGCGCCACCCGTCCCAGCACGCCCATGGGAGAGCAGTCGAGATCCGGTCGCTGCCGGGCCCACTGGGCCAGCAGCAGGTCTACATGATCTGATTCCATCTTCGGCCACTTATCTTTTTATCGAGATACTTGATGGTAAACCAATTTGAGGCTAATTTATCTTTACTTAAAGATACTTCATAAAGAGACAAGTTCATGCCCATGCTGATCGCCCTGCTGGCCCCCCTGCTCTGGGGCAGCACCTATGCCGTCGTCAGCCTCTCTCTGACCGACTACTCCCCCTACTGGGTGGCGGTGTGGCGGGCGTTGCCGGCCGGCCTGCTCCTGTTGCTGGTACGCCCGCGTCTGCCGCCCCTGCCCTGGGGCAAGCAGTGCCTGCTGGCGTTTTGCAACATCGCCGCGTTTTTTGCTCTGCTGTTCGTGGCCGCCTTCCGGCTGCCCGGGGCCGTGGCGGGCACCTTGGGTGCCACCCTGCCGCTGGTCCTGATGTTGCTGGCCTGGTTGCAAGATGGCGTCAGACCGTCCCTGAAATGGCTGCTGCTGGGCCTGATGGGGCTGGGCGGAGTCTTGCTGCTGCTCAATCCTTCCGCCAATCTGGATCCTGTCGGCGTGACCTGCGCTCTGCTGGCTACCCTGCTCATCGGCCAGTCCAGCCGCTGGATGCAGCGCTGGCCAGTCAGCGATCTCCTGGCGCTGACCGCCTGGCAGCTGCTGCTGGGCGGCCTGATGCTGATCCCGCTCGCCTGGTGGCTGGCCGGTCCCATGCCGCTGCCGCAGCCGGCAAGCGCTCCCGGCCTGCTCTGGCTGATCCTGCTCAACACGGCGCTGGCCTACTGGGCCTGGCTGTGGGGGCTCAAGCGCCACGGCCCGGAGGTGATGGGCATGCTGGCCCTCACCAACCCCATGGTGGCGGTCTCCTGCGGCGTGCTGATGGTGGGAGAAACGCTGGACGCTCGCCAATGGCTCGGCATCGGGGTGATCCTGCTCTCTCTGTTCCTGATGAAGCTGCCCGCCCGCCCCTTCTTCAAACGCTGGCAGGCCCGCCGGGCGAGCACAGGCCAGTGCGGCAGGCAGTGAGCACGAACCATCCAGCTCAAGCGCAATAAAAAAGAGGAGCCATCAAGGCTCCTCTTTCACATTCCGCGAGTGTTTGAGCCGAACTCAGACCCCGGCCTTGGCCAGGGCTGCGGAGACGATCTGCTGGGCTTCCTGCTGGATGAGGTCCAGGTGCGCCTCGCCCTTGAAACTCTCCATGTAGATCTTGTAGATGGATTCGGTACCGGAGGGGCGCGCCGCGAACCAGCCGTTTTCGGTCACCACCTTGAGGCCGCCGATGGCGGCATCGTTACCCGGAGCCTTGGTCAGCTTGGCGACGATGGGCTCGCCGGCCAGGGTAGAGGCTTCCACCAGCGCCGGATCCAGCTTGGAGAGCACCGCCTTCTGGGCGCTGTTGGCCGGTGCATCGATGCGGCGGTAGCTGGAGCGACCGAACTTGGCTTCCAGTGCGTCGTAGTGGGCCTGCGGATCCTTGCCGGTCACCGCCAGAATTTCCGCTGCCAGCAGCGCCAGGATGAAGCCATCCTTGTCGGTGGTCCAGACGGTGCCGTCTTTGCGCAGGAAGGAGGCGCCCGCGCTCTCCTCGCCGCCAAAGCCGAACTCGCCGCTGTAGAGGCCATCCACAAACCACTTGAAGCCGACCGGCACCTCTTTGAGGGTGCGGCCAATCTCGCCGGCCACCCGGTCGATCATGGAGGAAGAGACCAGCGTCTTGCCGACCGCAGACTCTTTGGACCAGCCGGTACGATGGGTAAACAGATACTGGATCGCCACCGTCAGATAGTGGTTCGGGTTCATCAGGCCCGACTTGGTGACTATGCCGTGACGGTCGTAGTCAGGGTCGTTGCCAAGGGCGATGTCGAACTTGTCCTTGAGGGCAATCAGGCTGGCCATGGCGAACGGGCTGGAGCAGTCCATCCGGATCTTGCCGTCTTTATCCAGGGTCATGAAGGAGAAGGTCGGGTCGACCTTGTAGTTCACCACCTCGATGTTCAGACCATAGGTCTTGGCGATGACGTCCCAGTAGGCGACGCCGGAGCCGCCCAGCGGATCGACACCGATCTTGATGCCCGCGTTCTTGATGGCGTCCATGTCCAGCACGTTCTTCAGGTCATCCACATAAGGGGTGACATAGTCGTGCGCCACCACGAACGGGCTCTTGAGGGCATCGCTAAACGGCATCCGTTTCACGCCGGCCAGACCCGCTTCCAGAATGGCGTTGGCACGGTCTTCCACCCACTTGGTGATCTCCCCTTCCGCGGGGCCACCGTGGGGCGGGTTGTACTTGAAGCCACCATCTTCCGGCGGGTTGTGAGACGGGGTGATCACCACGCCGTCCGCACGGGCAGCCGGTTTGCCTGCATTGTGGCGCAGGATGGCGTGAGAGATGACCGGGGTCGGGGTAAAGCCGAGGCCGGCCTGAATGCGGGTCTCGACGCCGTTGGCCGCCAGCACCTCGACCGCGCTGGCAAAGGCGGATTCAGACAGGGCGTGGGTATCCATGCCGACAAACAGCGGGCCCGTGATGCCGGCCTGCTGGCGATACTCCACCAGTGCCTGGGTCACCGCCAGGATGTGGGATTCGGTGAAGGCGTTGTGCAGGGCGCTGCCGCGGTGACCGGAGGTGCCGAAGGCAACTCGCTGCTCGGGGCGGCTCATGTCGGGCTTGTTGAGGTAGTAGGCGCTGACCAGACGGGGGATGTTGGTCAGGTCGCTCAAACGGGCCGGCTGACCGGCGTGGGAATGCTGTGCCATGGCGTTGTCCTTGCTTGATGGCGGCCTTGCCCGGCAAGGCCTGAGTCTGATGAAGCGTTAAATTGCGCCGCACACCCGGGCGATCACCTCGTCGCCATACCCCATGCTGGTCATCAGCTGGGCCACCATGTTCTGCTTGCGACTGGTGTTGGTATTGGTGATCACCCAGAACGGGGTCTCCGGCACCGGCTTTGGCTTGGTGGTGCTGCCGCTGGCGCGCAGGGCATCGGGATCCCGCGAGAAATAGACGCGCTTGCGCCCCTTGATTTCGGTGGCCTGGGTAAACCCGACCGGGTCATCCCGGTAGAGGGTACTGAGCACCTGCATGAAGCGGTTGATGGACTTCTCTTCTTTTTGCAGCTCGCCGGAGTCGAGCAGCGCCTCCAGCCCCATGGCATCGGCCACGGCGTGCGGCTGGGCCGTCGTCACCGGCTCGGATACCGGGGCTGCCTGGTTGGCGGGCTGTTCCAGCAGGCGGCGCAGGATATCGGAGGCACTCTCGCCGATGTGCCGGGTCTGGCTGGCGATATAGAAGTAGAGATCGTCATCAAGCTCGATGGTTTTCATAGGGATGCGCTGGACTCGTCGAAATTCGGATGCGGCGATTATACATAGGCAAACCCGGCAGCCCAAGCAAGGGGCGGACAGATGTGCATGAATCTCATCGAGAATACGGCATAATAGCGGGCCAAGTGTGTGATCCGTCGCACTGATAGCCGATCTGGCAGACTTTTTTTAGAAAAAAAACCACACTTTTTTGCTCCACAATGAGTGAAATCCTTTTCTTTCCAGTGTGTTAAATCACAACGAATAACGCACTCACGACCGACAAGGTGTCATTTTGCAACAAAACCCATTATTGAACTTCAAGGAGCAGGGCCAGGGCCAGCCCGTCGTGCTGATCCACGGGCTGTTTGGCAGTCTGGACAACCTCGGCCTGCTGGCGCGCCCGCTGAGCGAACAATACCGGGTCATCAGCATCGATCTGCGCAACCACGGCGCCTCCTTTCACTCCGACGAGATGAGCTACCCGGCCCAGGCCGCCGATCTGCTCTCCCTGCTGGATCGGCTCGGGCTTGAGCAGGTGGCCATCGTGGGTCACTCCATGGGGGGCAAGGTGGGCATGCAGCTGGCGAAGCTCGCGCCAACGCGCGTTGCCAAGCTGGTGGTGGCCGATATCGCGCCGGTCGCCTACCCCCACGCCCGCCACCAGAATGTGTTCGCCGGCCTCAACGCCACCCTCCAACTCGCTCCGCAAAGCCGCAGCGAGGCGGAAGCCATCCTGGCGCAGCACATCGAGATCGCCGGCGTACGCCAGTTCCTGCTCAAGTCGTTTGCCAAAGCCGGGCACGGCTGGGGCTGGCGCTTCAACGTCCCGGCCCTTGAGCGCAACTACGCCAACATCATGGGCTGGCCCGATGCTCGGAGCCGTTTCGATGGCCCCGCGCTCTTCATCAAGGGGGGGGATTCCGACTACATGCAGCCTGAACATACCGAGACGGTGATGGCGCAATTCCCCGCCGCCAAGGCCCGGGTCATCGCCGGTACCGGTCACTGGCTGCACGCGGAAAAGCCGGTTTTGTTCAACAAACTGGTTGTGGATTTCCTGTCGACAGGCGGTTAACAGTTTCAAATCCTTTGTGATATAGTGCGCCCGTCATAAGGAGTGTGCGCAATCCATGCTAAGTGAACATATCGACCTGATTGAGAGTCTGGGCCTGAAGTTATTCTTTGTGGCCATTTTCGTATTGATTGGCCTGGCCATTCAGGACGTGCTCAAACGCGGCAACGTGCCCCGTTTCGGCCGACTCATCGTCTGGTTGGTACTCTTCCTGGGTTGTGCAGGTTTTGTCGCCAAGGGGCTGATCGAACTGGGCTGGGAAGGCTCAGGCATCGGCTAACTTATTTTCATCTGTGATGTATGGCCAAACAGCAAACTGATCGAACAACACTGGATCTGTTCGCAAATGAGAAGCGCCCCGGCAGGCCAAAGACCAACCCACTCCCCCGCGAGACCCAGCTCAAGATCAACAAGCGCAACCAGCTCAAGCGCGATCGGGAGAACGGTTTGAAGCGGGTAGAGTTAAAGGTGGAGGCCGAGTTGCTGGAACGCCTGAACCAACTTGCGTTACAACAGAACGTCAGCCGAGCCGAGCTGATCCAATCTATCCTGAAGCAACAGATTGAGTCTGCACATGCTGCAGGCATCACAATCTGACCGTTAAGCATTAACACCAGATACGGGTAACTAAACACTATGGCTAGTGTAGGTCTGTTTTTCGGCAGCGATACCGGTAATACCGAAGCTGTCGCCAAGATGATCCAGAAAGAACTGGGCAAACAACTGATTGAAGTCCGTGACATTGCCAAGAGCAGCAAGGCCGACATCGACAGCTTCGATCTGCTGATGTTCGGTATCCCGACTTGGTACTATGGCGAAGCCCAGGCCGACTGGGACGACTTCTTCCCCGAGCTGGAAGAGATCGACTTCACCAACAAGCTGGTCGCCATTTTCGGTTGCGGCGATCAGGAAGACTATGCCGAATACTTCCTCGACGCCATGGGCACCCTGCGTGACATCGTCGAAGCCAAAGGCGCCATCGTCATCGGCAACTGGCCAACCGCCGGCTACGAATTCGAAGCCTCCAAGGCACTGGTGGACGACAAGCACTTCGTGGGTCTGGGCATCGACGAAGATCGCCAGCCAGAGCTGACCGCCGAGCGCGTCAAGGGCTGGTGCAAGCAGCTGCACGAAGAGATGTGCCTGGCCGAACTGGAGTGATCCAGGCTCGCCAGCCTCTCTGACAACAAGGGCCCCGCGGGGCCCTTGTTGTTTTCTGGCTCATGCTTTTTCGCCACTTCGGTGCTCCGGTTTGGCCCGCACATAGAGGGTGCGCCTGACCTGGGCCACCAGCTCGCCGCTCTGATCCTGCACCGTCACCTCGAACTCGGGGAAGTGCTTGTCTCCCCCATCGGTCGCCGCCACGATGGCAGCCAGCTTGCCGTCGGTCAGGTTGAATTCGGCCACCAGCTTGCCCTTGCCCGGCTTGATGTAATTGATGCTGCCCGCCTTGTCCCAGACGTAATAGCGGTTCTTGAAATAGCCCATCAGCATCAGCGGATAGATGGGATCGGTCATCGCAAACATGCTGCCGCCAAACTGGGTACGGTTGGCGTTCTTGTTCCACCAGCGGGACTTGAGGGTGACCCGGCAGAAGCGAAAATCATCGCTCAATGTCTCTATCTTGATGCCGGCGCCCCAGAAGGGGGGCCAGGCGTTGAGGGCGCGGCGCACCCAGGCCGCATTGTCAAAAAGCCAATCCATGGATCTCATCCGACCAGACAGTGAAGAAGGTTACATTTTATCAACATTCACCAAACGAGCAAGCCGTCACGAGAATCCGTCCAATTCCACCGGATGGTGCCATCTGCGCTAAAGCCCTTGAATTACTGGGTTTATTTTTAGGTGAGCTACGACCTATAATGACAGGCCAAGCGAGTTCGTGGTTGCCATTCCAGCGGCAGTCAATCAGAATAACCACACCTTCGAGAATGCGAATAAATAGAATATGGCAGACAACAACCAAGCGTTAAAAAAGGCCGGGCTCAAGATCACCTTGCCCCGTGTCAAAATCCTGGAAATCCTGCAACAGCCGGACTGCCAGCACACCAGTGCGGAAGATCTGTACAAACGACTGATCGACCAGGGTGAAGAGATTGGTCTCGCTACCGTATATCGCGTTCTCAATCAGTTTGATGATGCCGGTATTGTTACCCGTCACCACTTCGAAGGGGGCAAGTCGGTGTTCGAACTGGCCACCCAGGAACACCACGACCACCTGGTCTGCCTCGACTGCGGCAAGGTGATCGAGTTCTCCGACGAGGTGATCGAGCAGCGCCAGCGCGATATCGCCCAGCAGCACAACATCCGGCTGACCAATCACAGTCTCTATCTGTACGGCCACTGCGCCGCCGGCGAGTGCAAGCACGAAGATTGACCCGCCAGGCAGAGACAATAAAAAAGCCAGCGTGATGCTGGCTTTTTTGTGTCCGTTATTTAGAACCCGTTTACGCTCTTGCTCTGAGGTCGTGATCAAGAAAGGGCAGGGTCTCCCCTGCCCTCTTCTGTTATCAGGCCTCGGCCTTGCCCCACACGTCGCGCAGGGCCACGGTGCGGTTGAACACCAGATGATCCGGGCTGGAGAGCTTGTTGTCGGCGCAGAAGTAACCCTCACGCTCGAACTGGTAAGCCTGCTCCGGCTTGGCGTTCTTCAGGGAGGCCTCGACACGGGCACCCTCGATGATCACCAGGGAGTCCGGGTTCAGGGCCGCTTCGAAGTCCTCTTCGGCGCCCGGGTTCGGCACCTTGAACAGGCGGTCGTAGAGGCGCACTTCGGCCGGCAGGGAGTGAGTGGCGCTGACCCAGTGGATCACCCCTTTCACCTTGCGACCATCGGCCGGATCCTTGCCCAGGGTCTCGGGATCGTAGGAGCAGTAGATGCAGGTGACCTTGCCATCGGCATCTTTCTCGACCCGCTCGGCCTTGATGACGTAGGCATTGCGCAGGCGCACTTCCTTGCCCAGCACCAGTCGCTTGAACTGCTTGTTGGCTTCTTCTTTGAAGTCCGCTTCATCGATGAGGATCTCGCGGGTGAAGTTCAGCTCGCGGGTACCCATCTCGGCGTTGTTCGGGTGAGCCGGGGCGGTCAGCACTTCGTCGGCGGCCAGGTTCTCGATCACCACCTTGACCGGGTGCAGCACGGCCATGGCACGCGGGGCGTTCTCGTTGAGATCTTCGCGGATGCAGGCTTCCAGCATGCTCATCTCGACGATGTTGTCCTGCTTGGTCACGCCGATGCGCTTGCAGAACTCGCGGATGGAGGCCGGGGTATAGCCACGACGACGCAGACCGGAGACGGTCAGCATGCGCGGATCGTCCCAACCGTCCACGTGCTTCTCGGTCACCAGCAGGTTCAGCTTGCGCTTGGACATGACGGTGTATTCGAGGTTCAGCCGGGAGAACTCGTACTGACGGGGGTGGCAGTCGATGGTGATGTTGTCCAGCACCCAGTCGTACAGGCGACGGTTGTCCTGGAACTCCAGCGTACAGATGGAGTGGGTGATCCCTTCCAGGGCGTCCGAGATGCAGTGAGTGAAGTCATACATCGGGTAGATGCACCACTTGTCACCGGTCTGGTGGTGGTGGGCAAACTTGATGCGATAGATGACGGGATCGCGCATCACCATGAAGGGGGATGCCATGTCGATCTTGGCGCGCAGGCAGGCGGCGCCTTCGGCAAACTCGCCGTTCTTCATCTTCTCGAACAGGGCCAGGTTCTCGGCCACCGAACGATCGCGGAACGGGCTGTTCTTGCCCGGCGCAGTCAGGGTGCCACGGTATTCGCGCATCTGCTCGGCAGAGAGCTCGTCCACGTAGGCCAGGCCCTTCTCGATAAGCTCGATGGCATAGCCGTGCAGCTTGTCGAAATAGTCGGAGGAGTAGCAGATCTCGCCGTTCCACTGGAAGCCGAGCCACTGCACGTCCTGCTTGATGGACTCAACGTACTCGATATCTTCCTTCACCGGGTTGGTGTCGTCGAAGCGCAGGTTGCACTGGCCCTGGTAGTCGCGGGCGATGCCGAAGTTCAGGCAGATGGACTTGGCGTGACCGATATGGAGATAACCGTTCGGCTCGGGCGGAAAACGGGTATGCACGCTGCTGTGCTTACCGCTGACCAGATCTTCATCAATGATCTGACGAATAAAGTTAGTTGGGCTGTTCGCCTGACTCATGGCTCACCTCAAAAATGCGTCACTGGCGGAAGTTGTGCCGGCTGGCACCCTCATACCCCCGCCGTCAAGCCGGATATGATCCCTCATTACGCGCCCTGTCTCAACCTGAATTTGCCCGTTTCGGGGTACTGGCGCCGCAAAACGCCCTGCACTGGTGGCCGGTTTGACTGACTGACGAAAAAAAGACCCCGCGCGAGGCGGGGTTCAAGGTGATGAAAAACAAAAACAGACAATACACACACAACAAAGGCTCACACGCACAGTCAACCTTTCCCAAGCCCGATGGCCATCGCCCTTGGGAAAGGCGGGTCTTGCGACCCACCTTGCGTTATGGATTGAGGACTATCAGTTCAGCTCGGTGACGCGGCTGGTGCGCTTGCCATCGAAGCTGGTGGTACGCAGGTAGACCTTGCCATCCACGGTCGGCTTGGCGGCAGCGTCGTAGGCGCTCCAGCTCTTGCCATCCAGGCTGTACTGGATGGGCAGACCCGGCAGATCCACGTTCGCTTCCAGCACGCCGTTCACCACTTTGGCGCCCGGTACGGAGAGGCGGTATTCCACCCCGGCCTGGTCCAGTTTCGGCAGCACCCGCTGACCCAGTACATTGGCGAACTGGTTCCACTCCTTGTTCAGGGTGGCCTTGTTGACGAACTTGGTGGTGCCGGAGAACTCGCGGTTCTTCACGTAGTCCAGCTCGAAGCCGCCCTTGTGCCAGGCACGCTCGGCCATGGAGAAGATGCGCGGGTAGACCATGTACTCGTATTGCGCGTCGGTACGCACGGTTTCACTCCACTGCTGACCGGAGATCCCCTTGAACTTGACCGGATCCTGGTCACCCTTGGCCACGAAGGCGTTGCCGTCGCGGTCAACCGAGGTCTCGGCGTTCTGCGGCAGGTTTTCCGGGGCGAAGGCGAACACCTTGCGGGTGTCGTTGAAGCGGGTGGCCCAGTAGTAGCCGCGCTCGGCCGGGTGTACCTCGTTCGGGAAGTCGAAGTAGAGGTAATCCGGGTTGGAGAGCACCACGTCATAGCCCTTGTGCGCCCACTTCATCGCTTCGTTGAAGCCACCCCAGTAGAGGGTTTCCCAGAAGTTGACCCGGGTCTTGTCGGTGGCGAACACGCTGGCATCCTTGGCGTACTTCAGACCATCTTCCCACGCCTGCAGGGTAGAGAAGCCGTGGCCCTTGACCATTTCGCTCACTTCCTTGGCGAAGTAAACCGGCAGCTCGGCCACGTCCTTGATCTTGCCATCATCGATCATCTTCTGGCACATCGGCGACTTGCCGAACGGCTTGTCCTGCTTGCTGGAGTCGACGTTGCCCTTCCAGGCGACCAGCTCTTCTTTCTTGGTGACGGCCGGATCCTGGTAACCACCGCCCTGCATGATGTTCTTCGCCTCATCACCACCGTAGTGCCAGGCTGTCAGCGGCTGGCCGGCGGCCTGATGCATCTGGGCCACTTCGTCCATCACCTTGGCCACGAAGGTAGCGGCGCCCGGCTGGCAGGGGTTGATGAAGGACATCTTGTCGTAGAACTGCACCGAAGTGACGTTGGAGGTATCAGCCGGGTCGGTCAGACGGAACTGGTTGGCTTCGGTCTCTTTACCTTCAGCCATCAGGCGCTTGTAACGCGCTTCCATGGAGACCACGGCAGCACGGGCGTGCGCCGGCATGTTGATCTCGGGGATCACGGTCACGCCGCGGGCCTTGGCATAGCGTACCAGATCGATGTAGTCGGCCTTGCTGTAGAAACCGGAACCCTGGTTGTCGCTGGTCGGGCCGGAGCCCAGCTGCGGCATCAGGCACTTGGTTTCGGACTCGTCGTGGCAACGCTGGCTGCCGACGTCGGTCAGCTCCGGCAGACCCGGGATCTCCAGACGCCAGCCTTCATCGTTGGTCAGCCCCAAGTGCAGCACGTTGAGCTTCATGGCGGACATCTGATCCACCAACTTTTTCAGGGTTTCTGGGCTTCTGAAGTGACGGGCCACGTCGGTCTGCATGCCACGGTATTCAAAGCGCGGCGCATCCTCGACGTGCATCTGGCTGACCAGCTTGTCGTTGACCCCCAGGAGGGAGATCAGGGACTGGGCCCCCCAGAAGGCGCCTTCGATGTCGTGACCCTGCACCACAGTGCCTTTCTGGCCGATGGTCATGTCGTAGCCTTCGGCCTGCTTGAGCTTGCTGCCGAGCTTGATGGTCACTGGATAGCCGGTGTCGGAGAGGGTAACACCCAGCTTGGTCAGTTGAGCCTTCAGGGCTTCGGCGCGATCGCTCGGCAGGTCCAGGGCATTGAGCTTGATGGTGGAGAAGTCGACCTGCGGGCCGGCCTTGACCACCTGCTTCATCGGGGTCGGCAGGATCTGGTTGTCGACCTTGCCAGCCGGCAGCAAGCTGCTGGTCTGGTTGGCGGCGAAACGGGTTTCGCTGTTCATCAGGATGTTGTTGTCATCCTTGGTGCGCTTCCAGCCGTCGGCCGGCATCGGCTTCTCGTAGGTGGTGGCATCGTCGATGTTGCTCATGCTGGCCAGCACTTTCGGCTCGGCCCCTTCGCTGGCGACATACCAGTTCGGCATGATGTCAGATTCGAACAATACCCAATACTCCACCACCAGCGGTACTTCGACCGTGGCATCCTTGGCAAAGCCCTGGAACTTCTCGGTCGGCGTCAAACGATAAAGGTCGCCGGTCAGGTGGGTGATGGTGAACTGGTCGTTGTCCACCCGCTGGATGCGGCGGATGGAGGAGACATAGATGCTCCAGTCTTTGGAGGTGACGTCAGCACCGGTATTGGTCAGGTGCAGCTTAGCAACGCCACAGCTCGCCCACTCGGAGCCCAACGCCTGGCAGTCGAGGCCGGCGCCGGCACCGTCGTTGGTGACGACTTCGTACTTGACGACGAGGTTGCTGGCGAGGGCGTCGACCACGGCTTGCTTGGCGGCATCGGCTGCCTGTACCTGGCTGACGAAAACGGTAGACATGGCAATGGCTAACAGAGAATGTTTCAAGTTCATAACTGCTGCTCTCATTTGAAGTAAAGGTTGGATTTTCTTGGCTTTTTTTATATGGGGCCCCGAGGCGGGGCCCTTAGTTATGTCAACAATGGACTTAGACTTGAGGCGAGCTTGGCGCCCGATTAACGCAGGGCCTTCATCTCACCGGCGATGATTTCGGCCAATGGGCCCAGAATCACCTGCAGGTTCTGCTCACCGAGCTTGACCACACCGGCCGCGCCCAGGGCTTTGAGCTTACGCTCGTCAACGATACTGCGGTCTTTCAGGGTCAGACGCAGACGGGTGATGCAGGCATCGATGGTCACCAGGTTCTCCTGACCGCCCAGCACTTCCAGATACTGGCGTGCCAGTTCGGTACGGTCGGTAGTCTGAGCCTGTGCCGGTACTGCTTCGTCATCTTCACGACCCGGGGTTTTCAGGTTGAACTTGACGATGACGGCGCGGAACACCACGTAGTAGAGACCGAAGAACACCAGGCCTTGCACCAGCAGCATGTACCAGTGGGTCGCCAGCGGGTTGCGGCTGGAGAGCACCATATCCACCAGACCGGCACTGAAGCCGAAGCCGGCAATCCACTGCATGGAGGCAGCGATGAACACGGACAGACCGGTCAGCAGGGCGTGGATGACGTACAGCACCGGTGCCACGAACATGAAGGAGAACTCGAGCGGCTCGGTCACCCCGGTGAAGAAGGCGGCAAAGGCGGCTGCGATCATGATGGACGCAACTTTCTCTTTGTTCTCTTTCTTGGCGGAGTGGTAGATGGCCAGCGCGGCACCCGGCAGACCGAACATCATGATCGGGAAGAAGCCAGCCTGATACATGCCTGTCACACCCACGATGCCCTTGCCGGCGTCGATGGAGGACTGGCCGCCCAGGAAGTTCGGGATGTCGTTGATGCCGGCCACGTCGAACCAGAACACGGAGTTCAGGGCGTGGTGCAGACCGACAGGGATCAGCAGGCGGTTGAAGAAGGCGTAGATACCGGCGCCGGTGGAACCCAGGCTGACGATGGATTCACCAAAGCTCACCAGACCACCGTAAATGACCGGCCAAACGGCCATCAGGATGAAGGAGACGACGATCATCACCACGGAGGTTACGATCGGCACCAAACGGCGGCCGGAGAAGAAGGCCAGCGCCTTGTGCAGTTCCACGCTGCTGAAGCGGTTGTAGAGCTCAGCGGCGATGACACCACACAGGATACCGACGAACTGGTTGCTGATCTTGGCAAAGGCAGCCGGGACCTGATCGGCCGGGATACCCTTGATCTGGGCAACGGCGCCCGGGCTCAGCAGAGTGGTCACCACCAGGAAACCGACCAGACCGGCCAGCGCGGCAGAACCGTCTTTGTCTTTGGACATACCATAGGCAACACCGACAGCGAACAGCACGGGCATGCTGTCGATGATGGCTGCGCCGGCCTTGATCAGGAACGCGGCGACAGGACTGCCACCACCCCAACCATTCGGGTCAATCCAGTAGCCAATCCCCATCAGGATCGCGGCGGCAGGCAATACCGCTACCGGCACCATCAGGGCACGGCCGATCTTTTGCAAATAACCGAGAATGTTCACGGTTCCTCTCCTTAGTTAATGTTTTTCTAGAAATTAAGTGCTTATCACGTTTGACGCATAAGCCATCAAGGCTTGATTGGCAGTCTAGGGCTTTTATTTCGCTGCGCAAATTAATAAACCTATAATCGTGATCATTATCACCCAAACGAGATAAAGGTGGCGGATAGATGTGGCTTAGTTCGCAATCTTTATTTACGCTATAAAACAACTTGAATCCGTCCTAGTCTATTTGCCGCCGACATCCCGGCAGCAACCCGTACAGAGGTATCTACAATGCGCCTGATCCCGTTGAAATCTGCCAGCCAAGTGGGCCTGTGGTCTGCCCGTTACATCGTTGACCGTATCAATGGGTTCAAACCCACTGCCGAGCGCCCCTTCGTACTGGGCCTGCCCACTGGCGGCACCCCGCTCAACACTTACAAGCGCCTGATTGAACTGCATAAAGCCGGTGAAGTGAGCTTCCAGAACGTGGTCACTTTCAACATGGACGAGTACGTCGGCCTGCCGGAAGATCACCCCGAGAGCTACCACAGCTTCATGCACAACAACTTCTTCAGCCACATCGACATTCGCCCCGAGAACATCAACATCCTCAACGGCAACGCGCCGGATCTGGTGGCCGAGTGCAAGCGCTACGAAGACAAAATCAAGTCCTACGGCAAGATCCACCTGTTCATGGGCGGTGTTGGCAACGACGGCCACATCGCGTTCAACGAACCGGCCTCCTCCCTCTCCTCCCGCACCCGGGTCAAGACCCTGACCGAAGACACCCGCATCGCCAACTCCCGCTTCTTTGGCGGCGACATGGAGCAGGTGCCCAAGCTGGCGCTGACCGTGGGTGTCGGCACCCTGATGGATGCCGAGGAGATCATGATCCTGGTGACCGGTCACGGCAAGGCTCAGGCCCTGCAGGCCGCAGTGGAAGGCAGCGTCAACCACATGTGGACCATCTCCACCCTGCAACTGCATCCGAAGGGAATGATGGTGTGTGACGAGCCCTCCACCATGGAGCTCAAGGTCAAGACAGTGCGTTACTTCCAGCAGCTCGAAGCCGCCAACATCGGCCGTCTGTAAGGAGTCACCATGTACGCATTGACCAACTGCACCCTCTACACCGGCAGCTGCGTGCTGACCGGTTACGGGGTGGTCATCGAGGGCGACAAGATTGTCGCCATCTCCCGCCTGGCCGAACTGCCGGCCGGCATCGAACGCATTGATCTCAAGGGTGCCAACCTGAGTGCCGGTTTTATCGACGTCCAGCTCAACGGCTGTGGCGGCGTCATGTTCAACGGCCACATCACCACCCAGACCCTGGCGACCATGCAGGCCGCCAACCTGAAATCCGGTACCACCAGCTTCCTGCCGACCCTGATCACCAGTCCGGACGCAGACATGAAGCAGGCCGTCGCCGTCACCCGCGACTACATGGCTGCGCACCCCAACGAAGTACTGGGCGTCCATCTGGAAGGACCCTACACCAACCTCAAGCGCAAGGGGATCCACCCGGCCGAGCAGATCCGCCAGCCCGCCGACGAGATGATCGACTTCTTCTGCGCCAACGCGGATGCCATCGCCAAGATCACCCTGGCGCCGGAGCGCAACAAGCCGGAGCACATCCGCCGGCTGGTGGAGGCCGGCATTCTGGTCTCCGCGGGCCATACCGCCGCCAACTATGACCAGGCCATGGCCGGGTTCGACAACGGCATCCGCTTTGCCACCCACCTCTACAACGCCATGACTCCGACCGTGAACGGCCGCGAGCCGGGCGTGGTCGGTGCCATCTACGATCGCAAGGATGTCTACGCCGGCGTCATCGTCGACGGCCATCACGTGCACTGGGCCAACGTGCGCCTTGCGCACAAGATGCTGGGAGAGCGACTGGTGCTGGTCACCGACGCGACCGCACCGGCAGGGGCACCGGAAGGCTTTGAGAAGTTTGATTTTTGTGGCGCAACCGTCTATTTCCGCGATGGTCAGTGCGTCGACGAGAATGGTACACTCGGCGGCTCTGCCCTCACCATGATTGAGGGGGTGGAGAATCTGGTCAAACAGGTCGGATTACCGCTCGATGAAGCACTGAGAATGGCCACCCTTTACCCTGCTCGCGCCATTGGATGGGACTCACGTCTCGGTAGTATCCAGGTCGGAAAAATAGCCAACCTGACTGTCTTTGATCAGGCCTTCACGGTCTGCGGGACCGTGGTTAACGGACACTACACAACACAGTGACACTATGACTGGCGGACAAATAGCAAACGTAGATCTTATCAAGCAGGTCAACAGTGCAGCCGTGTATCGGCTCATCGACCTGCAGGGGCCCATCTCGCGGGTCAAAATTGCCGAGTTGAGTCAGCTGGCCCCGGCCAGCGTGACCAAAATAACCCGGCAACTGATCGAGCATGGCCTGATCAAGGAGACCTCGCCGCAAGCCTCCACCGGCGGCCGGCGCGCCATCTCCCTGACCACCATCAAGCATCGCTTCCAGTTTGTGTCCGCCAAGCTCGGCCGCGGCTACCTGCAGCTCGCCCTGTATGACCTCGACGGCAAGGAGCTCGATCAGCACATCACCCAGGTGACCGAGATCGAGCAACAGCCGGTGGTCGACATGCTGCTGCGGGAGATCGGTGCTTTCATCGACTCCCAGCAGGATCGCAGCCGCAACCTCATCAGCATCGCGCTGACCATGCCGGGTCTGGTCAATCCGGAATCGGGCATGGTCATCTACACCCCCAAGTACCAGATCCGCAATCTGGCACTGGCCAAGCTGTTGGAAAACCACTTCAACCTGCCCTGCTACGTGGGCAACGACACCCGCTCGCTGGCACTGGCCGAACACTTCTTCGGCGAGTCCCGCGACTGCATGGACTCCATCCTGGTGAGCGTCCACCAGGGGGCGGGCTCGGGCATCATCACCAAGGGCAAGGTGTTCCTCGGTCAGAACCGCAACGTCGGCGAGATCGGCCACATCCAGGTCGAGCCGCTCGGCAAGCGCTGCCACTGCGGCAACTTCGGCTGCCTGGAGACCATCGCCTCCAACGAGGCCATCGTCGACAAGGTGAAGGAACTCATCAGCCGCGGCCACCTGAGCTCGCTGCAAGAGAAGCACATCACCATCCAGGAGGTGTGCAAGGCGGCCATGGCCGGTGACGAGCTGGCCCGCAGCGTGATCGAGAACGTGGGTGAGCATCTGGGACGGGCGGTGGCCATCACGGTCAACCTGTTCAACCCGCAGAAGGTGCTGATCGCGGGCGAAATCACCGCCGCCGAAGAGATCCTGTTCCCGGCCATCCGCCGCTGCGTGGAGCACCAGTCGCTGCCGAGCTTCCATCGCGGCCTGCCCATCGTGAAGGCACGCTTCCAGAATCAGCCCACCGTCGGTGGTTTCGCGCTGGTGAAGCGGGCCCTGCTGGAAGGGGATCTGCTGCAGATCATCATGGAACAGAAGTAAGGCCGCGGCCTTGCGAAATAAAAAACGGCAGCCAGTGGCTGCCGTTTTTTATTGGTCACTTTCGCCGGTTCACCCCGCCCGGCACGGTTTGAACAGATCCAAGGCCCCGTCATACACCTGGGTCTGCACATCCATGATGCCGAGCATGGAGTGGAACAAATTGTCGTGGGAGAAGCGCTTGCTGGCCGCCTCCTGCTGCAGACAGGTCATATCCAGCTGGCGATCGGCCTGCAACTGGGGGGAAAACCAGGTCATCAGCGGCACCCGGGTCTGATCGTCCGGCGCGAACTTGTAAGGGGTGCCGTGTAGGTAGAGCCCCATGGCCCCGAGGGATTCGCCGTGATCCGACAGATAGACCAGCCCCACGTTGTAATCCTGCTCCAGCGTCTTGAGCTTGTCGATGAGACGGGCCACCACCTTGTCGGTGTAACGGATGGTGTTGTCATAAGTGTTGACCAGCTCTTCATTGGTGCAGTTTTCGATATCGCTGCGCGGGCAGTCCGGCACGAAGGTCCGCTCACTGGCGGGATAGCGGCGATAGTAGGTCGGGCCGTGGCTGCCCATCAGGTGGAAGGCCACCAGCTTGTTGCCCTTCATCTGCGCGATCTGCCGATCCAGCCCCTCCAGCATCACCTCGTCGTAGCAGGAACCCTTCTGGCAATACTGGGGAAAATCCTTGGCCTCGATCTCGATGGTGGGCACGTTCTTGCACACCCCCTTGCAGCCGCCATCGTTCTCCTTCCACAGCACGGAGACGCCGGCGTGCTGCAGCACATCCAGCATGCCGTCACGGGACTGGGCCAGGGTGTCGTCATAGCCGCGCCGCGTCAGATTGGAGAACATGCAGGGCACCGAGACCGCGGTGGCGGTACCGCAGGAGCGCACGTTGCGAAACGAGACCATGCCCGATTCCCGCGCGGTGAAGCTGTTGGTGGCCTTGCCGTAACCGTTGAGGGAGTAGTTCTGGCTGCGCGCCGTCTCCCCCACCACCAGGAACATCAGGGTCGGCTTGCCGCCCTGCCCCACCACCCTGGCATCGGTGCCCAACGGCTGATACGGGATCGGAGTGGCAAACAGGATGTCGGTGGCGTAGCGATAGAGGCCGTGCACGTAGTTGGCGGGCACTATCTCCTTGCCGAGGGACTTGTTGTTGCGCCCGACCGAGGCGTAATCCTGGTAATAGAGCGCCGCCACCCCCACCAGAAACAGCAGGGACAGGGCGATGGAGCCGAGCCGCAGGCCCAGTCCCTTATACCAGGGACGGGGATACTCTATCTTCACCCACAGCAGGGCCAGCGCCGGCAGCAGGCCGGTCAGCACGAACCAGAGCAGGATGGAGGCATTGAAGTAGGAAGTCGCCTCCCCCGTGTTGGTCTCGACGATGTTCTGCACCATGCTCACGTCGAAGATGACGCCGTACTTGAGCATGGCGTAGCTGACCACGGATCCCATCAGGATCAGCAGCACGAAGAAGGGCTTGAGCAGATAGCGAAAGGTAAAAGGCAGGAACACCGCATTGAGCGCGGCCAGCAGCACGAAGGGGATCGAGAGGGCGAAGCCCGTCTTGACGTGTTCCAGCTTGGTGAGAATGGTGTAAAAGTGCAGGAAAATGGGCCAGTTGAATACCAGTGCAAACAACAGCACCAGCAACAGATTCACCTTCATCACACTCAGGGTGATGCGCATAACGATACTCCGACAAACCAGGCAGGACAGGGGCCACACAGGGCACCTCTTGTTGCAGTCTCACTTGCCGATCCCTCCTCCCGAGGTGACGGCGGCAAGGGGCAGCGAGGCCCGGACACGGCAGGCAGCTTAAAAAGCCAAACTTAAGGGAAAATTAAGGCGGGCAATGCCATGTCCGGCACGGCCTTCAGGCGTCAGGTCATCACAAGAAAAACGGCAGCCGAGGCTGCCGTTTCAGCGGAGGCGAACAGAGCGTCGCCACCTGAGTGTTCACGAACCGAGTTACAGGGTCGCGGCGACTTCGTCGGAGATGGAGCCGTTGTGGTACACCTCCTGCACGTCGTCCAGATCTTCCAGCATGTCGATGAGGCGCATCAGCTTGGGCGCAGTCTCGGCATCCAGCTCGGCTTCGGTGGACGGGATCATGGTCACTTCGGCGCTCTGGGGCTTGAAGCCGGCGGCTTCCAGACCATCGAGCACGGTGCCGAAATCGTTCGGGGTGGTATACACCTCGATGGAGCCATCCTCTTCGGTCACCACGTCGTCGGCACCGGCTTCCAGGGCGGCATCCATCAGGGCATCTTCATCGACGCCCACGAAGGTCAGCAGCCCTTTCTTGCTGAACAGATAGGCAACAGAGCCATCGGTGCCCAGGTTGCCACCGCACTTGCTGAAGGCGTGACGCACTTCGGCAACGGTACGGTTGCGGTTGTCGGTCAGGCACTCCACCATGACGGCAGAGCCGGCCGGGCCGTAACCTTCGTACACGATGGTCTCGAGCTGCTCGCCATCGCCACCGCCGGCGCCACGCTGGATGGCACGGTTGATGGTGTCGCGGGTCATGTTGCCGGTCAGGGCTGCCGCCACCGCCGCACGCAGGCGCGGGTTGTTGGCAGGATCGGCATCACCCAGACGCGCGGAGGTGGTGATTTCGCGGATCAGCTTGGTGAAGATCTTGCCGCGCTTGGCGTCTTGCGCCGCCTTGCGGTGTTTGATGTTGGCCCATTTACTGTGACCTGCCATAGGGACTCTCCGTTATTTTTGAATTTCAGTAACACTGGTCATGACTGATGCAAGGGAAAGGCCGCATTGCTGCGGCCTTTGCTGCCGGTAACGGCTTATTCATCACCCTTGACGGTGGTCGCAATCGCCAGCTCGCCCAGTTGGGCGGCGTTGGCAAAGCTGGGGGCGTCTGTCATCAGACAGGCGGCCGCCGTGGTTTTCGGGAAGGCAATCACGTCCCGGATGTTTTCAGTACCGGTCAGCAGCATGCTCAGACGGTCCAGGCCGAAGGCCAGGCCGGCGTGCGGCGGGGTACCGTACTTCAGGGCGTCCAGCAGGAAGCCAAACTTCAGGCGCTGCTCGGCCGGGGTAATCCCCAGGATGTCGAACACGGTGGCCTGCATCTCGCTGTTGTGGATACGGACAGAACCGCCACCCACTTCGTAGCCGTTGATCACCATGTCGTAGGCGTTGGCGTAAGCGCCTACCGGGTTGGCTTTCAGTTGCTCCGGGCTCAGGCCGCTCGGCGCGGTGAACGGGTGGTGCATGGCAGCCAGACCGCCTTCGCCATCTTCTTCGAACATCGGGAAGTCGATGACCCACAGCGGCTTCCAGACGTTCTCCAGCAGACCCAGATCGCGGCCCACTTTCAGACGCAGGGCGCCCATGGCATCGCACACCACCTTCTTGGAGTCGGCACCGAAGAAGATGATGTCGCCGTCGGCTGCGCCGGTGCGGGCCAGGATCTCGCGCACGATGGCGTCGGAGAGGAACTTGGCCACCGGGGACTGTACCCCTTCGATGCCATTGGCCGCTTCGTTGACCTTCATCCAGGCCAGGCCCTTGGCACCGTAGATGCCGACAAACTTGGTGTACTCGTCGATCTGCTTGCGAGAGAGCTCGGCGCCGCCCGGTACTTTCAGGGCAGCCACGCGGCCTTTCGGATCGTTGGCGGGGCCGGCGAACACGGCGAACTCGACGGCGGTCAGCAGATCTGCCACATCGACCAGCTCCATCGGCAGACGCAGGTCCGGCTTGTCGGAGCCGTAGCGACGCATGGCTTCATCGAAGGTCATGATCGGGAAGTCGCCCAGATCCACGTTCAGGATGTGCAGCCACAGTTTGCGGATCATCTCTTCCATGATTTCACGCACTTGCGGCGCGGTCATGAAGGAGGTTTCCACGTCGATCTGGGTGAATTCCGGCTGGCGGTCGGCACGCAGGTCTTCGTCGCGGAAGCACTTGACGATCTGGTAGTAGCGGTCGAAGCCGGACATCATCAGCAACTGCTTGAACAGCTGCGGGGATTGCGGCAGGGCGTAGAACTTGCCCTTGTGCACGCGGCTCGGCACCAGGTAGTCGCGGGCCCCTTCCGGGGTGGCCTTGGTCAGCATCGGGGTCTCGATATCGAGGAAGCCGTGCTCGTCCATGAAGCGGCGCACGAAGGCACTGGCCTTGGCGCGGGTCTTCAGGTACTTGGCCATCTCGGGGCGACGCAGGTCCAGGTAGCGATACTTGAGGCTCACCTCTTCGCTGTTGACCTGGTTGAAGTCCAGCGGCAGCGGCTCGGCACGGTTGATGATGGTCAGCTCGTGGGCAAACACCTCGATGGCACCGGTGGCCATGTCGCTGTTGCGCTGGGAGTCGGGACGGGTGCGTACCACGCCGGAGACCTGAATGCAGAATTCGCCGCGCAGTTCGGAGGCCAGGGCGAAGGCGTCCGGCTTGTCCGGATCGAAGAACACCTGCACGATCCCTTCCCGGTCGCGCATGTCGATAAAGATGAGGCCGCCCAGATCGCGACGACGATGGACCCAACCGCACAATGTAATGGTCTGCCCAGCATGGGCCTCATTGACCTGTCCGCAATAGATAGAGCGCATGGACTTCTTCCTTCGAATTTGTAGAGAGACGGTTAACCTGGGTCGCCGGGCACGACTGGCAAGCACCGTCTGTCTCACAGCTGGCCAGATCCTGTTCTTGCCCGGTTTGAAATCTGTCTCGTACCGTCCGACCGCCGGGATCGGACACCTGCCGCCGATATCGGCTCGACCAGAGGCGGCTGGCAAGCGGCCGGGTTGTCGGGCGGAGGGCATCGGCAAGCGATTGTTGTTTGGCCGCATCATGGCCGCTGCCGTCGTCACAATATGCGTACAGCGGCGTGAGTCACAACAAATTGGCAAACAAAAGGGCTGGCATTATAGAGGAAAACCCCCATTTGGGTAAAATGGCCAGCAGCCTCCTTTGCCCTGTTTTTTACATCCCGGGGCAAAAAAGGGGGATAAAACGAGATAAACCCGCAGACAGGATCCCTCATGAGCCTCTTTTTGGGCCTGCCACAATGGTCGCACCCGGCCTGGCCAGGTCACTTGCTGGGGGTGGGCGCCAAGCCCGCCGAGCACCTCGCCCACTATGCCCGGGTATTCAACACGGTGGAAGGCAATACCACCTTCTACGCCTCGCCGACCCCCGACACGGTCCGGCGCTGGGCCGATGCGGTGCCTGCCCACTTTCGGTTCAGCTTCAAGTTTCCGCAAACCATCAGCCACCAGAGCGATCTGGTAAGTGCCGACAAGCAAGTGAGCGACTTCATCCGCCTGCTGGAACCCTTGCATGACAAGCTGGGACTGCTCAAGCTGCAGCTGCCCGCCCGCTTCGGCCCACAGGGACTACCCCGTCTGGCGTCCTTTTTCGAACGGCTGCCACCGGCGTTTCGCTATGCCCTCGAGGTGCGCCACCCCGATTTCTTCGCCAAGGGCGAGGCGGAGCGGCAGTTGAACCGGCTGCTGATGGAGAGAGACATCAACCGCATCATGCTCGACAGCCGGCCGCTGTTCTCGGTGCCGGCCACCACGGCAGCCATGACCGATGCCCAGGGCAAGAAGCCGAGGCTGCCGGTGCACCTGCTGGCCACCGCCAATGCCCCCGTGGTGCGGCTCATCGGCCTGCCGGATCGGCCGCCAACCACCCCTTCCTGCCAGGCTGGTTGCCGCACTGGCGCCAGTGGCTGGCGGAGGGAAAAGATCTCTACCTCTTTATACATACGGCCGACAACGCCCAGTCCCCCGAGCTGGCCCGTCAGGTTGCCCGCCTGCTGGGGGAGGAGATGGCCCCCTGGCCAGGGGAAAACGATCGCGCGCAGCAGGGCGTGCTGCCCTTTTAGTCAGCCGCCTCACCCCGTCTTCCCCGCCGCGAAAAAAAGCCGTTTTTTTGTGGCTGGACGGGGCTTGGCGTCAAGACAAACGCCGACCTTTCCTCTACACTAGCGCCCCAAGTAAGGACCCGGACCGCCAGCCCAGCACAATCCGATGCAGGCAGGCATCCGGCGCCATAAACAGGGCCCAGACGCCAGTGCGCTGCAACTCGTTGCCGCAGATGGTGCCGCCCTCAGAAAGGACCAGGATGATGGTCCATTGCGAACGGAACCGGCCCGATGGATCTCAAGGCCCGCCACCCCGTTCGTGAACCGGTGACGACCCGGCCCGGACCGGTGTCACCCAACGATTCAATTGAACAAAACAGTCGGTTCGCGCACCGGCTGTCAGGTTGCGCCAGCATGCATACCAAAGATCAGATTTTTGCCGCCCCTATCGCTCGATTGGGGGATTTTTGCTTTGACGAACAGGTCGTTGATGTCTTCCCCGACATGATCCAGCGCTCGGTGCCGGGTTACAGCAACATCATCTCCGCCATCGGCATGATGGCCGCCCGTTACGCCCAGCCCCAGAGCCGGCTCTACGACCTCGGCTGTTCGCTCGGCGCCGCCACCCAGGCGATGCGTCGCCACGTCACCCAGCCCGGTTGCCACATCACGGCGGTGGATCTCTCCCACCCCATGATCGAGCGCGCCCGCGCCCACCTCTCTGGCTTCAAGTCCGAGGTGCCGGTGGAGCTGGTGGAGGCGGACATCTGCGACATCGCCATCGAGAACGCCTCTGTGGTGGTGCTCAACTTCACCCTGCAGTTCGTCGAGCCCGAGAAGCGGGCCGCCCTGATCCAGCGCATCTTTGATGGGCTGCGCCCGGGCGGGATCCTGATCTTGAGCGAAAAATTCCGTTTCGAAGATGCACCGGTCAACGAGCTGCTCATCGACCTGCACCTCGACTTCAAGCGCGCCAACGGTTACAGCGAGCTGGAGATCAGCCAGAAGCGCACCGCCCTTGAGAACGTGATGCGCACCGACAGCCTGCCGGTGCATCAGGCCCGCCTGCGGGATGCCGGCTTCGCCCATCAGGATCTCTGGTTCCAGTGCTTCAACTTCGGCTCCATGATTGCCATCAAATCGAGCGAGCCTGCCCAGCCATGATCGACTTTGCCAACTTCTACCAGCTGATCGCCAAGAATCGGCTGAGCCACTGGCTGCATACCCTGCCCGCCCAGCTGCACGCCTGGCAGCACGACAACCAGCACGGCGATCTGCCGCGCTGGAACCGCGCCCTCAACAAGCTGCCGCAGGTGGCCCCCGGCCACATCGAGCTGCACAGCCGGGTCGAAATCGGCTCGGCCGAGAGCCTCGGCGAAGGGGAACGCAAGAAGGTGGAGAGCCTGCTGCGCCACTTCATGCCCTGGCGCAAGGGGCCGTTCACCGTGCACGGCATCCACATCGACACCGAGTGGCGCTCCGACTGGAAGTGGGATCGAGTGCTGCCCCACATCAGCCCGCTTGCCGGTCGCTACGTGCTGGACGTGGGCTGCGGCAGTGGCTACCACCTCTGGCGCATGGTGGGTGAAGGAGCCAAGCTGGCGGTCGGCATCGACCCGAGCCCGCTGTTCCTCTGCCAGTTCGAGGCCATCCGCCACTTCACGGGCAACGACCAGCGTGCCCACCTGCTGCCGCTCGGCATTCAGGAGCTGCCGGAGCTGCGGGCGTTCGACACCGTCTTCTCCATGGGGGTGCTCTATCACCGCAAGTCCCCCATCGAGCACATCGAGCAACTGCGCAACCAGTTGAAAGATGACGGCGAGCTGGTGCTGGAGACGCTGGTGATCGACGGCGGCGTCAACGACGTGCTGGTGCCCACCGATCGCTACGGCAAGATGCGCAACGTCTGGTTCATCCCCTCCAGCGCGGCCCTCAAGCTGTGGGTCGAGCGCTGCGGATTTACCGATGTGCGGATTGTCGACGAGAATATGACCAGCACCGACGAACAGCGTCGTACCGACTGGATGATTAATGAATCCCTGAGTGATTATCTGGATCCAACCAATCCCGCACTCACGGTAGAAGGACACCCGGCACCGAAACGTGCCGTACTGATTGCCAGAAAGGCCAAAGACTAGCCGATGGCGGCTGTGGAAGTTACACTGACCCAATTCCAGGAAGCACAGTTAAATGAATGACATGAAAAGCAAATTAAAAGGAATGACCCTGCTCTCCCTGCTCAGTCTCGGCGGGTGTGTCAGTATGGAGAAAGCGCCCCCGGTACCTACCTTGACGCTGGCCGAGCTTCGCAACGAGATCAATCTGAGCGAGCAGCGCCTGCAAACATCCATGGAACAGCAACAGAAGCAGTATGTGCAGCAACAGCACCTGCTGGTTCAGCTCAACACTGATGTCAACAACATGAAAGAGTCTGTGAACAAAGTCGGCAGCAAGCTCGAATCCCTGCCGCCCGAGCCGCCCAAGCCCATGGCGATCCCGACCGAGAAGTGCCAGGCCCCGAGCCAGGGTCACACCGTCGACGGCAAGCTGCTGGTCGGCGAGGCGGAGTGGATCTGGGTTGACGCGGCCAACGACGCCTTCCAGGCGCGGGTCGATACCGGTGCCACCACCTCCTCCATCAGCGCCCAGGACATCACCATCTTCGAGCGCAACGGCAAGAACTGGGTGCGCTTCTTCCTGAGCCATCAGGAGATGGACGACAAGATCCAGATTGAAGCGCCGCTGGTGCGCCACGTGCGGGTGCGTCAGGCCTCCGCCGACGATCTCGACCGCCGTCCGGTGGTACGCCTCGCGGTACGCATCGGCGACATGACCGAGAAGGCCGAATTTACCCTGAAGGACCGCAGCGACATGGCCTTCCCCGTGCTGCTCGGCCGTGAGTTTTTGAAAGACATCGCCGTGGTTGATGTGGCCCGCGAATATATCCAACCCAAACCCAAGCTCAAGGATGTGAAATAATCCATGGTTTCCCGTAAGCCGTTCTATTTGCTGGTAGCCCTGCTGTACATTGTCGGCCTGGGGATGACGTTCTATCACCACATCGCGCTGGACGTACCGCTCACGCCGGGTGAAAAACGCCAGATCTGGTCCATCGAAGCCAAGCTGGAATTCGAGGCCACCGGCGAGCCGGTGATCGCCTCTCTGGCCATTCCGGGCACCCAGCCCGGTTTCACCCTGATGAACGAGAACGCCGCGAGCCCGGGCTACGGCCTCTCCTTCGTCGAGAAGGATGGCGATGCCCGCGCCGAGTGGTCCATCCGCAGCGCCTCCGGTCGTCAGGAGCTCTACTACCGCGTCGACATGATGGCCGATGCCCATGCCAAACCGGCCGCCAACCCGCTGCCGCCGGCCATCGAGAAGCAGATTGAGAGCGAGCCCTACGCCACCGCCATGAAGCAGATCCTGGAACGTGCCCAGGAGCGCTCCGCCGACGGCTACACCCTGACTCGCGAGATCATCAAGGAGATCGAGAAGCAGGAGCAGAACGCCGAACTGCTGAAGAAGCACAAGAGCCGCGCCAACCTGATCGCCGAGCTGCTCAACAACGCCGACGTGCCGACCCGTGTCGTTCACGCCCTGAGCCTGGAAGATGGCCGCCGTCGTCAGGAGCTGGTGGATTACCTGCAGGTGTTCAACAGCCCGACCGACTACAAGCTGTTCAACCCGCAGACTGGTGAGCAGGGCCGCCCTGCCAACCTGCTGCTGTGGGAATACAACTCCGGCGCCCTGCTGGACGTGACCGGTGGTCACAACTCCCGCGTCAGCTTCTCGATGATCGAGCAGGAACAGCCGGTCAGCGTGGCCCTGGCCCAGAAGTTTGAAAAATCGGAGATGATGAACTTCTCCATCCACAGCCTGCCGCTGGAAGAGCAGACCCTGTTCAAGGGCTTGCTGCTGATCCCCATCGGCGTGCTGATGGTGGTGTTCCTGCGGGTACTGGTGGGGATCAAGACCTCGGGCACCTTCATGCCGGTGCTGATCGCGGTCGCCTTCATCCAGACCTCCCTGGTCACCGGTCTCATCGGTTTCCTGCTGATCGTCGGCACCGGTCTGGTGATCCGCTCCTACCTGTCGCGGCTCAACCTGCTGCTGGTCGCCCGAATATCGGCCATCATCATCATGGTGATCTCGATGATCGGCATCTTCTCCGCGTTCGCCTTCAAGCTGGGGCTGACCGACGGCATGAAGATCACCTTCTTCCCGATGATCATCCTCTCCTGGACCATCGAGCGGATGTCCATCCTGTGGGAAGAAGAGGGTCCGAAAGAGGTGTTCCGCCAGGGTGGCGGCTCCCTGCTGGTGGCCGTCATCGCCTATCTGGCCATGGATAACGAACTGATCCGTCACCTCACCTTCAACTTCCTCGGCCTGCAGCTGGTGCTGATGGCAACCGTGCTGTTGATGGGTAACTACACCGGCTACAAGCTGAGCGAGCTCAAGCGCTTCAAGCCGCTGGTGGACGAGATCAAATCGGGTGCCACTCCGGGTAAGGACAAGTAACAGATGTGGTTCTGGGAAAAGTACACCACCCCGTGGAGCCTGTCCCAATCAGGCATCCTCGGCATGAACAAGCGCAACCACTCCTACATCAGCCGCTACAATCCGCGCAGCCTCTATCCGCTGGTGGATGACAAGCTGCAGACCAAGCGCATCGCGCTGGATGCCGGCGTCACGGTACCGGAACTGATCGGTACCATTCGTGCCCAGCACGACGTGAGCCGCATCACCGAGCTGGTGAAGGATTGGCCGGGCTTCTGCATCAAGCCGGCACGCGGCTCCGGCGGCAAGGGGATCCTGGTGATCCTGCGCCAGGAAGAGGGCCTGTTCTACAAGCCCAATGGCAGCGCCTCCAACGGGCAGGACCTGGAACGCCATGTCTCCAACATCCTGGCCGGGCTCTATTCGCTGGGCGGCAAGCCCGACGTTGCGCTGGTGGAAGGCCTCATCAACTTCGATGACGTGTTCGACGGCTACTCGTTCGAAGGGGTCCCCGATGCCCGGGTGATCATCTTCAAGGGCTTCCCGGTGATGGCCATGATGCGCCTCTCCACCGCTGCGTCCGACGGCAAGGCGAACCTGCACCAGGGCGCCGTGGGGGTGGGTCTGTGCCTGCGTACCGGCCGTGCGCTGCGGGCGGTACAGTTCGGCAATCCGCTGCGCCACCACCCGGACACCGGCCTCGACCTCTATGAGCTCAAGGTGCCCCACTGGGACACCCTGCTGACCCTGGCTGCCTCCTGCTACGAGATGTCGGGCCTGGGCTACATCGGCACCGATATGGTGCTGGACAAGTTCCGCGGCCCCATGCTGCTGGAGCTCAACGCCCGCCCGGGCCTCGCCATCCAGATCGCCAACGGCCGCGGTCTGGTGCCCAACCTCAAGACCATCGAGAAGCTGGGCCAGGTGAAGATGAACGTGGAGCAGCGGGTCAACTTCGCCAAGGATCACTTCGGTATCTTTGACGAGTAGTCCGGCCATCCATGACAAAAGCGCGCCAAAGGGCGCGCTTTTTTATGCCTGCCGTTTATCGGCAATCTGCCGGCAACTGCAGTCCTGCTGAGCAAGGGTTTCTGGACAAGAGTTGCTGAACAAGGGTTGCTGGACACCGTTGCGAAACGAGAGTGCCGAATAACGGCCATAAAAAAACCGATGCCTGGGCATCGGTTTTTCACTATCCGGTTTGCTGGCCCGATTACAGGGAAGCAGCGTTCTCGGACAGGTACTTGGCAACGCCGTCCGGAGAGGCGGTCATGCCTTTTTTGCCTTTCTCCCACTGAGCCGGGCACACTTCGCCGTGCTCTTCGTGGAACTGCAGGGCGTCGACCATGCGCAGCATCTCGTCGATGTTGCGGCCCAGCGGCAGATCGTTGACAACCTGGTGACGAACGACACCGTTTTTGTCGATCAGGAAGGAGCCACGGAATGCAACACCGGCTTCCGGGTGCTCGACGTCATAGGCTTTGCAGATCTCGTGCTTGATGTCGGCAACCAGCGGGTACTTGACCGGGCCGATGCCGCCGTCTTCGATCTTGGTGTTGCGCCAGGCGTTGTGGGAGAACTCGGAGTCGATGGAGACACCGATCACTTCCACGCCACGCTTGTTGAACTCTTCCAGACGGTGATCGAAGGCAATCAGCTCGGACGGGCAGACGAAGGTGAAATCGAGCGGATAGAAGAACAGGACGGCTGCCTTGCCCTTGATGTGGGATGCCAGGTTGAAGGAGTCAACGATCTGGCCATTGCCCAGAACGGCAGCAGCGGTGAAATCGGGTGCGGGACGGCCTACCAATACCATATTCAATTCCTCTTTATGTGGAGTGAACAATCCTGTCAGGATCAGGCTACCTAGAGCCAAGTCCGTCTAATTAAAGCGACAAACTATAGCCCCGATGGTAGATTAGTTAAATCAAATTAAATAGATAGCATTAATCGGGTTTTCCTATGCAACGTTGGCCCAGCCTGAAACAGCTGCAATATCTGGTTGCTCTCGACGAGCACAAGAACTTCAACCGCGCCGCCAAGGCCTGTCATGTCAGCCAGTCGACCCTGAGTACCGGGATCCAGACGCTGGAGGACATGATGAACCTGCAACTGGTGGAACGGGACCACAAGAGCTTCATTATGACCCCGGTCGGCATGGAAATCGTCGAGCGAGCTCGCAATTTGCTCTCCGATGCACGGGATCTGATGGAACTCGGCCAGCATCAAGGGGGGGTCATGCACGGCACGGTGCGCCTGGGCTGCATTCCCACCATCGCCCCCTTCCTGCTCAGCAAGCTGCTGCAGGTGTGCGGCAAGACCTATCCTGAGCTGGAATTGTTGCTGCGTGAAGACACCACCACCAACCTGCTCAAGCAGCTGGAGCAGGGTCAGCTCGACCTGCTGATCCTGGCGCTGCCGGTGGAGATCGGCGGCTTTCACTGCAAGACGGTCGGCCAGGATCCCTTCCACATGGTGATGCCCGCCAGCATGGCGGCCAGCCTGCACACCCCGTTCGACTACAAGGAGCTGCCCAACCAGAGCATCTTCCTGCTGGAGCGGGAGCACTGCCTCACCGAACACGCTGTGAGCGCCTGCCGGCTGCGGGACAAGAGCAAGATCAACCCGTTTGCCGCCACCAGCCTGCACACTCTGGTGCAGATGGTCGGCGCCGGGCTCGGCACCACCTTCCTGCCGCAGATGGCCATCGATGCCGGCATCCTCGACAACACGGATCTGGTGGCCATTCCGCTGCCGGGAGAGCACCCCTACCGTGAGATAGGGCTGGTGTGGCGCCCCAGCACCACCCGGGTACAGACCTTCTACAAGCTGGCGGAGCTGCTCGCCCCGCTCATCGAGAACAAGGCCTGATCCACCATCCATAAAAAACGCCGGCACTTGCCGGCGTTGTTGTCTTGGGCGCAAGGCCCTGCTCTGTCAGTGGCTGGCCGGTGGCCCGAAGATGCGGGTGTAGGAGGTCAGGGTCCGTACGCTCACATTCTGCGGGTTGCCGTTCTCGTCGTAGAGCCCCAGCGCACCGCTCTGCTTGTCATGACCCAGCAGTTGGTGGGCACTCAGGTTGCTGAGCGCATCGCTGTCCGCTTTCCACTCCCAGCGCTGACCCAGGCTCAGGCTGCAGCTCTGCAACTGGCCAAGGTTGTTGCCGTCCAGGCAGCGGCGGGTATCCTGCGCGCTGACATAGCGGCCGTACTGGTCATAGATGAAGGACTGGGCGGCCGAGGTCTCGTCACAGGTCACCGCGCTCAGACCATGGTTGGCATCCGCGCTCAGGCAACGGTTGTCAAAGCCCCCCAGCTGCAGGTTGACCGGGCGGCCACCGGTAAACACCGGGTGGTTCCAGTCCACCTTGAAGCTGGTGGACGCCGTCACCCGTCTGCGCTTGTCGGTATCTTCAAAGCCCTGGAAGGAGACATGGGCCCCCACCACGTAGTAGTGCTTGTAGATGCCGGTGTAGATGGGGCGGATGTTGACCGAGGAGTCGATCTTGAACTCGGTACTGTCCGTCTCGTCCGGTGCCGCCTTGTAGATGACGTCCAGATTCGGCACGAATCCCTTGTAGCTCAGCGGCTGGATGCGGTTGTGATCCACGTCGTACCCCATGCCCCAGACGGTGGCCGTCTTGGAAGAGAGCAGGGACTCTGCGGTCGCGTATTGATCGCGCACCCAGCTGAAACTCACCTTCTGGGCGCTCGGCGCCGAGCGTTCGACCCGGTAATCCTGGGTGTTGTAGGCGAGCTGACGCTGCTGGCTGAACTTGGCCGACGCCTCCAGCTTGGCCTTGGGCCCATCCTTGTTCACCTCGACCCCGCCGGTAACCCCTACCTCGAAGCCCGAGATCTCGCGATGCTCGTACTTGCTGTTGAGGTTGGTCGGCAGGCTCTTGAGCACCGCCGCCTTGGTGTTGGACGCCTCGATGCTGAAGCGGTAATCCTGGGCGATGGCATCGGTGGCATAGTCGCGGGCCCAGCCATCCAGCAGCAGGTAGTCCGCGATGTTCTCGCTCCAGCTCAGATCCTCGTTGAGCTGGATGCCAGCACCGGCCGACTCTTCGTCCAGCGAGATCCGCACTATCTTGGCATCCGGCGTGGCGGAGCCGGTGTTGCCAAATTGCAGGGAGCGCTCCAGGTTGACCCGGTAGACCAGCGAGATGTTCGGCGAATCGCAGAACAGCCGGTCGCCCCGGCTCCAGGTGCGCGAACGCGGGAAGGTACACTCGGCATCGCTGATCTTGCGGTTGACGTTGAGGTAGAAGGCCACGTGAGGCAGGCCGGCCTCGGCGGCGGGCGGCTGGGTCAGGGAGCGCTTGTGGCGCTTGCCCTGCCCTTCCAGGCTCTCGACCCGCTCCATCACCTGATAGAAGGCCGGGTCATCGACACCCCCCAGCGGGGTGAACAGCAGCTCCCCCTTGTAGCCGGACACCAGCACCCAGTCTGCATCAAAAGAGATGCCGGCCAGCTGCTCCATGGCCTTTCTGGCCTGTTGCCGCTCAATCTTGTCGGTGACGGCGCTGAAATCGATGAACAGACGCTTGCCCCGTGCCAGCACCCGCTCGCGCAGCTGATCCCGGGTCATGAGCGGCGTCGCCCCCTGCCCCTTCAGCCAGACGTCGGCATTGAGGTAAATCAGACCCTGTTCGGATTGCAGGCTGGCCAGCATGGCGGTGCCCTGGTCGGTACGCTCGCCAATATCTTCGGCTTGCACGCTGCCTGCCAACAAGGCCAGCGCGAGCAGACTGAGAGTGGGGGCTTGCGTGATGAATTTGCGTGGTTTTTTGTTTTTCATTGTTATCTCCTTGTCGAATAACGCCAAGCTATTTAAACAATGAACGAATACGGCATAACCATATTATTCACGGTTATATTTCGGGGCGTTATTCTGCTTGCCTGTCATGACATTCATTATTTTCGCCGTGAATTAAAAGCGTGGCGGCGAATGCATTTATTGTTGACAGAACAAGGATCGCGATGCGATCTAAGGTGGATGATTCGGCATGCGCCGATGCTATTACACGGGAGTCGTGCTCTGATGGCAATCTTCCCTCAAGGTCGCCTGACTGCGCCTTGCATCTCGCACAGTGTCCGTTGGCTTGGCGGTAGCGCCCATCGGCCTGAACGATGGTGCGACAGCCTGATACCGCTGGCTCTCTGGTGCGAGGGAACACTCACTGCTATGGACCGGATATCATGGGATGGCCCTCCTCTGTCTGGTGATATTGTCAGCCGACGCCAGTCATTGGCCGAATATTATTATGTGAACCAGTTGCGGGAATATACCCAGAGATATCTTGTGGTGCTGCCATCATATTGGCGGTGAAAATGGCGGGGTCCCTTGCCATTTATTTGATGGCGCCATCATAACGAATTAACCCTGATACAGAACGTGACACAGATCACGGGGCGGCGTCAACAAGGTTAATTATCATTTCATGACAGGGCTGATTGGAATAACTACTTTAATATTGAAATACTCATTCAAGATAATCACCAAATATTATTCAAATGAATACAAACAATATTATAACCCTCTGCATTTTCGCCTCTTTTGAGGTAGCCAGAGGCTGTTTCTTGCAAGCAAGGCTATGTTCGAGCCCCGAACCCCGTTTATGATGGAGACGTTGTCGTCTCGAAGGAGCCCCCATGGATTGCAAATGGCTGCTACCCCTGCTGGCCCTGTTGCTGGCCGCCTGTTCCAGCACACCCGAGCCTGCCCCGCCACGCCAGCAGAGCAGCGCCTTTGAAGGCTTCTATCAGCAGTGGCGCGGCGTGCCCTATCGCATGGGCGGCTCGGATCGGGCCGGCCTCGACTGCTCCGCCTTCACCCAGCTCGCCTACCAGCAGGTGATGGGCTTCAACCTGCCCAGAACCACCGAATCCCAGGCCAACCTGGGCCGGCCGGTCGATCGCTACCGGCTGCAGCACGGCGATCTGGTCTTCTTCAAAACCGGCTGGCAGCAATACCACGTCGGCGTCTACACCGGCGGTGGGGAGTTCATCCACGCCTCCACCAGCAAGGGGGTGATCCGCTCGCGCCTCGACAACGTCTACTGGAACAGCCGCTACTGGCAGGCGCGCCGCCTCACCCAGTGACCACCACAAAACAACAGGGCCCGCGACGGGCCCTGTTGTTGTTGATTCAACGGATGGCTCAGTGCTTGCGATGCCAGCGCGGCGAGGTGGCCCGCTCACCCCAGGGGGTCATGCAGGGCAACAGCGCCCCTTCGATCACCTTGTCACTGCCGGCCAGGGCCTCGGCAATCTTCTCGTGCAGCACCCGCAGCAGGCGCCCCTCCTGTTCGGCCAGGGAGTGACCCGCGGCAAAAAACTCGCGCTGATGCTGCAGCGCCAGCTTCTGGGCAAATTCATAGGTGTTGAAGCAATCCGGCATCCGCTCGACCACATCTTCCAGGCGGGCCAACAAGCTGTTCAGTTCCCTGGTCATCACACTCTCTCCTTGTCGGTTGATAGCCAAAAACTACCCCTTATTGGATAATTCACCAACCCCAAATCCACGAAAGTGTGGAGGCCAGCACAGTCGCCGGGTGAGTCATCCGCGCCCCATCCTAAGCCAACGGGCAAAACTTTACAGCCAGTTAACAAGACGCTAGATTTAGACCGACCAATCAGTCGGTCCCTAACCAGCGGGGTATGCCATGGAAGCGATGCAGTTGCAGGAGGCCATCGACAAGCTGTCGCTCCCGGCCAGACTGGCCAGACTCAGAGAAGCCTGTCAGCAACATCCCATGCCGAGCCTGAGCGAGCGCAGAGCCCACCTCAGCCAGCTCAAGCGGGCCCTGATCGCCCACAAGCAGCCGCTGTGCGATGCCTTGGCCAAAGACTATGGCCAGCGCAGCGACTACGACAGCATGATTGCCGACATCCTCCCCTGCGTCATGCAGATCAACTACACCCAGAAACGGATCAAGCGCTGGATGCGCCCGCACCGCCGCCACACCGGCCTGCTGCTGGCACCGGCCCGGGTGGAGGTGTTCTATCAGCCGCTCGGGGTGGTCGGCATCATAGTGCCATGGAACTTCCCGGTGATGCTGAGCCTGGGCCCCCTCATCAGCGCCATCGCCGCCGGCAACCGCGCCATGCTGAAGCTCTCCGAATTCACCCCGCACACCAACCGGGTGCTGCGCGAACTGCTGGACGGCGTCTTCGACGAGCGCGAGGTGATGGTGATTGAAGGCGACGCCCAGGTGGCGGCCGCCTTCAGCGCCCTGCCCTTCGATCACCTGCTGTTTACCGGCTCCACCGCCGTGGGCCGGCTGGTGATGGCTGCGGCGGCCCCCCAGCTCACCCCGCTCACTCTGGAGCTCGGCGGCAAGAGCCCCTGTCTCATCGCCCCCGACATGCCGCTGGCGCTGGCGGTGGAGCGGATGATCTTCGGCAAGAGCCTCAACGCCGGCCAGATCTGCGTCGCCCCCGACTATGTGCTGCTGCCGCGCGGTCAGGAGCAGGCCTTTGTCGAGGCCTATCGCGATCACTTCGCCCGCCTCTATCCCCAGGGGCTGGCCAGCGCAGATTACGGCTCCATCATCAATGGCCGCCAGTATGAACGGCTCACCAGCTGGCTGGCCGAAGCCGAGCGGGCTGGCGCCCAGATACACCCCTGTGGCAGCCCGGCCCGGGACGATGGCGCCCACCGCCTGCTGCCCCATCTGCTGACCGAGGTACCAAACCACTGCCAGCTGATGCAACAGGAGATTTTCGGCCCGCTGCTGCCGATCGTGCCCTATGACTCGCTGGACGAGGCACTCGCCTACATAGCCGCGCGGCCCCGCCCACTCGCCTTCTACCTGATGAGCCTGGATCCCGCCCTGCAGCACAAGGTGATCCGGGAGACCCACTCCGGCGGCATGGCCATCAACGACAGCTTGTTCCAGGTGGCGGCCGACGATGTGCCCTTTGGCGGCATCGGTGCCTCCGGCATGGGCCACTACCACGGCCACGAGGGGTTTCTCACCTTCTCTAAGGCCAAGACCGTGCTGAGCCGGGGGCGCTTCAGCACCGGCACCATGGTGCACCCTCCCTATCGGCGCTGGCACCAGCGGCTGATGATGGCCCTGTTTTTGCGCTGACGAGACCAGCATGAACACACCCGTGACCGACAAGCGCCGCCAGATCCTGGATGCCGCCCTTGCCCTCTGTGCCGAAGATGGCTTGCAGGGCGCCGCCACCGCCCGCATCGCCAAGGCGGCCGGGGTGGCCAACGGCACCCTGTTTCACCACTTTCCCAGCAAGGAGGTGCTGATCCAGAGCCTCTACCAGGACATCAAGCTGCGCCTTGGCGCCGCCATCACCGAGGCCGACGCCGCCCTGCCCCTCCAGGAGCAGGCGCGCCACTACTGGAGCCAGGCGATGGCCTGGATGCAGGCCCACCCCCACGAGCTCAAGTTCGTGCTGGGCTTCTTTCACTCCCCCCTGCTGGCTCGCCCGCTGCGCAGCCAGATCCTGAGCGACACCCTGCGTTTTCTACCCCGCCTGCTGGCCCAGGGCCAGGCCAGCGGCGAATTGATGCAAGCTCCACCGGCCCTGATGCTGGAGGTGTGCCAGGGCCAGTTCCTGGCCTGCGCCTCGCTGTTTGTCGACCAACCTGAACTGGGACGGGACGGCCACTGGCAAGCCAGCGCCTTCGACCTGTTCTGGTCCGCCATCTCGGAAGTTCACGCTTATGCACAACCGACACCTTGATTCCCTGGCGGCGCTGGGTCGCCGGCTCTGGATCAGCTGCCTGCTCTGGATCATCGGCCGCACCCTGTGCCGCGCCGCCCGCATCGACGAGGCGGTACGCCAGGAGCTCGCCCCCCTGCCGGACGGGCTCACCATCCGGCTGGAGGTGAGCGGCATGACCCACGGCCTGACCATCCACAAGGCGGCCGGCCGCTGGCAGAGCGGCCCCGCGCCCGATACCGGCGGGCTGCATACGCTGCGGGTGCGCTTCAAGCATCCCGCCATCGCCTTTCGCGCCCTCAGCTTTCGGCTCGGGGTCAATCAGGCGTTCAGCGAAAACCGTCTGCTGGTGGAGGGGGATCTCACCGTCGCCATGCACCTGGTGCGGGCGCTGGAACAGCTGCAGGCGCTGATCCTGCCCGCCTTCATCGCGCGGCCACTGCTGCGCCACTATCCTGACCCGCGCCACAAGCTGAGCCGCGCCTGCCACATCTACCTGGGTCTGTTGACCGGCTGAACGAGAGGATGAGCACCATGAGTCGCTATTACGATTTTTTCTGCCCGGTCAAACTGATGGCGGGCGAGCAGGCGCTGGAGCAACTGGCCGGCGAACTGGCGGGATTGGGGGCGCGCAGGCCGCTGCTGCTCACCGACAAGGGGGTCAGCGGCACTGGCCTCGCCACCCTGCTGGCCGGGGTGCTGGCTGAAGGGGAACTGCCGGTGGCCGCCATCTGGGACGAGATCCCGGCCGACTCTTCCACCGCCGTGGTGGAACGGATTGCGGCCCGTCACCGGGAGCTTGGCTGTGACAGCCTGGTGGCGCTGGGCGGCGGCTCCGTCATCGACACCGCCAAGGCGGTCAACATTCTCGCCTCCATGGGGGGGACGCGGTTGCTCGATTACGCCGGCGCCGGCTGCCTGACTCGGCCGCTGCAACCGCTGGCGGTGGTACCCACCACGGCGGGCACCGGCTCGGAGGTAACCCTGGTAGCGGTGATCAAGGACGAGGCGAGCGGGCGCAAGGTGCCCTTTACCTCCCCCTTCCTGCTGCCCCAGCTGGCGGTGCTGGATCCGCGCCTCACCCAGGGGCTGCCGCTCAACATCACGGCGGCCACCGCCATGGATGCCATGACCCACGCCATCGAGGCCTTCATCGGCAATGCCAAGAACCCGGTGAGCGACGCCCTGGCCCTGATGGCGGTGGAGAAGATCGCCAGCGCCTTGCCACAGGTACTGAGCAACCCGCAGGACAAGCGGCTGCGGCTGCAGCTGGCGGAAGGCTCCACCCTGGCGGGCATGGCCTTCTCCAACTCCATGGTGGGGCTGGTGCACGCCCTCGGCCACAGCCTGGGGGCCCGCTGCCACCTGCCTCACGGCCTGTGCATGAACCTCTTCCTGCCCACCGTGCTCGACTACAACCGGCCGGGCATCGATCCCGAGCTGGCCCGCCTGTTGCTGCCGCTGGTGGGGGCCGAGCGCTTTGCCGCGACCCCGGCCGCCGCGCGGGCCCAGGCCGCCATCGAGGCGCTGCAGGCGCTGCGCGATACCCTGTGGCAGGCGGTGAAGCTGCCGCGCACCCTGCGCGAGGCCGGCGTCACCGACAAGGCGCTGCTGCCCGAGATCCGCGATCTCGCCATCAACGACGGCGCCCTGCTCTACAACCGCAAGGATGCCGACCGCACCCAGCTGCTCGGCCTACTCGAGCTGGCCTGGGAATAATCGGACAGAGGCCCCGCATCGCGGGGCCTTCTGTTACCAGCTGATGGTGGCGCCGGCGCCGTAGTTGCCGCGCTCCTCGGGCGCTTTTTCGCGCCAGATGGACTCCTTGTTGCGGCGCACGGCCTCTTCCCGCTCCTGCTTGCGCTCCCAGACGGGCTTCACCTCGTCCAGCGGCCGCTGGTGTTTCTGCCCCTGGTGATCAATCACCGAGCACTGCTTGTCGCCGCACTGATAGGCATAGGGCTCGACGGTACAACCCGCCGTGGCCAGACACAGGCCAAACAGAGAAAAACGAAGAGAGGAAGGCAAGATCATGGGACGCTCCTGTTTGCATCGGTCAACCAAGGGCGCCGAGTGTCAAACAGGAGGCAAATGGAATCAACCCTGCCAACGGTGTTGATTGTTACAAGGGGTACACAGTGCAATGTATCAGCAAGATGTTGATACATATCACGTTAATCATCGCGCTGACGCAAGCACTCAGCCTTGCTCGTCGCTGAACACCCCGGTGGAGAGGTAGCGATCCCCCCGATCGCAGATGATGGCCACCACCACCCCCTGTTTGATCTCTGCCGCCACCCGCAAGGCGCCGGCCACGGCGCCCCCCGAGCTGACCCCGCAGCAGATCCCCTCTTCCCGCGCCAGCCGGCGCATCATGACAAGCGCCTCCTGCTGGGTCACGTCCAGCACCCGATCGACCCGGGCAGGCTCGAAAATGGCCGGCAGATAGGCCGCAGGCCAGCGCCGGATCCCCGGGATCTGGCTCCCCTCGGCCGGTTGCAGGCCGATCACCTGCACCGCCGGATTCTGCTCCTTGAGGTAGCGGGAGACCCCCATGATGGTGCCCGTGGTGCCCATGGCCGAGACGAAGTGAGTGACCGCCCCCTCGCTCTGGCGCCAGATCTCGGGGCCGGTGGAGAGGTAATGGGCATCCGGGTTGGCCGGGTTGTTGAACTGATCGAGCACCAGCCCCTCGCCCCGCGCCTGCATCGCCAGGGCGAGGTCGCGCGCGGCCTCCATGCCGCCCTCCACCAGCACCAGCTCGGCGCCGTAGGCCTGCATGGCATCGCGCCGCTCCTGGCTCATGGTATTTGGCATGATGAGCCGCATCCGGTAGCCCCGCGCCGCCGCCACCATGGCCAGCGCGATGCCGGTGTTGCCGGAGGTGGCCTCGATGAGGCGGGCCCCAGGCGCTAAGTGACCGCTCGCCTCCGCGCACTTGATGAGGTTCAGCGCCGGCCTGTCCTTGACCGAGCCGGCCGGGTTGTTGCCCTCCAGCTTGACCAGCAGGGTGACACCGGGGTGGGGATTGATGCGACGCAGCGCCAGCAGGGGGGTATTGCCGATCAACTCTTCCAGCGTGGCAAAAGCCATAATGGGATCCATCCTTCGTGAACTGTTCTATACCTTGGCTAGCGGGTATGTACCCGGCCGGGCTCGCAGTGTAAGCGACCCCGAACAGTTGGCAAAGGGGCGCCAACATGGTCAGATAACCCCATCCCCCGTACCGAGGAGCAAGCATGAGCGAGATCATTCATCAGGCCAACCAGCAGCAATTCATCTGTGTGGTGGATGGCAAGGAGTCCAGGCTGCGTTACCGGCGGCTCGACGCCAAGACCATCGACGCCTACAGCACCTTCGTCCCGCCCGAGCTCAGGGTACAGGGGATCGCCGATCAGCTGGCGCGCACCTTCTACAGCTGGACCCAGGCGGAAGGGCTCACCATAGTGCCGAGCTGCAGCTACATCGACGTCTGGTTGCGCCGCAATGCCGGCTGACACCCAGACGCGTCACAGCACGCCAGCTTCGCATACTCGCCAGAGCGCCCAGGAAGCCAACCTGCAGGCACAGACCGAAGCCCTGCTGCGGGCAGATGATCAGCGCATGGATTGCCTGCGGGCAGCCCGTGAACTGGCACTGCCCGACTGGGCGCTGGGGGCCGGTTTTATCCGCAACCTCATCTGGGATCACCTGCACCGCAAAGCGGTGCCGACCGCCCTCAACGACATCGACCTTATCTATCTGGATAGCGCCGACCCGGATGGGTTGGCGGAGGCCGAACACGAAGCCTGGCTCGCCACCAGAATGCCGGGCCAGCAGTGGGAGGTGCGCAACCAGGCCCGCATGCATGTGCGCCAGCTGGTGCCCCCCTTCACCAGCTCGCTCTCGGCCCTCAGCCACTGGGTGGAGGTGCCCACCTGCATCGGAGTCCGGCTGCTGGCTGACGATTCATTCGAGTGGCTGGCCCCCTACGGCTTTGCCCCCAACTGGTCCTTGCAGGTGGATCCCAACCCGCGCTGCCGCCAGGAGCGCCAGGTCTTTACCGAGCGGGTCAAGGCCAAGGAGTGGCAACGGCTGTGGCCTGACCTGGTAGTGAACTGGCCATAACCTGATTGCAATGTTTCGATAACCTTGGGCACACTAAGGAAAAGCTGTTTGTAACTCAATGGGTTAAATAATGCGCGACTTCTTCTCACTCGAACGCTGGCTACCGGGCCTCGCCGCCCTGCTGCAATACCAGCGGGCCTGGCTGATGCCGGATATGCGCGCTGGATTGTCGGTGGCCGCCGTGGCCCTGCCCGTGGCCATCGCCTATGCGGAGCTGGCCGGGGTGGGGCCGCTGGTCGGCCTCTACTCCTGTATCCTGCCCATGCTGGTGTACGCCCTGTTCGGCACCTCCCGCCAGCTCATCGTCGGCCCGGACGCCGCCACCTGCGCGGTGATCGCCGCCGTGGTGACCCCCCTCGCCGCCGGGGACGCCACCCGCCACTGGCAGCTGGTGATGACCATGACCGCCATGACCGGCTTCTGGTGCCTCATCGCCAGCCGCTTCAAGCTGGGGGTGCTGGCGGACTTTCTCTCCCGCCCGATCCTGATGGGGCTGCTCAACGGGGTGGCCATCACTATCATGGTGGGCCAGCTCTCCAAGATCTTCGGCTTCACCTTCAGCGAGCGCTACCTCATCGAGCGGATCGCCGGCGGTGCCAGCTACATCACCCAGACCCATCTGCCCACCCTGGCCATGAGCCTGACCGCCCTGCTCACCCTGCTGCTAGCCAAGCGCTTCAAACCGGCCTGGCCCTCCTCCATGGTGGCCATGGTGGTGACGGCGGGACTGGTGTGGGCGCTCGATCTCGGCCAGTTCGGCATCGCCACCCTGGGCGCCATCGGCTCGGGCCTGCCCGCCTTCCAGCTGCCGGAGTTTCCCCCCGGCCTGATGCGGGAACTGGTGCTGCCGGCGCTCAACTTGGCCATGGTGAGCTTCGTCTCCATGATGCTGACCGCCCGCAGCTTCGCCGCCAAGAACGGCTACGAGATCGATGCGGACAAGGAGTTTCGGGCCCTCGGCATGGCCAACCTGGCGGCGGCAGCCTCCCAGGGCTTTGCCATCAGCGGCGCGGATTCGCGCACCGCGGTCAACGACGCCAACGGCGGCAAGAGCCAGCTGGTTTCCATCATAGCCGCCGCCGTCATCGCCCTGGTCACCTTCTACCTGACGGCGCCGCTGCAATACATCCCCACCGCCGCCCTCGGCGTGGTGCTGGTGATGGCGTCTTTGTCCCTCACCGACTTTCGCGGCCTGTGGGCATTGCGCCACTCCGATCGCTCCGCCTTCTGGCTGGCGCTCATCACCTTCATCAGCGTGCTGGCCATGGGGGTTATTCCGGGCATCACCCTCGCGGTGCTGCTGGGGTTGTTCCAGTTCCTGCGCAACGTGATGCGCCCCACCGATCAGTTGCTCGGCATGGACGACGAAGGGGTCGTACGCACCCTGGGTGACAACGAGCAGGCCAAGGCCATTCCCGGCATCCTGGTCTATCGCTTCAACTCGCCGCTCACCTACTTCAACGCCCCCTACTTCAAGCGGCGGGTGCTGGCGCTGCTGGTGCAGGATCCCCACAGCCCCAAATGCCTGGTGGTGGATGCGGTGGCCTGCTTCACCCATCAGGACATCAGCGTGATGAGCATGCTGGGGGAGCTGCACAAGGATCTGAAACGGCGCGGCATCCACATGGTGATGGCCGGCCGCCACGGCCAGATGAGCCTGTGGCTCAAGCAGGCCGGGATCCGGGTCGGCGACGAGGGGATCATCCTCTGCCCCGACATGTATCAGGCACTGCGCATGACCCGCTGCTACCGCGAGCCGGTGTTCAAGGATGACGAGGTGGTGGAAAGCACCACCGAGGCCATCCTCTCGCGCTGGCCCCAGGATGACGCCCTGCCCGATTCGGCGCGCCTCACCCTGCCAAGCGAGCAGGAGGCGGGCGCCACCCCGGCCTGATCCAGTGCAGGCCCTGCCCATGGAGGCAGGGCTCGCGCGCTCTTCCCCTGCTTGGTCACCGCCACGATTGCGCCTCGCCCCCGCTTGGTGTTAAATGCCCGTCCAGATGGCGCTGACGAGGGCCATCCCCAGTATTTGGACACCCCATGCAAACTCAATCCCACGCAGGTCCGGGCACCCTCTTCTCCCTGACCTGGCCACTGTTTATCGATCTCGCCCTGCACTTTCTGACCGGGGCCCTCAACACCTTCATGGTGGGTCACGTCTCCTATCAGGGAGTGGCGGCGCTCGCGGTCGGCAACCAGGTGTTCGATCTCGCCATCACCTTGTTCAGCTTCGTCAGCATCGGCACCAGCGTGGTGATCACCCAGTATCTGGGGGCCGGTGACAAGGAGAAGGCGCGCGTCGTCATCCACACCGCCATCGGTTTCAACCTGCTGGTGGGGCTGGTGGCCGCCGTCGGCGTCATCGCCGGGGCCAGTACCATGCTGGCGCTGATGAATCTGCCCGCCAACCTGATGAGCGATGCCACCCTCTACCTGCAGATCATCGGCCTGTGCCTGCTGCCGGAAGCGGCGGCCCTCTGCCTGGCTGCCACCCTGCGCGCCCACGGCCACACCCGTCAGGCGATGTACGTGACCCTCATCGTCAACCTCATCACCTTCGTCGGCAACCTGCTGCTGCTCTACGGCTGGTTCGGCCTGCCCCAGCTCGGGGTGGCCGGGGTCGCCATCAGCACGGTGGCGGGCCGCATCGTCGGAGTGGTGCTGCTGGTGTGGCTGGTTGCGCGCAAGACCGGCATCCGGCTGCGCCTGCCCGAGATCGTCAAACCCAGCCGATTGATGCTGGGCAAGGTGCTGCACATCGGCCTGCCGGCCGCCGGCGAGAACCTCTCCTGGATGCTGCAGTTCATGGTGGTGACCGCCTTCGTCGGCCTGCTCGGCGACAAGGCACTGGCGACCCAGTCCTACTTCTTCCAGATCTGCCTGTTCATCCTGCTGTTCGGCCTCTCCATCGGCCTTGGCAACGAGATCATCATCGGCCACCTGGCAGGGGCTCGCCGCTTCGAGCAGGCCTACCGCCAATTGCTCAAAAGCCTGAAGCTGGGGCTCATCGTCACCGCCTTCATCGCCTTGCTGGCGGCCCTCAACGGCCGCACCATCATCAGCCTGTTCACCGATGACGCCGACATCATCACCCAGGTGGCGCAGCTGTTCTTGATAAGCCTCATCCTGGAACCCGGCCGTACCTTCAATCTGGTGGTGATCAACGCCCTGCGCGCCACCGGGGACGCCCGTTTCCCGCTCTACATGGCGCTCGTCTCCATGTGGGGGATTGCCGTTCCACTGGCCTATTTCCTTGGTATCATGCAGGGTTATGGACTGGTCGGTATCTGGTTGGCGCTCGCCTGCGACGAGTGGGTGCGCGGTCTGGCCATGTTCTGGCGCTGGCGCAGTCGTCGCTGGCAAAACAAAATTCTTGTTGAAACATAAGCGGAATCACAATGAAGAAGATAGGACTCTTGTTGGCGGCCATCCTGCTCAGCCCGCTCGCCATGGCGCAAACCGCCCCCGCCGCCCCCAAGGCTCAGGCGGCCCAGACCTGGTACGTGGCCCCCATCGCCATCGATGAAACCAGCGAAGCGCAAAAAGCGCTGACCAAGGACTTCATGGCCCAGATGATCAAGACCATCAAGATCAACGAGTATCAGACCGGCAAGGCGGTGGGCAAGACCAAATCGCCCAAGTGGCTGATCCGCACCAAGCTGATGCCCGCCAGCACCGAGCCGCTGGTCGGCAAGAAGCACCCGCAGGGCCTCACCTACGGCAAGGGCATCCCCACCCAGGAGATCGTCGGCGAGCTCATCATGAACGGCACCCTGGTGGCCCATGTGGGTCAAGGCTGGCGCGAGCCCATCGTCCCGGGTACCCCGGTGGCCGAGAAGATCACCATCGCCAACTACCAGTACGCCATCGGCAACGAAGCCAAGGCAGCGGATCTGGAAGAGCTGGCGGCGCAGATCGGCTTCGAGGTGGGCAAGGTGATCGCCCGCGATGGCAAGCCGCTGCCCGAGAAGAAAAAGAAAAAAGAGTAAACGCTGCACCTGTTACCAAGAAGGGGCCCTGCGCCCCTTTTTGCTGCCCGCCTGGCGGCCACAAGCTGTCATCCGGCCGTCACAATTGTGATCCATCCGGCACTTTTCAGACTCTCTGCTTACCGATAAAAGCCTTATCAGCTTGTGATTCAAACAGTTAAAAATCGCCCCTCCCATGCAGCAAATCATTGGTCCCGAATTGGAGCCGGATCACATTTATCTCGCGGGGGACGCGGTAGTTTGGTCTTGCAAGCACAATCAAACGAAACCAAGGAGGCCGCATTACATGTTCCCAGAGTACAGAGAGCTCATCTCGCAACTGAAGAGCAGTGATGTCCATTTCCAAAAGAAGTTTGACTTGCACAACGACCTGGATGTGGAGATTAGAAAGTTGGAAAAGCATCACGCCAGCGACTACAGCTCCGAGGTGAAGGATCTGAAAAAACAGAAACTTAAACTGAAAGAGGAGATCTACGACATCCTCAAACAACATCCACAATAGACGCCTCGACGAATACCTGGATAAGCAACTTATCCTGCCAGCCCGGCCCGACGCCGGGCTTTTTGTTGGCCAACAATACTAGATAGTTGGTCTACACCAATCGTAATTAACATATACGGAACACTCAGGTCACAGTAGTATCCTATGTTGTGCAGCTCTCATATGGAGAACCACATTCATCCTGAAACCTTCTGATATCACCCCAACCAAGCGCCTCACCTAGAGATATCCAAACGAACCACAACCTTAATTGTGGAAGTAATTCATGAGTTCTCTTTTCATTCTATTAAACTTTAACCACTACTCTTAATTTTCTGTTTTTTTGATCAAACTCAGAACCATAATGAGCGATAATAATGTTTCCATCGGTGTCAACCTCATCATATATATCAATACTTCCAATTGTCCCATCAGACATAATAAGGCTTGTATATACCGATGGATAAGTACCCTTTTTATGGGTAGATTTTTTTATGACATGAGTAAAATAATCATCAACTGGCAAAAAATCTTTATCTGTCAAAATAACTTCGAATGGTTTTAATCTCAAAAACTTGAAAATAGCAAATGCAATACTTAAAACTGCAGATAGAATCTTCAAGGCAAGAACAAAGTAGGTAAGTGCCTCAGAACCAATTATTATTTCAATTTGGCCAATAACGGAGCCAATAGCACCACATACTACTGCTACAACAAAAATCCAATCGATTTCATCTAATCGCATCCTTCACTCCGATATTTGGCATTGATTCCAAACTGAAAAAATAAGATAACTGTAGCAGTTTACTCGGTCCCTAGTACGTAGTTCAATGCCAATTTACTCTAAGAATGAAGGGTTATTGTTTTTCAGAAAAAAACCTTTGTAGGTTTCATCCAGAAATATTTCCTAGTTAATATATCAACAGCATTTTCCCATCCCATAAAAAAGCGGGCCAGTGGCCCGCTTCGTTTTATGTAGAGTTAACCCAATCATCACACCGGCGGATGGAAATGGCTGGCCTCGCGGGTGGCCATCTCCTCGTAGGTGGCCCACTTCTGCCACGCCACTTGTTGCGCCACCTGCATCAACCGCTCAGCCTCCTGTGGATGGCTCTGGGCCAGCACCCGATAACGGGTCTCCTCCTGCCGATATTCCGCAAGGGGGATGGAGGGGCGCAGGCTGTCAAGGCTGAAGGGGTTCTGCCCCGCACTGCGCAGTACCGGGTTGTAGCGCATCAGCGGCCAGTGACCGGAGGCCACGGCGCGTTTTTGCTGGGTCAGGCCAAATTCCATGTCGATGCCGTGGGCGATGCAGTGGCTGTAAGCGATGATGAGCGACGGGCCCGGATAGGCCTCCGCCTCCCGCAGGGCCTGCAGCGCCTGCTGCGGATTGGCACCGAAGGCGATACGGGCAACATAGACGTTGCCATAGGAGATGGCCTGCAAAGCTACATCCTTCTTGGCCAGCGTCTTGCCCCCCGCAGCGAACTTGGCGACGGCACCGAGCGGGGTCGATTTCGACATCTGGCCGCCGGTGTTGGAGTAGACCTCGGTATCCATCACCAGCACGTTCACATCGCGCCCGGAAGCGAGCACGTGATCGAGCCCCGCCGAGCCGATGTCATAGGCCCAGCCATCGCCACCGATGATCCAGACCGAGCGGCGCACCAGCTGATCGATGAGTGACAGCAGCTCGCGGGCCTTGCCGGATTTCACCTCCTCCAGCCGCTCGCGCACTTGCGCCACCCGGGTGCGCTGGGCGCGGATCTCCGACTCCAGCCGCTGCGGGGCGCTGACCAGCGTCTCCACCAGCTCGATCCCGATCTCCCCCTTCATCGCCTGCAAGGCTGCCACCGCCTGACCGTGGTGCTGATCGGCGGTGAGGCGAAAACCAAAGCCAAACTCGGCGTTGTCCTCGAACAGGGAATTCGACCAGGCCGGCCCCTTCCCTTCGCCGTTCTTGGCCCAGGGGGTGGTCGGCAGGTTGCCGCCGTAGATGGAGGAGCAACCGGTGGCGTTGGCCACCAGCATGCGGTCACCAAACAGCTGGGTCAGCAGCTTGAGATAGGGGGTCTCGCCACAGCCGGCGCAGGCGCCGGAGAACTCGAACAGGGGTTCGAGGAACTGGGTGCCGCGCACGGTGGAGAAATCCACCCGCTCGCGGGCCGGCCATGGCAGGCTCTCGAACCAGCGCAGCGCCTGTTTCTGGCCGGCGAGGTGCGGCGCCTTGTCCATCATGGCGATGGCCCGCTCGCCCTCACCGTTTTCATCCGCTCCGACCCGCACCGGACAGGCCTGCACGCACTGGCCGCAGCCGGTGCAATCCTCCGGATAGAGCTGCAGGGTGTAGCGACTGTCGGGGAAGCCCTTGGCGGTGACGGGCACCGACTGGGCGGCCTCGGGGGCGCTCGCCAGCCAGTCCTGATGGTAGAACTTGGCTCGCAGCGCCGCATGGGGGCAGACGAAGACGCAGTTGCCGCACTGGATGCAGATATCGGAGTGCCAGGTGGGGATCTCGCGGGCGATATCCCGCTTCTCGAAGCGGCTGGTGGCGGTGGGGTAAGTGCCATCTACCGGCAGCATGGAGACCGGGATGCGATCGCCGCGCCCCGCCAGCATCTCGCCGGTGACGCGCTGGACAAACTCGCTGCCGCCGGGTGCCAGCGGCAGCGGATAGTCGCTGAGCTGCTCCTCACCGGCTGGAATGACCACCCGGTGTAGATGGGCCAGGGTGTCATCCACCGCCGCGAAGTTGCGCGCCACCACCTCGGGCCCCTTGCGGGCATAGCTCTTCTCGATGCTCTCCTTGATAAGGGCGATCGCCTCGTCCCGCGGCAAGATGCCGGCCAGGGCGAAGAAGCAGGTCTGCATGATGGTGTTGATGCGATTGCCCATGCCGTTGCGCTCGGCGACCCGATCGCCGTCGATGCAGTAGAGCTGGATGTCGAGGGCGCGGATGCGGGCGCGCAGCCGCTCGGGCAGCTCGGCCCAGACCCGGTCAGGCTCATGGGGAGCATTGAGCAGCAGGGTCGCCCCTTCGGCGGCGAACTCCAGCAGATCCACAGATTCGACAAAGCCCCACTGGTGGCAACCGATAAAGCTCGCCTGCTCGATAAGCCAGGGGGCGTCGATGGGCTCGGGGCCGAAGCGCAGGTGGGAGACGGTGCGCGAGCCCGACTTCTTGGAGTCGTAGACGAAGTAGCCCTGGGCGTGGAAGCCCTCCAGCTCGCCGATGATCTTGATGCTGTTCTTGTTGGCACCGACTGTGCCGTCGGCGCCGAGGCCGAAGAACAGCGCCCGCACCCGGCTGGCAGGCTCCAGATCGCCGATGGGGTGCCAGGCCAGACTGAGGCCCGACACATCGTCCACTATCCCCACGGTAAAGCGCGGGCGCGGCGCATCGGATGCCAGCTCCTCGAATACCGCCGCACACATGGCGGGGGTGAACTCTTTGGAAGAGAGGCCGTAGCGACCACCACTGAGCCACGGCAACCGCTTGATAAGGCCGCGCTGCAAGCCATCGATGAGGGCGCTCTGCACATCCAGCAGCAGCGGCTCGCCACCGGCGCCCGGCTCCTTGGTGCGATCCAGCACCGCCATGCGCCGCACGCTGGCGGGCAGCGCATCGAGCAGCGCCTGTACCGGGAAGGGGCGATAGAGGCGAATGACCAGCACCCCGGTCTTGCGATCCTGCTGGTTGAGCCAATCCACCGTAGTACGGGCGGTGGCCGCCCCCGAGCCCATCAGCACGATGACATCGGTGGCATCGGGGGCGCCGTGATACTCCACCAACCGGTAGTGGCGGCCGGTCAGCTCGCCGAGGCTCTCCATGCACTGCTGCACCCGCGCCGGTACCGCTTCATAGAAGGGGTTGACGCTCTCGCGGGACTGGAAATAGGTGTCGGGGTTCTGGGCGGTGCCGCGCATCACCGGATGATCGGGGTTGAGCGCCCGCGCACGGTGGGCGCGTACCCAGTCGTTGTCGATAAGGGCGCGGATCTCATCTTTGTGCAGCGCAGTGATCTTGTTCACCTCGTGGGAGGTGCGGAACCCGTCGAAGAAGTGAATGAAAGGCACCCGGCACTGCAGGGTGACGCTGTGGGCGACCAGGGCCAGGTCCTGCGCCTCCTGCACCGAGCCGGAGGCAAGCATGGCAAAACCGGTGCTGCGCGCCGCCATCACGTCCTGATGGTCGCCAAAAATCGACAGCCCCTGCGCCGCCAAGGATCGGGCCGCCACATGGAACACCGCCGAGGTCAATTCGCCGGCGATCTTGTACATGTTGGGCAGCATCAGCATCAGCCCCTGGCTGGCGGTGAAGGTGGTGGCCAGCGCCCCCGCCTGCAGGGCGCCGTGCACCGTGCCGGCCGCTCCCCCTTCACTCTGCATCTCCACCACCGTGGGGATGTTGCCCCACAGGTTGGTCTGCCCCTCCGCCGCCCAGGCGTCGGCCAGTTCGGCCATGGTCGAGCTCGGAGTGATGGGGTAGATGGCACACACTTCGCTCAGCTGATACGCCACCTGGGCCGCGGCTTCGTTGCCGTCGACCATGATCAATTCATGTTTCATTGGGACTCCTCCGGTTGGCGCAACTCGATGGCATGGCAGGGGCACTGGTCATGGCAGGCACCGCAACCGGTGCAGAGTTCGGCATCCACCTGATACCCCAGACCCGGCCCCAGCTTGGCGATGGCCTGCTCGGGGCAGCTGCCATAACAGCCGTCGCACTCGAAGCAGTTGCCACAGGAGTAGCAGCGCGCCGCCTCGTAGCGGGCCGCCGTCTCGTCCAGTCCGCCGATGATCTCGCCAAAGTCGTCCCGCGCCGAGGGCGGTTTGACCGGCTGGCTGCTGGCGGGAGCATGGGTCTGGAACCAGAGCTGCAACTGCTCGGGCCCCACCAGCGGGTAGGAGAGCGGCTTGTGATAGAGGCGACCGCGCAGCCAGGCATCCATGTGGCGCGCCGCCTTCTTGCCATGGCCGGTGGCGATGGTGACGGTGCGTTCGGAGGGCACCATGTCACCGCCGGCAAACAGACCCGGCACGTCCGTCATCAGGTTCTCGCCAACCTGCACCACCCCCTCCTTGTTGACCCGCACGCCAGGGATGCTCTCCAGCACGCTCAAGTCCACCTCCTGACCCAGCGCCAGAATGAGGGAGTCCGCTTCGAGGGTTTCAAACTGGCCGGTGGGCACCGGCTTGCCCTCGGCATCCAGCGCCATCACCTCCACTTCGATATTGGTGCTGTCGAGCTGGCGGATGGTGCGCAGCCAGTTGATCTTGATCCCCTCCTCCTCGGCCTCATCGGCTTCGAAGGCGTGGGCCGGCATATGATCCCGGTCACGGCGGTAGATGATCATCGCCTCCTCGACCCCGAGGCGGCGGGCGGTGCGGGCCGCGTCCATGGCGGTGTTGCCGCCGCCGTAGATGGCTACCCGTCGTCCCAGCTTGGGTGGCGGCAAGCCTTTCTCCTCCGCCAGGCTGGCCTGCTCGAGGAAGCTCACCGCATCGAGGATCTTGCCCGCCTCGCGGGCAGGAATGTCGACCCGCTTGGCCAGATGGGCGCCGATGGCCATGAAGACGGCGTCAAAGCCCCCCTCGTCGCGCGCCTTGAGCACGTCTTCCACCTTGTGGTTGAGGGTCAGGGTCACCCCGGCGGCGACGATGCGGGCCACCTCCCTGTCCAGCATGTCACGGGGCAGGCGGTAGGCGGGAATGCCGAAGCGCAGCATGCCGCCGGCGAGCGGGCCCGCCTCGCGGATCTCTACCTGATGGCCAAGCCGGTTGAGGTGCCAGGCACAAGAAAGGCCGGAGGGACCGGCACCGATCACCAGCACCTTCTTGCCGCTGGCGGGCGCGGGCGGCGCAGGCTGCCAGCCACGGGCCAGCGCCTCGTCGCCGAGGAAGCGCTCGATGGCGTGAATGGAGACGGCATCATCCACCTGAGCGCGGTTGCAGGCCGTTTCGCAGGGGTGATAACAGACCCGCCCGTGGACTGCAGGCAGGGGATTTTCTTCGATCAGTCGTTGCCAGGCCGCCTCAAAGCGGCCCGCTTCGGCCAGGGCAAGCCAGGCCTGGATGTTCTCGCCAGCCGGGCAGGCATGGTTGCAAGGTGGCAGGGCAGGCCGCCAAACGGGTAGCCGGGTACGCACCGGGCCTGTTCCCGTTTTCTGGGAGAGATCCGGCTGTGGGGTCATATCCAGTTGTTTGCTCATACATTGCTTTCTTCTTTTTGTGTGACAGGCCCCATCCGATGGCGCTTGATACCGTTTTGCCTGGGCAGACGGTGGCCGGAGAGGGAAGAAGCGAAAGCGTTAGAAACTGGAAGCTGACTCGATAATGGACTGATTTGTGTACCGAATGACGGATCAGGATCAAAAAATGTTGCACTTTATGAGGTATGGAGTGCACAACGTGACCCGTGTAACATCTTGCCCTTCTGCAGGAGTCACCGCTCGGGCTCGCGCCCCGCAAGCAACGCCACGCCGTTCTCGGGCCCCGTGAGCCGGGCGCATCAGGCCGCCCCGCTGCAACGATTGCTGCACGGAACAGCTCCCGTTATCTTGTCTCCTGCACTGGAACCACCACAGCACAAGGACCCGGCCATGCCCAAGCTCGCCAGCATTCATCTCTATCCCATCAAGTCGACGGCAGGCATGCCACTGACCCGCGCCCTGGTCACCGAAGAGGGGCTGCAGGGGGATCGCCGCTACATGGTGGTCAAACCGGACGGCAGCTTCATCACCGCCCGCACCCATCCCCAGTTGCAGCAGGTGGTCGCCACCCCCATCGAGGGCGGTCTGCAGCTGCGCTATCCGGGCCTTGACCCCCTCATCCTGCAAGAGCGGGAGTTTTCCCGCACTCCTAGGGCTACCGGGGTCTGGAGCGACAGCTTCAGCGCCCTGCAGACCCAGCCCCGGGCCGATCAGTGGCTGAGCCAGGTGGCGGGGGAGCCGGTTCAGCTGCTCTGGCTCGGTGAAGAGTCCGCCCGCTTTCGGGAGAAGACCGGCACCCGGGTCAGTTTTGCCGACGGCTATCCGCTGCTGCTGATAAGCCAAGCCTCTTTGGAGGATCTCAACCTGAGATCCGACGCGCTGCACCAGATGAGCCAGTTTCGTACCAACCTGGTGGCGAGCGGCACCCTCCCCTTCGAGGAGGACGGCTGGAAGCGGATCCGCATCGGCGAGGTGGAGTTTCGGGTCGCCAAGCCCTGCAGCCGCTGCATCATGACCACGGTGGAGCCGGGCACGGATCGCTTCAATGCCCTCAAGGAGCCGCTGGCCACCCTCACCCGCTACCGGCGCGGCGAGGATGGCGAGGTCTACTTCGGCCAGAACCTGGTGGCCCTCAACGAGGGCTGGATTGAGGCGGGCAGCGAGATTGAGGTGCTGGAGCGCGCCCGCGCACCCGTCTACCCCAACGCGGCCCCGAAAAAACGGGAGCTGGTGTGCGTGGCTCGCGAGCCGCTGGCGCGGGATCTGGAGACTTTCTGGTTCGAAACGGCCGATGGCGAGCCCCTGCCCGACTACCTGCCGGGCCAGCATCTGCCCATCAGCCTGGACATTGGCCTCGGTCTGCGGCGCGAGCGTCTGCAGCGCCGCTATACCCTGAGCTCCACACCTGAGCGGCCCGAGCGTTACAGCATCAGCGTCAAGAAGGTGGGGGGCGGTCGCATCTCCCACTGGCTGCACCAGCAGTTGCAACCCGGTGACAAGTTGCTGGCCGCAGCGCCGGCCGGTGAGTTTCACTTAGGCTCCGGGCGCTCCCTGCTGCTGCTCTCGGCAGGCTCGGGGGTGACTCCCATGCTCTCCATTGCCCGCACTCTGGCCTTGCGCGGGGAGCTCGGCGATGTGCACTTTATGCACCTGTGCCGCAGCGAGGCGGACATTCCCGCCGCCAGCGAACTGCACGCCCTGGCGCAGCAGGGGATGACCCTCACCCTGATCCTGAGCCAGCCCGATACGCACTGGCAGGGGCTCACAGGGCGACTCGGCGATGAGCACCTCAAACAGGTCAAGCAGCTCGCCGAACGGGAGGTGTTTATCTGCGGCCCTCACGGCTTTATGGCCGATGCGGCCGCCAGACTGGCCGCCCTGGGCGTGCCTGCCGAGCGGATCCGTCAGGAGAGCTTTGGCGGCGCCATCCTCTCGGTGGCCCGCCCCCACCAGGCGGTGCAACTGCGCATCGGCAAGCAGAGTTTTGCCGGCAACAATCAGGGTACCGTGCTGGATCAGGCCCACAAGCAAGGGGTGGATCTGCCCTGGAGCTGCCGCGCCGGCATCTGCGGCAGCTGCAAGCAGACCCTGCTCGCGGGCGAGGTGGATCACCCCGATGCCCCGGCCATCACCGCCGCCGAACGGGCCGAGGGCAAGATCCTCACCTGCTGCGCCGTGCCGCTCACCGACCTTGTCATCAAATAAGGTGATCGAGCAGCGATAACCCCACCGGCCGGGTGCCCGCTCCCGGCCGTTTTCTCCCTGTTTCGGTACGCTCTCCCTCGCCTCCACCTTTTCTCCAACCCCCCGCAACCTTGCCGGGCCCCGCTCCTATACTCACAGCAACAACAACAAAACCCCTCCGACGTAGCGGCCTTTGCCGTCTGACCAAGGGGGTTATCCGGTGAGAATAAGGACGCTCAAACCATGGAACAGAACAGACCCGCCTTTCAGCTCAACCTGCTGCTCTCCGTCGTCACCCTGATCCTGCTGTCGCTGGTATTTTTTGCCTACAGCTGGTCAGGAACGCAACTCGAGCAGAGCTATCAGCAACGCTATCAATCCTATCTGCTGGCCGATGAACTGCGGCAATCCTCCGACGACCTGACCCGCCTCGGCCGCACCTACGTGATCACCAAGGATCCGGCCTACGAACAGCAGTACATGCGGATCCTGGCCATTCGCAACGGGGAGCAGAACCGGCCGCAGGGCTACAACCGCATCTACTGGGACTTCGTCGCCGCCAACGGCCAGAACCCGCGGCCCGACAGCCAGGTGCGCCGTGGCCTCATCGACCTGATGAAGGACACCGGCTTTACCGAGGAGGAGCTGGCCAAGCTCAACGAGGCCAAGAACAACTCGGATGCCCTGGTCAACACCGAGGTGGCCGCCTTCAAGCTGGTGCAGCAGACAGACGGCGATCTGGTCGCCAACCAGCAAAAGGCCATCGCCATGATGCATGACAAGGCCTATCACCAGAACAAGGGACGCATCATGTCCCCCATCGACGACTTCTACGTCCTGATGGAACACCGCACCCAGCAGGCGGTGGACGATGCCGCCAGCCAGTCCGCCATGCTGCGCTACCTGTTCATCGCGCTGGGTCTGGTGTTGATGTTCTTCCTCTGGCGCACCTACAAGGCGCTGCTCGACCTGGTCGGCACCTCGGTCGACCAGCTCAGAAGCGATCTCAACCACCTGGCCGAGGGGGACTTCTCCCAGCCGATCAAGGTGCCGGCCGGTGCCAAGGAGAGTCTGATCGGCCTGCTCGCCACCATGCAGGGTACCCTCAAGGGGATCATCGCCCAGGTCTCCCACTCCAGCGAGGAGCTCTCCGGTTCGGCCGACAGCATCGCCCAGATAGCGGAGCAGACCGCCCAGTTCGCCACCTCCCAGCAGACCAGCACCCAGACCATGGCAGCCGCCATCGAGGAGCTGGTGGTAAGCATCAGCCATCTCTCTGACAACGCCACCCACGCCGACGAGCTGAGCAAGGTCTCCGCCAACACCCTGGCGGAAGGCTCCGGGGTCATCAAGCAGACCCTCGACAGCATCCAGAGCATCTCGGATACCGTCTCCAATGCCGCCAGCAGCATCGCGGATCTCAACAGCCATACCCAGCAGATCTCGGAGATCATCGAGGTGATCCGTGGCATCGCCGATCAGACCAACCTGCTGGCCCTCAACGCCGCCATCGAGGCGGCCCGGGCCGGCGAGCAGGGGCGCGGCTTTGCGGTGGTGGCCGACGAGGTGCGCAACCTCGCCAGCCGCTCGGCCGCCTCCACCCAGCAGATCACCGGCATGATCGGCAAGATCCAGAGCGGGGCGGATGCCTCCATCCGCAGCATGGAGAACACGGTCAACAATGTCTCCCGCGGGGTGAGCCTGGCCAGCCAGACCGGCGAGGCCATCGCCAGCATCCAGAACCACGCCGCCAACCTGACCGGCCTGATGGGGGAGATCAGCCACACCCTGCGCGAGCAGTCCACCGCAGCCAACGAGGTGGTCTCCACCGTCGGCAACATCACCTCCCTCTCCGAGCAGTCGGGGGACGCAGCCCGCCACGTCTCGCAGGAGGCGGCCAAGCTCAAGCAGCTGTCACGGCTGCTGCGCCAGGAGATGGCCCACTTCAAGCTGTAGCTGCGTGCACAAAGCAAAACGGCTGCCCGAGGGCAGCCGTTTTCATTGGTACGGTACGCTTAACCGCGCAGGGCGGCGATGCGCTGCTCGATGGGCGGGTGGCTCATGAACAGCTCGCTCATGGAGCGTTTGCCGTTGATGCCGAACGCCATCATGGAGCCTTCCAGCTGCGGCTCGGCACCGCGGGAGAGGCGCTGAAGGGCGGCGATCATCTTGTCGCGGCCGGCCAGCTTGGCGGCACCGGCGTCGGCGCGGAATTCACGCTGACGGCTGAACCACATCACGATGATGGAGGCCAGCACGCCGAACAGCATCTCCAGCACGAACACGGTGATCATGTAGGCAAAACCGCCGGTGCTGCTGCTCTCTTCGTCGTTGTTGGAGCTGAAGAAGTTGCTGATGACGCCGGCCACGATGCGGGCGAAGAACATCACGAAGGTGTTCACCACCCCCTGGATCAGGGTCAGGGTCACCATGTCGCCGTTGGCCACGTGGCTCACCTCGTGGGCCAGCACGGCTTCCGCCTCGTCACGGCTCATGCTGTAGAGCAGACCGGACGACACGGCGACCAGCGAGTCGTCACGGCGGGCGCCGGTGGCGAAGGCGTTCATCTCGGGGGAGTCGTAGATCCCCACTTCCGGCATCTTGATGCCCGCTTCACGGGCCTGACGGGCCACGGTACTGACCAGCCAGTGCTCGGTCTCGTTACGGGGTTGCTCGATGACCTGGACGCCATAGCTGCGCTTGGCCATCCACTTGGACATCAGCAAGGAGATAAAGGAACCCCCAAAACCGAACACGGCGCAGAACACCAACAGACCGGAAATGCTGGACTTGTTGATCCCCAGAACCGAGAACAGGATATTGAGTACCACCCCCAGCACCAGCATGACGGCCAGGTTGGTCACCAGGAATAGCATAATTCGCTTCATATTGACTCCTTGTGAGATATGGACGCGTGGCCCGTCACCAGTTCGCTGCCGGTCGGGCCACACCTGTCACGCATAATAGACAGTTTCTATGAATGTTCGCTGAATGTCGGATTCAGAGCAGGGGCGAAATGTCGAGTCGCCCGCGCAGATCAGCCTCGAGCGGATTGTTTACAAAGGGTATTTCACCCAAAAACGGGGCCGGCAGCAAGCTCCGCAGGGTGTCCAGGTTTTCCTGATAGTGGCTCATGGAGCCGTGCAGCCGGTTGATGACCCAGCCCGCGACCGGCAGGTTGTTGTTGCGAATGGCGGCGAAGGTGAGCAGGGCATGGTTGAGACAGCCCAGTTTGGCCCCCACCACCATGATCACCGGCATGTTCTCCTGCTTGACCCAGTCCGACAGCAGATGTTTGCGATCCAGCGGCAGGAACCAGCCCCCCGCCCCCTCCACCACCACCAGCTCGGCCCCCGCCTGTTCAATCTGGCGCAGCCCGTCCGACAGCCCCTTCAGGGTAATGGCATCGCGCGCTTCGCTGGCGGCGATATGGGGCGCGATGGGCGGCTCGTAGGCGTAGGGATTGACCAGATCGTAGGGCAGCGGCAGGCTCGCCGCCTCCTGCAGCAGCACGGCATCAAGATTGCGCAGCCCGTCCGGGGTGCGGGCACAGCCGGCTGAGATGGGCTTGTAACCGGCGCAGCGAATACCGTGTGCGGCGAATTCCAGCAACAGGGTGCGGGCGACCAGCGTCTTGCCCACATCGGTATCGGTGCCGGTGACGAAGAAGGATTTAACCATGATGACTCCTCAATACGGGGCCGCTGCCCAGGCTCGCGATGGCGGGCAGCTGCTTCTCAATTCTCTCGGCCCATGAGACCGGTTAACGGCGGATCAGCTGGCCGAGGCACACCTGATAACTGGCGGCCAGCAGGCCGTCCGGTTGGCGATGGGCTTCATAGGCCTGGCTCAGGCGCTGCAGACGCTGGCGACTGCTCAGTCCGGTATGACGCTCGTCATTGACCTGGCTGGCGCCGATCCCCTTGAGATCGCGCAGCAAGCCGTTGAGTTCGGGGTAGCCGAGCGACCAGGTCAGGCTCTCCAGCACCGGGGCGGCAAAACCACCGGCGGCAATGGCATGCTGCAATTGTGGCAGGCTGAGGAAGCGATTGACATGATCACACTCGTCAACCGTGCGCCAGGCCTCACGCAATTGCCAGAGCGACTCGGCCAGCAGGGTGGAGAACAGCAGCCGGCCGCCGGGTTTGAGCACCCGGTGCAGCTCGGCAAAGGCCTGGACCGGGCGCTCGCACCACTGCAGCGCCAGGCTGGAGAAGACCCAGTCAAATGTCTCGTCGGCAAAGGGGAGCTGCTCGGCATCGCCGCACAGCAGACGGGCGCCGCTGCCGCGAAGGGCGGCCTGCGCCAGCATGCCGGGAGCCAGATCCAGCCCGGTCAGCTCGTTGCAACGCCCGGCCAACGCCGGCAGAAAGAAGCCGGTACCGCAGCCCAGATCGAGCCCGCGACCTTCCAGCCCCTCATGCATACCCGCCGCACTCATCCGTACCAGCAGCGCCTGTCCCACCTCCTGCTGGAAGCGGGCGTGGGCGTCGTAGTGACGGGCGGCGGCGCCGAAACGGCGGGCAAGCTGGGCCTTGTCGACCGCCTGAAAACGCTCATGCAGCATGACTGCCCCCTCTCTCGTCGTCCGCCGGGCAGGGGCCGAGGGCATCGAGCAGCCGATCCACATCCTGTTCGCGGTGAGCGGCGCTCAGAGTGATACGCAGCCGCGCCGTACCGACCGGTACCGTGGGCGGGCGGATGGCGCCAGCCCAGATGCCGCGTTCGCGCAGCCGCTCGGCCAGTTGCAGGGCTGCACCGCTCTCCCCTACCAGCAGCGGCTGGATGGGGGTAGCGCTGGCCCCGAGTTGCCAGCCCAGCGCCTGTGCCCCTTGCCGAAAACGGGCGATCAGCTGGCCAAGCTGGGCACGTTCCTCATCGGCGGCGCGCACCAGTTCGATGCTCTGGCGCACCGCGCAGGCCTGGGCAGCCGGCATATGGGTGCTGTAGACATAGTGGCGGGCGAAGTTGACCAGATACGCCACCAGCTCGCGGCTGCCGCCCACAAAGGCGCCAGCCACCCCGAGCGCCTTGCCGAGGGTGCCCATCTGGATGTGCACGCAGGCCGGGTTCACCCCCTGCGCCGCCAAGGTGCCGCGCCCTTGTGGCCCCAATACACCGAGACCGTGGGCATCGTCGATCATCAGCCAGTTGCCGCTTTGGGCTGCCAATGTCGCAAGTTCAGGCCAGGGGGCCTGATCCCCGTCCATGCTGAACACCCCCTCCGAGACGATCAAGCCTCGACTTGGCTCAAGCTGACGCTCAAGGGCCGCCATGTCGTTGTGGCCGAAGCGCTTCATCTTGCAGGGGAGCTGGCTGCCCATCTCCTGCAGGGAGGCGTGGTTGAGTTTGTCCTGCCACAGCAGGTGATCCTTGCCAAGCAGGGCCTTGAGCACCGCCTGATTGGCGGAAAAACCGCAGTTGAAGAGCAGCACCGCCTCCACCCCGAGCCACTCGGCCAGGGTCTCCTCAAGTTCTTGGTGGGCACAGCTGTAACCGGTCACCAGCGGCGAGGCGCCGGCGCCTGCACCATAGCGATCAATCCCCTCCTGGAAGGCAGTCTTGATGGCGGGGTGACCGGCAAGCCCCAGATAGTCGTTGGCGGAAAAGTTGAGGTAATCGCACCCGGCCACCCTGAGCAGTCCGCCACTCGCCCCGTCGGTCGCGATGCGGCTGCGCAGCAGGCCTGCCTGCTCGCGTTCGGAGAGCGCCGCGCTCAACCCAAAGGGGCCCGTTACTGCAGGGCCGTTCATGACCGCGCGGCCCCTGCACGGGGGCGGGTGGCATCATAAAACATCTCGGCGGGCTCGCTCTGGCGACTCACCTCTGCCAGCAGCTCCTCCTCTTGAACCTGATCCGGCTTCTGGGCCCGCTGGGCGGGGCGAATGCCGAGCCGCTTGAACAGCTGCATGTCGCTGTTCTCGTCCGGGTTGGGGGTGGTCAGCAGCTTGCAGCCGTAGAAGATGGAGTTGGCCCCCGCCATAAAGCACATGGCCTGCATCTGCTCGTTCATCTTCTCCCGCCCGGCGGAGAGGCGCACGTGGGAAGCCGGCATCATGATGCGCGCCACGGCGATGGTGCGGATGAATTCGAATGGATCGAGGTTCTCCTGGTTCTCCAGCGGCGTTCCCTTCACCTTGACCAGCATGTTGATGGGCACGCTCTCCGGGTGGCGCGGCAGGTTGGCGAGCGCCATCAAGAGGCCTGCCCGATCTTTTGCCTGCTCGCCCATGCCGACGATACCGCCGGAGCAGACCTTCATGCCGGCGCCGCGCACATGCTCCAGGGTATCGAGCCGATCCTGATAGGTGCGGGTGGTGATGATGTCGCCGTAAAACTCCGGCGAGGTGTCGAGGTTGTGGTTGTAGTAGTCAAGGCCGGCGGCACCGAGGCGCGCCGCCTGATCGGCGGTGAGCATCCCGAGCGTCATGCAGGTCTCCATGCCGAGCCCGCGTACCTCTTCGATCATCCGCAGGATATAGGGCATGTCCTTCTCTTTGGGGTTGCGCCAGGCGGCCCCCATGCAGAAACGGGACGAGCCGTTGGCCTTGGCTTCGCGGGCCCGCTCCAGCACTTTCTCCACCTCCATCAGCCGCTCGGCCTCAAGGCCAGTGTGATAACGGGCGCTCTGGGGGCAGTACTTGCAATCCTCCGGGCAGGCACCGGTCTTGATGGAGAGCAAGGTGCTCACCTGTACTTCGTTCGGGTCGAAATGGGCGCGGTGGACGGTCTGGGCCCGGAACAGCAGATCGTTGAATGGCAGGGCAAACAGGGCCTGAACCTCGGCGAGGGTCCAGTCGTGACGAAGGGCTTGAGCGCCCGCGGTGACAGCATTCATACATGGCTTCCAATTGTTATAAGTGGGATCCTGCGCCGCCAGCTTGCATGGGCAAACACAGAAGCCGCCACCCGGCCTGCACCCAAGTCGGGTTGCACGCAGCCAAGTGGCTGAAATTGTTGGCTAGTGTAGAGAGCGCGCGTAGACTGTCAACACCGACCAGATCAAACCAATTGACAACAGAACACAAAATGACCAATCAAGAATTCGACCTGCACCACGTCTGGCACCCCTATACCTCCCTCACCCATCCCCTGCCCTGCTATGAAGTGGCCAGTGCCAAGGGAGTGACCCTCACCCTCAGCGACGGCCGCGAGCTGGTGGACGGCATGAGCTCCTGGTGGGCTTGCGTGCACGGCTATCAGGTGCCGGAGCTCGATGCGGCCGCCACTGCCCAGCTTGGCAAGATGTCCCACGTGATGTTTGGCGGCCTCACCCACGCCCCCGCCGTCGATCTGTGCCGCAAGCTGGTGGAGATCACCCCGGCTGGGCTGGATCGGGTGTTTCTGGCGGACTCGGGCTCGGTGGCGGTAGAGGTGGCGCTCAAGATGGCGCAGCAGTACTGGCACGCCAAGGGGACGCCCAGGGCCAAATTTGTCGCCCTGCGCGGCGGCTATCACGGCGATACCTTCGGCGCCATGAGCGTCTGCGATCCGGATGGCGGCATGCACGAGCTCTACAAGGGCTTCCTGCCCGAGCACCATTTTGTCGAAGCGCCCAGCTGCCGCTTCCACGCCGAGTGGGACGAGCAGTGCGTGGTGGAGCTCGCCACCCTGGTGGCGGACCATCATGAGGAAATCGCCGCCATCGTGCTCGAGCCTATCGTGCAGGGCGCCGGCGGTATGCGCTTCTACCATCCCCGCTACCTGCAGTGGGTACGCGCCCTGTGCGACGAGTTCGACCTGCTGCTGATTGCCGACGAGATCGCCACCGGCTTTGGCCGTACCGGCCAGCTGTTTGCCTGCGACTGGGCCGGCATCAGCCCCGACATCATGTGTCTAGGCAAGGCGCTCACCGGCGGCTACCTGACGCTGTCGGCCACGCTCACTACCGAGCATGTGGCTCGCACCGTGTGTGACGGGAAGGCGGGTGTCTTCATGCATGGACCGACCTTCATGGGCAACCCCTTGGCCTGCGCCGTGGCCAACGCCTCCATCGATCTGCTGCTGGCCTCGCCGTGGCAGGAACGGGTCCGCGCCATCGAGCATCAGCTGCGAACAGAACTGGTAGAGCTGACCCTGCACCCGGCGGTGGCGGATGTGCGGGTGCTCGGCGCCATCGGGGTGGTGGAGATGAAGGAGCGGGTGGACGTGGCGCGCATCCAGCGCAAGTTCGTCGAACTGGGCGCCTGGATCCGCCCGTTTGGCAAGCTGGTCTATCTGATGCCCCCCTTCGTCATCAGCCCGGCACAATTAACCGTGCTGACCAACGCCATCACCGCCGCCATCCACAGTGGCGAGTTCTGAGTCAGACGTGGCAGGCCCTGCCCGACCAGGCAGGGTCTTTTGACTCTTTTTCATCAGAATGTGAGCGAGACACCAGACCCGGGCGGCCAAGACGCGTAGACTGCGCGGGTTTTACCCAACAGATGTACCGTTCCCATGCGCCTCTCCATTGCTGCCAAAATCAACTTCTTCCTGCTGTTCATCTTCTCCATGGTGCTGGTGTTCTCCGCCGCCTACCAGGCGGTGCGCGAACGCGACCTGATCCTGACCCTCATCAAGGAGCAGAGCCGCGAGCAGACCGAGGCCTACTTCGACGGCCTCAACATGCTGATGCTGACCGGCAAGATGGATGCCCGCGACACCCTGCGCCGCAAGTTTCTCGAGCACGCCCACGTGGAGGATGCCCGCATCGTGCGCAGCGAGGCGGTGAGCAAGCAGTACGGAGCAGGCCACCAGAGCGAGCAGCCCAAAGACAGGTTCGATGAGCTGGCACTGGCCGGCAAGGGCAGCCTGGAGGTGGTGCACGACGGCATGCACAGCAAGCTGGTGGTGACCCGCCCGCTGCTGGCCAAGAAGGATTTTCGCGGCACCGACTGCACCAGTTGCCACCTGGTGCCGGAGAATACCGTGCTGGGGGCGGTGCGCTTTGACTACTCCCTCGACACCCTGTTTACCCGGGTCGAGCAGAACATCCTCACCTCGGCGCTGAGCCTCACCGTCATCTTCGGTCTGGGGCTGCTGCTGACCCTCTGGGTCATCCGCACCTGGATCGTCCGCCCCCTCAACCAGCTGACCCGCTCCATGGAGGAGGCCACCGACCTGCACGACTTCGGCCACCGGCTGGAAGGGGATGAAGGGGACGAGATTGGCCGGGTGGCGCTGGCCTACAACCAGATGCTCGACAGCGTGGAGCGTCAGCTCGGCAAACGGCCCGCCGCGCCGGTGGAGGGGAGCGAGCAGAAGGCGACAGAGAGAAGAAAAGAGGGCTAGCCCAGGTAGTAGAACAGCAGACTGGCGATCAGGATCAGCAGCAAGATGGTCAGGTGCACCCGCCCCGTGTCCTCCTGCCGCCGGCAGCGTCGGCGCTCCGCCAGCAGCACCGCCAGGGTCAGCAGGCAGCAACCCCAGAGCCCGTGCAGCAGCCAGGGGGTGAGCAGGGGATCCCAGCTCTGGCGTACCCTGATCCCGCCATAGACCAGAAAACCGTAGGCCGTCTGCGGTCTGGCGAAGTGGTAGAGGGAGAGCAGGCCGATGAAGCCGCCCCAGCAGAGCATCACCAGCCCCTGCAACACCCGTGTCAGCCGGTCCGGCCCCCGTCGCCGCTCTTTCACGTCCATCCCCCGTCCAACTGGCCCGCCAATCCGCCGATAGGCGCCGAAATCCCCCCCAGAGTCCGACATTTTTGCTTGTTTATCAAACCTGCGCGGGTAAGATTGACGGCTTAGTCTGCCATGATGGGCCAAGATTGCCCGGGCCAGACCCCAAGTGTTGCAAATAGCGCTGCAAGAACAAGCTGGAGACAATATTTCGATGACGCACGCATCCGTAGTAGATGTGCTGACCGGTAAGTATGCGGTCGGCACCACCCAGACAGTGAAAGGGTGGATCCGGACCCGCCGCGATTCCAAGGCGGGGATCTCATTTTTGGCCATCTCCGATGGCTCCTGTTTCCATCCGGTACAGGCAGTCGTCCCCAATACCCTGGCCAATTACGAGAATGAAGTGCTGCGTCTGACCACGGCTTGCTCGGTGGAAGTGACCGGCCTGGTGGTCGAGTCCCAGGGCAGCGGCCAGGCGTTCGAACTGCAGGCCACCGACGTCAAGGTAGTGGGCTGGGTCGAAGATCCGGACACCTACCCCATGTCTGCCAAGCGTCACAGCATCGAATACCTGCGCGAGCAGGGCCACCTGCGCGCTCGCACCAACGTGGTCGGCGCCGTGACCCGGGTACGCAACTGCCTCTCCCAGGCCATCCACCGCTTCTTCCACGAGCAGGGCTATCTGTGGATCGCCGCGCCGCTCATCACCGCCTCCGACACCGAAGGCGCCGGCGAGATGTTCCGCGTCTCCACCCTGGACATGGAAAACCTGCCGCGCACCCCGCAAGGCAAGGTGGACTATGACAAGGACTTCTTCGGCAAAGAGACCTTCCTGACCGTATCCGGCCAGCTCAACGTCGAAACCTACGCCTGTGCGCTGTCCAAGGTCTACACCTTCGGGCCCACCTTCCGCGCCGAAAACTCCAACACCAGCCGCCACCTGGCGGAGTTCTGGATGGTTGAGCCGGAAGTGGCCTTCGCCGATCTGGAAGACAACGCAGCCCTGGCCGAAGCCATGCTGAAGTATGTCTTCAACGCCGTGCTGGCCGAGCGCCGCGACGATCTGGAGTTCTTCGCCCAGCACGTGGACAAGGACGCCATCGGTCGTCTGGAGCGCTTCGTCGCCTCCGACTTCGCCCAGATTGACTACACCGACGCCATCGAAGTGCTGAAAAACTGCGGCAAGAAGTTCGAGTTCCCGGTCTCCTGGGGTATCGACCTCTCCTCCGAGCACGAGCGCTACCTGGCCGAAGAGCACTTCAAGTCCCCGGTGGTGGTGAAGAACTACCCGAAAGACATCAAGGCCTTCTACATGCGCCTCAACGACGACGGCAAGACCGTCGCCGCCATGGACGTACTGGCCCCGGGCATCGGCGAGATCATCGGCGGCTCCCAGCGTGAAGAGCGTCTGGACGTGCTGGATGCCCGTCTGGCCGAAATGGGTCTGAACAAGGAAGACTACTGGTGGTATCGCGACCTGCGCCGCTACGGTACCGTGCCGCACTCCGGCTTCGGTCTGGGCTTCGAGCGCCTGGTGGTTTACGTGACCGGCATGGGCAACGTCCGCGACGTGATCCCCTTCCCGCGCACCCCCCGCACCGCCGAGTTCTGATTACAGGACTTTGCCTTAAAAGCCGACCTCAGGGTCGGCTTTTTGTTGCCCGTCCGGCGGCCGGACGGCCTTGCCAGCACCACAATTAATCACTCTTGCCGCCCTCCGTCATGCCCCCTTGCTGACACACCCGCCCCACGCCAGCCGTTGAGCCCCATACGCTGCCACTTATTGCCCACAAAATAACAAAAACGTTAATACGTGGTTTTTATGACGTTAAATCAAAAAGCGATGAGTTATTGAAGTACCTCAAATTTTTGCCCTTTTTTGGCAGGCACAATAACCACTAACCCTTTAGGGCTAAATAAAAAACAGACAATCCCGGTCCATGAGCCCAACACAGCACAGACATGGATTAAATAACGCGAGGTAATGGAATGATCTTGATGGAATTTTTGGTGGTACTCGGCTGCTTGCTGCTGGGTACCCGGTTTGGGGGCATGGGGCTGGGTCTCATCAGCGGCATCGGTCTGTTCCTGCTGACCTTCGTGTTCGGTCTCACCCCGGGTGAACCGCCGGTGCAGGTGATGCTGACCATACTGGCGGTGATCGGCTGCGCCGCCACCCTGCAGACCGCCGGCGGTCTCAACCTGATGATGCAGGTGGCCGAGCGCCTGCTGCGCCGCCACCCCCAGTACATCACCCTGCTGGCGCCACTCACCACCTGGACCCTCACCTTCCTGTGCGGTACCGGCCACGTGGTCTACACCATGTTCCCCATCATCGCCGACATCGCGCTGCAGAAGAACATCCGCCCGGAACGTCCGATGGCGGTGGCTTCCGTCGCCTCCCAGATGGCGATCTGCGCCTCGCCGGTGTCGGTGGCCGTGGTCTCCATGGTCTCCATCCTGGCGGCCGGTCACGGCATCGGTCAGGCCTACAGCCTGCTCGACATTCTGATGGTAGCCATCCCCTCCTCGCTGACCGGGGTCATAGTCGCGGCCCTCTGGAGCCTGCGTCGCGGCAAGGATCTGGACAAGGACGAAGAGTTCCAGGCCAAGATCAAGGATCCTGAGCAGCGTGCCTTCGTCTACGGCGGCGGTGAGACCCTGCTCAACACCAAGTTCCCGAAAGAGGCCTACTGGTCGACCTGGATCTTCTTCGCCGCCATCGCCGCCGTGGTGGTGCTGGGGGCCGACGCCTCCCTGCGCCCGGTGTTCGAGATGGGTGGCAAGACAGGCCCGCTCTCCATGAACCTGGTGATCCAGATGATGATGCTGATCGCCGGCGCCATCATCCTGATGCGCTGCAAGGTCAAGCCGGGTGACATCTCCAACGGTGCCGTGTTCAAGGCCGGCATGGTGGCGATCTTCTCGGTATTCGGGGTCGCCTGGATGAGCGAAACCTTCTTCCAGGCCCACATGCCGCTGCTGAAAGAAACCCTGGCCCACGTGGTGCAGGCCCAACCCTGGACCTACGCCCTGGTGCTGTTCCTCATCTCCAAGCTGGTGAACAGCCAGGCTGCAGCCCTGACCGCCATCGCCCCCATGGGGCTGGCTCTGGGTGTGGAGCCGAAACTGCTGATCGCCTTCCTGCCGGCGAGCTACGGCTACTTCGTGCTGCCGACCTACCCGAGCGATCTGGCCTGTATCGGCTTCGACCGCTCCGGCACCACCCGCATCGGCAAGTTCATCATCAACCACAGCTTCATCATTCCGGGTCTGATCGGGGTCGCCACCTCCTGTACCCTGGGTTATCTGCTGACCAGCATACTGCTCTAAGCAACAGGCACCATTCAGCCAGTCCAGCAGGCCCCCCCGGGGGCCTGCTGTTTTGTGCCCTGCCCCATCCCGCTTTGCCAACCACCCGCACTCTGGGTAGCATGACCCCTCTTTTCTTTGCGGAATCTCCCCCATGTCTCGCGTCATCGTGCTCTGGAGCGGCGGCAAGGATGCCATGCAGGCCCTCTGCCATGCCCGCGAGGCGGGTCATCAGGTGGTGGCACTGACCACCTTTGCCCCGCCCGAACCCCGCTTTCTGGCCCATCCCCTGTCGCAGGTGCGTCGGCAGGCGGCGACCCTCGGTTTGCCCCATCTGCTGATCACCATCGAAGCGCCGTTCGATCTCGGTTATGAACGGGCGCTGGCACGGCTAAAAGATGAGTGGCGCCTGGATGGGGTGGTCACCGGCGACATCGACAGCGTGGGGGGCGCGCCGAACTGGATCCGCGAGCGCTGCCGCCCGCTCGATCTGGCCGTTCACACCCCGCTCTGGCAGCAACCCCGCGAGGCGCTGCTGGCGGATCTGCTGACCCGCGGCATCGTCGCCCACCTCTCCTGCGTCGACACCCGGGTGCTGGCCCCCGAGTGGGTGGGACGCACGCTCGATGCGACCACCCTGGCCGAGTTGCAGCAGCTGGCGGCAAGCCAGGGCTTCGATGCCTGCGGCGAGCAGGGGGAGTACCACACCATGGTGACCGACGGTCCGGGCTTTGCGGCGCCGCTGGTGCTCGGTCACTGGCAGGTTGCCCATCAGGAACAGCTTGCCTATCTGCTGGAGGATGAGGGGTAGCGACGCAGCACCGTTCGATGTCTCTGCACCGGCACGGCTGATAAAAAACGGGAGGCGATGGCCTCCCGTTTTGCTTGTCCTTAACGCCGACCTATTTGGCCAGCTTGCCCAGCACCCGCTGCAGCAGGCGGATGCGTGGCGCTATGCTGCCCAGCAGCAGGAATTCCGCCTCCGAGTGGAAACCGCCGCCCATGGGGCCGAAGCCATCCAGCGACGGCACTCCCGCGGCGGCGGTAAAGTTGGCATCCGAGCCGCCACCGGCCTCCAGCCAGTTGAAGGTGATCCCCTCCTCTTTCGCTGCCCCCTCCACCAGTGCCATCAATGCCTCGGTGTCGCCACTCGGGCGCATCGCCGGCTTGAAGCTCTGGCGATCCACCTCGACCCGGCAACCGGCGAGGAAGGGGTTGTTGGCCATGAAGGTGAGTCGCTCGTGCACCGCTGCCGCTTCGTCATTGCTCCAGAAGCGCAAGTCGACGATCGCCTCGGCAAAATCCGGAACCACGTTGACGCCGGTCCCCCCCTGCACTACCCCCACGTTCATGGTGGTACCGGTATCGAGGTTGACCTGCTCGTTGATGGCGAGCACCCAGTGGGCCAGCTCCGTGATGGCTGAAACCCCTTCGGTGAGGGCCGAGCCGGCGTGGGAGGCCTTGCCGTGGAAGGTGATGCGGTACTTGGCATTGCCCTTGCGAGCGCTGATGAGATCGCCGTTGGGGCGCGCCGCCTCGGCCACCAGCACACAACCGCTCTGTTTGGCCTTCTCCACCAGCCAATCTTTGGACCAGGGGGAGCCAATCTCCTCGTCGCAGTTGCAGCAGACCAGCACCTTGAGCTTGGCCAGCACGGCCGGGTCCATCTCTTTGAGGGCATACCAGGTGGAGAGCAGACCGCTCTTCATGTCCGACACACCGGGGCCAAAGGCCTGATTGCCTTCGATTTTCAATGGGCGCTTGGCGGCTGTTCCCTCCGGGAAGACGGTGTCCATGTGGCCCACCAGCATCACGTCGTAGTGGCTGGCGCCGGGGACATTGGTTGCCTCGAGGCAGGGGCCGCACTCGGCGGCAAACTGGTGGCGGGTCACCTGCCAGCCGATGGCCTCATATTTCTCGGTCATGATGTCGGCCACTTTGGCCACCCCGGCCGGGGTGCGGGTGCCGCAATCGAGATTGATGAGCGGGGCCAGATCCGCCAGGTAGGCGTCCAGAGAAAAAGCGTTGCGAGATTCTGTCATTGTCATCTCCTGGGACGGAAGGACACACCTCCCTCCCGACGGCCGAATGAAAGGGGCAGACAGCTCGTGCCGTCCGCCGCCCGGTTACATAAACAGCAGATAGTTGAGGGTGAGCGCGGTCACCAGGGCGCCGGCCATGGGCACGCAGGTGCGCTTGACCACCACGAAGGGGGAGACCTTGGCGATGCCCGCGCAGGCGATCAGCACCGCCGCGATGGGGGAGACGGTGCGACCGATGCTGGAGGCGAGCTGCATCGGCAGCAGCATGGTCACCGCCGGTACGCCGAACTTGGCCGCCACGGCGGGCGCCAGGGTGGAGAAGCTCAAGAATGCCGCGTTGCCCGAGCCCATGATGACCGCCGCCACCATGATGAGACCTACCATCACCAGGGTCATCAGACCGCTGCCGATACCGGCATTGCTGGCCGAGTGCAGCAGGGTATCGATGGCGCCGATGGCTTTGAGGGATTCGGCAAACAGCTCGGCACAGACGATGAGCGCCACCACAGGGCCGAACACCTTGCCCATGCCGTCGAGGAAGCTGGAGAGCCCGGCGAAGGCGGTGCGCACCGAGCGGGTGCGCAGCAGCTCGCACAGCATGCCGATAAAGACCGACAGCAGCATGGCCACCTCCACGCTGACGCTGATGGTGGTCACCAGCAGCTTGGAGAAGGTCATCATCAGCACAAAGGGGATGATGGGCAACAGGGCGTACCAGGTGGGCGCCGCGACCGCCTCGGTGCCCTGCTCGTCCAGCTCGGCGTGCTCGCCGCGATGCAGGGCCGGATCCCAGCCATCCTGACGGTCACAGTACCGCTGCCAGAAGAAATGCAGCACCATGGTCACCAGCAGCATGGGGGCCACCAGCCAGATCTGGTAGTCGACGAAATAGCTGGTGGGATCCATGCCGGACTGGCCGGCGGAGAAGATGGCGTTGGTCTGGGTCGGGCCGATTTCGAACGCCTGGGAGGTGGCGATGACGCCGCAGGCGGAAGCCGGGCTGATGCCGAGGTTGCGCATCACCGGGTACATGGTGACCATCAACAGCAGGCCAAGGCCGGTGGCGGAGGTGACGAACAGGGAGACGAAGACCGCCACCAGGTAGCAGATGGCCAGCATCAGGTAGCTGGACTGGATGCCCGCCACCGGTTTGACCGCCACCCGCACCAGCGCCTGGGAGGCACCGATATGGGACATGTAGGTGGCAAAGCCGGCCACCGCCATGATGGTGAGGCCGAGGCCCGCCGCACGGTAGGAGAAGATCCCCTTGAACACCTCGAACAGATCGAACAGGGCGAAGCCGGTGCTCTTGTCGGCGGGCAGAATGGGGTGCAATCCCAGCCAGTAGGCGACGGTGAAGATGGCCATGCCGGCCAGTGCCAGCACCGCCTGCGGGTTGTAATCCTTGACGATGCCGTAGACCACGGCCAGCAGTACGAGCAAGACGAAGACGAGTTCCAAATATTCACTCCTGATAAAGTTATCGAGGAGCGAAATCTAGTGGTCTGACCGCGCTTTCCCATTGATCCCCGTCAAGAAAGATGGCTTGACCGCATCCCAATGAAATAAAATGCTACACACTTAACAAAAAACAGCAATTTAAACTAAAGGCAAACCTTTAGAATCCCTTTGCCACGCGTTCTGGCGAATAACCTCAGGCTTTTTTGCTTTGGATCAACGTCAGGGGCCAGTGAACTGGCCAAGATGCGCATCGACACACAGCGACCATTCGCGCCGGAGAGAGTTATGACAGACCGAGCCAACGCAGGCATGACGACCTGCGACTACAAGCTATGGGACATCCTCGTCGAGTCTGCAAAGGAACGCACCACCATTCGTTACTCCAAGCTGGCCAGGCAGGCCGGACTGGAGAATTGCCAGGATGAGCTGCGCACGCTGCTGCAACGCATCCGCATGTACTGCACCGAGCACCAGTTGCCGATCCTCTCCGCCATCGTGGTGGACGATGTGGGCAAATATACCGGCCTCTCCTCCAGTCTGCCGGACGCCCCCTGGGAACGTGCCAAGGTGTTTGACTACCAGTGGCCGGTTGCGCCCTGAGTCATCCACCCCTCACAATAACGCGCCCGCCGGCGCGTTTTGTACTTCTTTGGGCCCCCTTTTCCTGAACCGCAGGCAAAAAAAACCCGCCGAGACGGCGGGTACTAAGCAAGCAACGCTCTGGATGACCAGAGTAAAGAGTTCAGGCTGTCGAATCTTGCCACCTCCGGCACCACGCGAAAGAGGTAACAGGACAACATGGGTTTGCATAAATCGCTGATTTATCCAAGCTTCATGCTGACCATCGACGGGAAATGAGACTAAAGTGAAGGCCCTGCTTAAGGAAATGATTTATTAGTATTCCATTATGCACAGAATGAATTTACGAGGCGTCGACCTCAACCTGCTGGTGGTGCTCAAGGCACTGCTGGAGGAGCGCAACACCACCAAGGCCGCCGAACGGCTCGCCATGAGCCAGCCGGCCGTCAGCCGGGCACTGGCCCGCTTGCGTCTGCTCTATGACGATCCCCTGCTGATCCGCACTCCCCAGGGCATGGAACCCACCGCCCGGGCGGAGGCCTTGCTGCTGCCGCTGCGGGAGATCCTGCACGACATCGAGCAGACCTTCAGCCCCCCCGAGCAGCTCGACCCCGCCCAGTTCGAGGGAGTGCTGCGCATCGGGGCCCACACCTATGTGGAGTATGTGATGATGCCGAGCCTGCTGGCCCGGCTGCAACAGCAGGCGCCCAACCTGCGCATCCACATGGTGCCGCTCAATGCGGACTACGAGAGCCAGCTCGACGAAGGGGTCATCAGCATGGTGATCAGCAAACAGGACGAGGTACCCGGCCGTTTTCGCCGCATCCCGCTGTTCGAAGACAAGCTGATCTGCGCCGCCCACCGCAGCCACCCGCTGCAGGGCCAGGTGCTGTGCATCGAATCCTTCGCCCAAGCCCAGCACCTGCTGGTCGCTCCCCGCGGCAGCGAAGGGGGCATCGTCGATGATCTGCTGGCCGCCCACGGCATGACCCGGCACACCCCCTTGATCGTGCAAAGCTTTCTGGCTGCCCCCTTCATCCTGCCGTGCGCGCCTCTGCTGCTCACCTCCCCGGCTCGGGTGCTGCGCCCGCTGATGCCGCTGCTGGATCTGGTGGAGTACGAGACCCGCTTCGCCCTGCCCACCTTTGAAGTGAGCCTCATTCGCCATCGTCGCGACGACAACAACGCCATGCTCAACTGGTTCGAATCCGAACTGCACCTCTGGTGTCGCACCCAGAGCGAACTCTGATGCCCGCCGGCGCGTCCCGCGCCGGGCACTTTTCCCCTCCCCCCAGGCCCGACCAGCGCCTCGCCCCACCTCCCCCATGCGCATCGGCGTTGCCTTGAGATCGCCACAATGCCAGAATCGGGCCTCTTCTTGATTTCCCGTTTCAGGACTCAAGTTTCGGCTTTCCGGGCCCATGCCCGCAGACAAGGACTCCCCATGGCCACCACCCTCTATGGCATCAAGAACTGTGAGAGGTTAATTATGGAAGAACCACAAAAAAGCCTGAGGTAACCACAGGCTTACTGATTTACTTAAAGCTTGGAAAATCAATTAGAAAGCACCATTCTGGCGTAACGCAGTTGTGAACCCGCTAAACGCTTTTGCATGTGTAGATGAGTTGGATACATCTTTGCTACCTACAGGTGAGAAGCTAGCTACCATGTACTTCGTGTAGGTTGAGACTTTCATCTTCACAAGCTTAGACTGAGCGATCTTTTCGTATTCCTTCGTAGAAATACAGAACCGACGGAGTGAAAAGCTAGGGACAGATACATACATCAAACCAGAGTAGACGGTTGCTCCGAAGTCTGTATGTGCACTACAAACCCGCCCATCAATCATCTGACCATCAGCATTGATTTTCAGTGCTACCACATTCTCTATCTGAGGGTAAATCGCGTCCAGATACACATCCTTACTACCCGAATGCCACTCCAGATTGATAAACAAATTGTACTGTTCACCCATTCCCAGAATGCTATCTACGGATACTATTGTCTTTTCCGCCTCGAAAGAGTCTTTTTTAACAACCACATCTCCGGATGGTTGCTCACTCAGTGACGCACACCCACTTATTAATCCAACTGCCAGCATGGCAGCCCCAAAAACAGCTTTCATCTTCATCCCTAAATTATTGTTTTGATTAGCTAAAAGTGAGGTTTCCCTCACCAAATAATAGCAGTATGGTTATGTATGCAGTATCCGGTGAACACTTGACACACTGATACCCAACCGCTTTGCCACTGATGCCTTAGCGATGCCCTGCGATAGAAGACGCAGCACCTCGTCCCGCTTTTCCATCGCGGTCGGCTTTCGGCCCTTGTAGACCCCTTTTGCCTTAGCCAAGGCAATCCCTTCCGCCTGACGCTCCAGCATGATTTCCCGCTCGAACGTGGCGATAGCTCCGATCATGGTCAACATCAGCTTACCTGTCGGGGTAGCCGTATCGATGCCCAAATTCTGGATCTGCAATGTTACCCCTTTGGCGTGTAGCTGGTCTGTGATCTCCAGCAAGTGCCTAGTGTTTCGAGCGAGTCGATCTAACTTGGTGACTTTTAGCACGTCCCCAGACCGGGCGAACTCGAGCATCGCCTGTAGTTGCGGCCTATCCGTCTTGCTACCGCTGACCTGCTCATGAAAAACTTTTTCACACTCCGCCAGAGCTATCAGTTGCTGCTCCAGCGATTGCCCCGTGGTCGAGACACGGGCATACCCGATGATTGCCATGATGGCCTCCCAATAGGCTCAAGACCCTGCAAGAAAAACGTGTCAAAACTCGAAAACCAACCCGTGTGACAGGGGTTGCCGGGGGTGCTTCCGGTCTGTCACACGGGCATGGTCTATTGAGCGTCCGGCTCCTTCGGCGGGGGCGGCGGTGTCTGCATCGAGTTGACGGCCTCCTTAATGAGGACGCCCAAGGCTGCCAGCAGTGCCGCCTCCAACGCTTTCAGTAACGGGTTTCCTTGCTGCTCATTCATACGCCTTCTCCTTGCTGGATGGCTCCCGACAAGGGGCCAGATGTGATGTATTCCATGGGATTCTCCTATGGTGTTGGTCTCATCTGGCTTATACCGGCGTTTGGTCTGAATGTTGCCTGCTCGTTTTCCTTGTGCTGGTGGGGTTTGGGATTGTTTTTGCCGGGCAATCAACCGGGCAAGATCGTTGCAATCTTCTCGGAATCTCTCCTTCGGGTGGCTGGTAAGCTCCCCCCTCGGTGCAGTAAATAGATAAGAGTCAGTGTAACTAAACGGGTATATATATCGGGCTGGAACAGCTGGAACACCAGACACATACCGCCGAAAAGCCCATGAACACGCTGTCGGATGTGTCGATGAGACTCAAATCGACCAGACACATCACCCCGAAATGTGTCGATTGGCAGTCACTCGCGGCGGGGTCAGACGGTGATAGGCCAGATTACCGCTATGCCTCTGACTCAACCGCCAGCCAAGCCGCTCTGCTATCGCTTTAAGGTCTCGTCCCGGCTGAGCTGGATATCGTAGATACCCGGCTGGATCGCAGGTATAAGCACTCTGGGCAGAATCTCGCGTGATATCAAGATGTCGGCCATCACCCGGCTCTGCCATAGCCATCAACAGCCCTTGCAGGTACTCCTCCACGCTTAGGATGCGTCCCTGAGCACGACAGATGGTGGCCCACAGCTCTTGTTCCTCGTGCCGTATCCTGAGCGGTCTGAGGCCCGTCTGCTGCTCGATGTAGGCATCACGCTGGTGGTCTGCTTGGCGGTTCGCTGGCTCCAGATGATAGGCTTCATCAAACTCCAGCAAGTACACCTCCTGCCGGATCGGTTTGTCAAAATACTTCCCGTTTGGGTCGAACCACTGCAAATCTACCCGAAAATCCACCCGGTAAGGGTCGCAATCGAACTGCGGGATCACCTCCATTCGCAAACCCGGTTGCTGCATTTGAAAGTAAGTAACCAGCGGGGCCAAGTATTCCACATAAAATGCAGCCTCATGGCGGCTTTGCCTTTCATCATGTGGTAACTCCAGCCCGGTAAGCTGCTCGATCTCCGCTATTAGCCTCAGGTTTAAGTGAGAGCTGGGGCCATAGGTCAACACAGCCAAGGCTTGTAAGGGAGTCCACGTCCCCAATCCATTATCCGGTTCGGGAACCTCCGGAAGGTCGAGTCCCTGCACCTGCTGGATGTTGGCGATTGCCCGCTTGACGTACTGACTGAATCGTCGAGTGCTTCGCTGACTGAATCCAGGAATCTGCGAGAGCAATGCTTTTGGGTCGATGCCCCTCTGTGAGTGGTGCCCAACAAAGATGCCTACCACGTCCAACTCCCCTTGTAATGCCTTCACTTTGACTCTTGTAAACTCAAGTCCTCAAACTCATCATCCAGACCGCTGGACGCATCTTTCCGATGTGACTCATACTCATCGGTCTCACCCTTCACCCACGCAGCATCAATATAGGGAGCCTCTGAGGTTGTCCTTAACAACTCCTCACCACTGAGATCTCTAACGCTACTACCTGCCAGCTTGGGTTTGAAAGCTTGCTCTAGCATGAATTTATCATCTAGCCCCTTAAATACTGCGGCCAGATCATAACCATCGTAGCTAAATTTGATCTCTTTCAGCACTGCTTTCAATTGGCTATTAAATAGTTGACGCTGCTCAGTGCTGATCAGTTCTTCTGGTTTCAGTAGATTGAGAATAGTTTTTTCTGACAGCTCTAGGCTCATGAGCTCGCTCTCAATTTCGTGTATTTTTTCCTCTAAGGCTTCGCAGTTAGCTTTAATCTTTACAAATTCTTTTCGAAAAGTAGCATCATCATCAAAATCTAATATGGATTGAGCTGCTTTACTCTTCTTTCTACTCTCAACATCGAGCTGAGCAGTCAATGTGGCCAACTGTTCTTTTAGAGATAAAACCTTCTCATTCTCCCCCACCCGTCTTTGCATTACTTCTGATAGAATGCAGACTGCTTGTAATAACTGAGGCTCAACTTTGTTATAGAGCATGTTTGGCAGATTGCACCCTGTGATATTCTGCTTAGGACAAACAAGATAGTTGCGAGGGCTCCCTACTCGTCCTTTATTTTGGTAGCGTAACGCCTCCCCACACTGACAACGAAGTATACCGCTAAAGAGGTTGTTATAAGTGCCTTTCCGATAGGAACCACTATGATTACTTCTCTGGCTGATAATATGCTGCACTTCGTTGAATAATATTGGCTCGACTATTGCCGGATAATATCCCCAGATAGGGCTACCCTCCGGAATTCGCTTGCCATCCTTTATTTGATGTGGCTGAAATACCCCAATCACAGATTCGCTCTTAATAACCGCTTGAATGCCTGCTGGACGCCAGTCAGTTTCTTTTCCAAAAGTCTTATAACCCTTATCCAGAAAGATCTTGGCTATTTGCTCATAGCCACAGCCGGATTTGGCCAACTCAAACATCTCGTTCACAACGGCTGTTCGTTCGGGGATTGGCATGATCTTACCCTCCTCCCATTTCAGCCATGAGGGAAGACGAGAGTTTTTCATTACTTGATTGTTGTCTCTGGCCTGTTTGCGGCCTTTGTCCCAAGCTTTGCGACTACGGTCACTCTTAGTTTCTGACTCGTTATTAGCACGCACCATGAACATAATAGAAAGCAATAGATTTTGAGTCTCAACCTGCCCTGAGCGATACACCGCATTATCATCAAGGGTAACGATCACTATGCCTGCACTAATGATGGCAAGGAATTGACTTAGAGCTGCCTCAACAGCTTGTCGACTTAGGCGGTCTACTGACTCGACCAATAAATAAGAACCTTGCTCAATTTTTCCACTCTTCACTGCATCAAAGAAGCGACCCAAGGCTCCTTCCGTCATGTTAGCCCCACGAAATGCACTCGTACCAAGGTCATCAATCGTCTTCTCTACAAGCTGGAGATTGTGCTTGGCACAGTAGTCGGTAGCCTTCTGAAGCTGACGGTGATAACTGTCTCCCTGTGCCTGCTTTGGGGTACTGAATCGAATGTAGGAATACGCCTTCGGGGGACGGCTCATGACAACTCCTTTTACATTGGCCCACATTCAGGAAGTAGTGAACAAGGCTGAGAACTAAGATGAGGTGAGCCTACCAGAATGACGGCACTTCTAACAATATTCATTGTGTTTTTTTTTGCCAAACATCGATCATATCGACCAATGCAAGCCTTCTACCATGGTGGCTAACCCAAAGCGGCCTCGTTTCCATGCGTGGAGATCGTCTGTATGCTACAGCCCATCAAACGGAACACGGTGAACCCCATGGAAAACAAGAGCGAATGTAAAGTCGTACTTTACGGCATTTCCCCCAAGAACTGCGACACCATCAAGAAAGCCCGCAAGTGGCTGGAGCAGGCCGGCATCGACTACCGCTTTCACGACCACCGTGCCGACGGCTTGAACCCGGACGATCTCGACCGCTGGCTGAACCAGCTCGGCTGGGAAGCGCTGCTCAACAGCCGAGGCACCACCTTCCGCGCCCTGCCGGACGAGGCCAAACAGGGGCTCGACACCGCCAAGGCGCGCGCCCTGTTGCTGGAGCACCCGGCCATGATCAAGCGCCCGCTGCTGGATCGTGACGGCGAGCTGACCCTGGGCTTCAAGGCCGATCACTACCAATCCCTCTTCTCTCGTTAAACTTTTTTGCTAAGGAACGCTGATGTCGGATGTCATCGCACTGGCCAAGGATCTGATCCGCCGCCCCTCCGTTACCCCGCTGGATGAAGGGTGCCAGACCCTGATGGCGGAGCGCCTCGCCAAGCTCGGCTTCGTCATCGAGCCCATGGTGTTCGAAGACACCACCAACCTCTGGGCCCGCCGCGGCAGCGAGGGGCCGCTGTTCTGCTTCGCCGGTCACACCGACGTGGTGCCCGCCGGCCCGCTGGACAAATGGCACACCCCGCCGTTCGAGCCGACCATCCAGGATGGCGTGCTCTATGGCCGTGGCGCCGCTGACATGAAGGGCTCGCTGGCCGCCATGGTAGTGGCGGTCGAGCGCTTCGTCGCCGAGCATCCGGATCACTCCGGTTCCATCGCCTTCCTGATCACCTCCGATGAAGAGGGGCCCTTCATCAACGGCACCACCCGGGTGATCGACACCCTGGAAGCGCGCCACGAGAAGATCACCTGGTGCATCGTTGGCGAGCCCTCCTCCACCGCCGTGGTGGGGGATGTGGTGAAGAATGGCCGACGCGGCTCCATCACCGGCGATCTGCTGGTGCGCGGGGTGCAGGGCCACGTCGCCTACCCCCATCTGGCGGACAATCCCATTCACAAAGCCGCGCCGGCGCTGGCCGAGCTCGCCGCCACCGTGTGGGATGAGGGCAACGCCTACTTCCCCCCCACCAGCTTCCAGATCGCCAACATCTCGGCGGGCACCGGTGCCTCCAACGTCATTCCCGGCGAATTGCACGTCCAGTTCAACTTCCGCTTTAGCACCGAACTGACCGACCAGGATATCCGCGAGCGGGTCGAAGCCCTGCTGGACAGGCATGGTCTGGATTACCAGATCGACTGGACCCTCTCCGGCCAGCCCTTTCTCACCGACACCGGCAAGCTGCTGGCGGCGGCGGTCTCTGCCATCGAGGCGGTGAACGGCCAGCAGCCGGCCCTGCTCACCACAGGCGGCACCTCGGACGGGCGCTTTATCGCCCCCACCGGCGCCGAAGTGATCGAGCTGGGCCCGGTCAACGCCACCATCCACAAGGTGAACGAGTGCGTGAAGGCGGACGACCTGGATCTGCTGGCCGACATGTACCAAGGGGTGCTCGCGAGGTTGCTGGCATGACCCAGGAGCAACTGCTGGGGTTGGATGAAGGTCACCTCATTCTGATGGGGCAAGGCCCGCACCGGCTGACAGCCGCCACCGCGGCGGCCTTCAACGACATGCAGGTGGCCGCCGCCCACGCCGGTTTCAACCTGCAGCCCGCCTCCAGCTGGCGGGGCTTTGATCGCCAGCTCGCCATCTGGAACGGCAAGTGGCGCGGCGAGCGGCCGCTGCTCGATGCCCACAGCCAGCCCATCGACGCCCTGCCACTGAGCGACGAGGAGCGCCTCCACGCCATCCTGCGCTGGAGCGCCCTGCCTGGCACCAGTCGCCACCACTGGGGCACCGACCTCGACATCTACGACCCGGACTGCCTGCCCGCTGGCACCAGGCTGGCGCTGGAGCCCTGGGAGTATGAAGCCGGGGGCTGGTTCGCCGACCTGAGCGAGTGGCTTGAGGATCGCATGAACGACTTTGGCTTCTTCCTGCCTTACGCCAAACCGGTCGGTGCCGGTAGCGGTGTCGCCTACGAGCCCTGGCACATCAGCTTTGCGCCTGAGTCCCGTGAGCAGCGGCTCGACCCGGCGGCGCTGGCACTTTGCCTGCAACAGGCGGATATTGAAGGCAAGGCGACCATACTGGCCAACCTCGACGAGATCCTGGCCCGCTATGTCACCCTGGCCACCGACGAAAGGAGTAGCACATGAACCTCTGGCTCTGGATAGGCTTGCCACTGCTCTTCCTGCTCGGCCTGTTTCTCAACGCCATCAAGGACATGAAGCGACTGGAGAAAGAGCTGCCCCGCTACAAGGACAAGATCCGGGAAGTGAAGGACGACGAGGACGACTGACTCGAGTCCGCCAGACAGGGGCACCCACGGGTGCCCCTGTCGCTATCTGTCCACTTTGTGAACATGGTCACGTTGCTCATCGCGCTGGCGACGCCGGCGCCCCCCTTTTGATGGCCAGAACCCTTCGCAGCAATGACACCAAAAATGTAAAAAACTGCAAATAAATGCACAATTAAGCCACACCGAGCCTAACAAACTGCATATAATGTGCCTGATTTGCATTTTGACAGAAGGAGTTCGCCATTGGATGCCGTCACCATCAACAGTTTTTTCCTCGTCGCGGCCTTGTTGGTGGGCGCCAGTGTCCTGTTGAGCGCGCTCTCCTCCCGTCTCGGTATCCCCATCCTGGTGATCTTCCTCGCCGTCGGCATGCTGGCCGGTGAAGATGGCCCCGGCGGCATCCACTTCGCCGACTACTCCATCGCCTATCTGGTGGGCAACCTGGCGCTCGCCATCATCCTGCTCGACGGCGGCATGCGCACCCGGGTCTCCTCGTTTCGGGTGGCGCTCTGGCCCGCACTGTCGCTGGCCACGGTCGGGGTGGCCATCACCACCGGCCTCACGGGCCTGGCCGCCGCCTGGCTGTTTGATCTCAACCTGATGCAGGGGATGCTGATCGGCGCCATCGTCGGCTCCACCGATGCGGCGGCGGTGTTCTCCCTGCTCGGCGGGCGCAGCCTCAACGAGCGGGTCAGCGCCACCCTGGAGATAGAGTCGGGCAGCAACGACCCCATGGCGGTGTTTCTCACCGTCACCCTGATCGAGGTGCTGGCCAGCGCCCAGCAGGACCTCAACGCCGGCTTTCTGCTGCTGCAGCTGCTCAAGCAGTTCGGGCTGGGCGCCGGCATCGGCCTTGGCGGCGGCTGGCTGCTGTGGAAACTCATCAATAGCGCCAAGCTGGCCCCCGGCCTCTACCCGCTGCTCACCGTCAGCGGCGGCCTGCTCATCTTCGCCCTCACCACGGCGGTGGGCGGCAGCGGCATCCTCGCCATCTATCTCACCGGCCTCTTGCTCGGCAACCTCTCCCTGCGCAGCCGCAGCACCACCTTGTCGGTGCTGGACGGCCTGACCTGGCTCAGCCAGATCGGCATGTTTCTGGTGCTGGGACTGCTCGCCTCCCCCCACAAGCTGCTGCCCATCGCCCTGCCGGCGCTGGCGCTGGCGATGTGGATGATCCTGTTCGCCCGCCCCATCTCAGTCTGGATCGGGCTGCTGCCGTTCAAGAACTTCGCCCCCCGCGAGCGCTGGTTCATCTCCTGGGTCGGCCTGCGCGGCGCGGTCCCGATCATCTTGGCGGTGTTCCCCATGATGGCGGGGCTGCCCAACGCCCAGCTCTACTTCAATGTCGCCTTCTTCGTGGTGCTGGTCTCGCTCATCTTGCAGGGCAGCTCGCTGCCGCTGGCCTCCAGGCTGGCGCGGGTGGAAGTGCCGGCGCCTCCCTCGCCCATCAACCGCTCCGGGCTCGAGATCGATCTCGACAGCCAGTGGGAGACCTTCGTCTATCGCCTGAGCGACGAGAAGTGGTGCATCGGCTCGCCGCTGCGGGATCTTCGCATGCCCAAGGGCACCCGCATCTGCGCCCTGTTCCGGGATCAGGAGCTGCTGCACCCCTCGGGCAGTACCTGTCTGCAATCCGATGACATCCTCTGCGTCATCGGCCACGAGCGCGACCTGCCCGCCCTCGGCCAGCTGTTCAGCCAGGCGCCAGAGCAGGATCTGGGCCCGCGCTTCTTCGGCGACTTCCTGCTGGAGGCGGCCGCCAACCTGGTGGATCTCGCCCCCCTGTACGGGCTGGATGTGAGCGAGGTGGCGGATCAGACCCTCGGCCATTTCATTGCCCACCAGTTGGGCGATAATCTGGTGGTCGGCGACCACGTCGAATGGCAGGGACTGATCTGGACCGTGGCCGAAATGGACGAGGGTGAACCCCGCAAGATCGGGGTGCGCTTTCTGGAAGAAGATCCGGTCTGATCGTCGTTGTCTGCCTCGTCCTCTGCGAGAAGGGAGTTACCTATGCCTTACCAAACCCTGTTGTCCGGCTTGCAACCCCCTTCGCCCCAGCTGGGGGTGATCGAGGGCTTCTTTGGCAAGGGCTGGAGCTGGGAAGCCCGCGCCCGCTACGCCCAGTGGCTGCCCCGCCACGGTTACGGCTTCTATCTCTATGCCCCCAAGGAAGATGGCTACCTGCGCAAGCACTGGGCCAAGCCTTGGCCTGCCGCCCAGCTCGAGGCGCTGCGCCAGCTCGCCCGCCAGTCCCGCGACAACGGCCTCGCCTTCGGGGTGGGCCTGAGCCCCATGGGCGCGCACCACGACTATGCCCGCCAGCGGCCGGCCCTGCTGGAAAAGGTGCGGCTCATCGAGGAGGAGCTCAAACCCGACATCCTGGCCGTGCTGTTTGACGACATGAAGGGGGATACCCCGGATCTCGCCCACTGGCAGCTCACCATCGCCCACGACATCGCGGCCCACACCCGCGCAGGCCGCTTGCTCTTCTGCCCCAGCTACTACAGCACGGATCCCGTGCTGGAGAAGGTGTTCGGCGCCATGCCGCCCCACTATCTACAGGATCTGGGGCAGGGGCTGGACAAGCGCTTCGAGATCTTCTGGACCGGCCCCAAAGTCTGCTCCAGCGACTATCCGGCAGCCCACCTCAAGCAGGTGGCCGAGTGGCTGCATCGCAAGCCGTTCCTGTGGGACAACTACCCGGTCAACGACGGCAGCAAGGCCAGCAGCTTCCTGCACCTGCGCGCCTTCGAGAACCGTCCGGCGGAACTCGCCGAGCTGACCTCGGGCCACGCGGTCAACCCCATGAAGCAGGCGGCGCTGTCGGTGCTGCCGCTGGCCACCCTGCCCATGAGCTACAAGCTCGGCAAGCAGTACGATCCGGACAAGGCGCTGCACGCCTCCCTCAATGCCACCTGCGGCCCGCAGATCTCCGCCATGATCCAGGCCGATCTGCCGCTGTTTCAGGACATAGGGCTGGCCCAGCTGACCCCTGAGCAGGTGGCCCACCTCAAGGCCCGCTACCTGCCGTTTCGCGACCAAGCCTGCGTCGGCGAGATCCTGCGCTGGCTGGATGGCGAATACGTGTTCGACCCGGACTGTTTGACCGACTGACCCCACCACAGAGACCCTGCCACAGGAGGCTGCATGGATGCGTCCCTGATTTACCAGAACCTGGCGGTGATCGCCGCCTTTCTGCTGGTCTACAGCCTGATCGCCGGGCGCTTTGAATCGCGCCTCGTCAACGGCCCCCTGCTGTTTCTGCTGATGGGCTGGCTGCTGGGACCGGGCGGCATCGAGCTGCTCTCCCTCTCCATCGACAGCGACGGCATCAAGCTGTTGGCGGAGCTGACCCTGGTCATCGTGCTGTTCAGCGACGCGGCCAACACCAACTGGCAGGTGCTGCTGGCCAACCGTGCCCTGCCCATCCGGCTGCTGCTGATCGGCCTGCCGCTTACCCTGGCGGCCGGCGCCCTGTTCGGTCACTGGCTCTTCCCCGACTTGCCGCTGCTGGAGATGGCGATCCTCTCCACCATACTCGCCCCCACCGATGCGGCGCTCGGCAAGGCAGTGGTGAGCAACCCGGCGGTGCCCGCCCCCATCCGGGAGGGGCTCAACCAGGAGAGCGGCCTCAACGACGGCATCTGCGTGCCTGTGCTGCTCCTGCTGCTGGCCCTCATCGCCCCTACCGAACAGCACAGCGGCACCGGCCTGCTGGCACTCACCTTGCTGCTGGAGGAGATCGGTATCGGCCTGCTGGTGGCCTGGGGGCTGACCAGCCTCACTCTGCGCCTGCTCAAGACCTCCTACCTCAACGGCTGGCAGTTGCCGCTCTGGCGCCAGCTCACCATGCCGGGGCTGGCCCTGCTCTGCTTCGCGCTGGCCCAGACCCTGGGCGGCAGCGGCTTCATCGCCGCCTTCGTCGGCGGCCTGCTGATGGGCCGCAAACTGGGGGAGCACAAGCACGCCTATCTGGACAGCTGCGAGGGGTACGGCGATCTGCTCTCGGTGGTGATCTGGATGGTGTTCGGCGCCACCCTGATGCCCATGCTGACGGAGCTGCTGCACTGGCAATACTGGCTCTATGCCGCCGCCAGCCTCACCCTGCTGCGCATGCTGCCGGTCTGGCTGAGCCTGCTCGGCACCGGCCTCAAGCCAGAGCTCAAGCTCTTTATCGGCTGGTTCGGCCCACGGGGGCTGGCCAGCATCGTCTTTGCGGTGATGGTGTTGCAGCACGAGCCGGCCCTTCTCGGCCAGCGCCCCATCATCGCCACCGTGCTCTGCACCATCATCCTGAGCGTCATCCTGCATGGCCTGACCGCCAACCCCTGGGTCGCCCGCTTCAAGCCCCAGTGACCCATTGAAGGGATGTGCCGCCAATGAAAAAGCCCCGGGATCACCTCGGGGCTTTTCTTTATGAGGCTATCAGGCACCAGGCGCGCCCGTGCCGGCCATAGCCAAGCCTGCCCTAGGAGCTCTCCCCCTTTGCCTCGGCCCGGTAGACCAGGATCCCCGGCTTGTTCTGCACGTACTCCAGGAAGGGGGAGTCCACCACCTGCATGTTGCTCGAGAGAGAAGAAGCATTGCGCAGCACGGGGCCGTTCTCGCCACGGATGAAGATGCCGGTGTGGGTGACGTCTAGCCCGGCAAGATCGGTATAGATGCCGATGTAGTCGCCCTCTTCCAGCAGGCTCAGGGTGTTCTCGTCGATGCTGGCGGAGGGAATGTAGGTGATGTCCCGCGCCGTCACCCCCAGCCCCGGAATGTAGTGGCCGCCGTCCGCCTTCTGGTTGAGCTGCTTGGCCGTGGTCACCACGGCGCCGCCCACCAGATGGGTCACGTCGCTCACCCGGTTGTCGCCATGCACCCAGTCAGAGAAGAAGTGCTTTCTGGTCAGGTAGTTGACCTCGCCGTTCACGTAACGAGTGTGTATCAGGTTCTCGATGAAGTGATGCACACTCGTTGCGCGACGCAGTGACTCGACGTAATCCAGATAGGTGAAGCAATCGAGCCCGCCAAAATCCACCACCAGCTGCTCCTGGGTATCGCTCGAGCCGACCAGCCGGTTGGCGACGTAGGGATTGCCAAGAAAAAGCCCGGAGAAATCCCTGATCGACTGACCCGGCGAGCCCTGCGGCCGGGCAAACAACTCGATAAGCTGCGGCTCCTCGATGTTGTAAAAATCGAGGTTCCTCTCTTTGTCGGCGACTGCCGCGCCGGCAAACAGCAGCAATGCGATGCTGGTTAGCCTCATCATCCTTAATTCTCCTTGCTCAGAATGTTAAAAACGGACCGTTCGCACCCTCTTGCGGCCGCAAGCGAATGCCATTCGAGACTGACGATATTGCGACCATTTGCAAACCGGATAAATGTAAGCAAATGTGGCCAGCCTTCCCCATCCCGTCCCGGCGACCGCATCCATGGTCGCTCCTTGTAGCCGCAGGCATCACGAAAAAGCCCCGCAGGGCGGGGCTTTTTGGCAGGTTCAAGTCGGCTGACAAGCGAATCAACCCAGCGCCAGCCAGACCCCTACGCCAAACATCAGGGAGCCGGCGATCCGGTTCATCAGGGTGACGTTGCCGCTCTTGGCGAGGAAGTGGCGCAAGGTGCGGCCACCACTGGCGTAGAGCAGCAGGCAGGAGAACTCGATGACCAGGATCAGGGCCACCAGGGCGCTGATCTGCGGCGCCATCGGCTTGGCCGCGTTGATGAAAGGGGGCAGCAGGGAGACCATGAAAGCCCACCCCTTGGGGTTGGCGATGGCGGTGACGAAACCCTGCATGGCCAGCGCCAGGGGACGGGTCTCCTGGGCCGCCGACAGATCCGCCGGGATAGCCAGCTTGCCTTTGGCCTGCCACATCTGGATGCCGAGCCAGATGAGATAGGCGCCGCCCACGTATTTGAAGGCGGCAAACAGCGCCGGGTAGTTGAGCATGACGGCCGCCACCCCGATCACCGACAGTACCGACACCAGGCCGACCCCGATGAGCTCGCCCCACATCATGTGCAGGGTGCGGCGCACCCCCAGACTCATGCCGAGGGTCATCGCCAGGGTCATGCACATGCCGGGGGTCACGGAGACAAAAAAGAACGTGGGAATAAACAGCGCCAGAATGGCGGGATCGATCCAGTCGGACACACTACACCTCCATGGTAACAGACCGACGATCTTGCCTATCACATTCATTTAACACAAGAAAAAACCTTTTCGTTCAGCATGATTTCAGCCATAAAAACCTGTGACAAGGTTTGTCGCGCCTGTGTAAGATGCCGCCTTGTTCCTCTTCTGGGTCAGGATCTTTCATGTCATTGAATAATCTCTCTATCCGTCTGCAAGTACTCATTCCTCTCCTGCTCGCCAGCCTGCTGATGATCCTGATGATCGGGATCGGCAAGCAGGACATCGACAGCGCCATCGGCGACATGAACGACACCACCGTCAGCGTGACCCGTCACAAGGACGACATCGCCACCCTGATCCACGCCACCTACCGGCTGCGCACCACCGCCATCTATGGCCTCTACGACCCCGAACGCTTTGCCACGCTGCCCGGTGACCTAACCGCCGCCGAGCAGGAAATCGGTACCATCCTGGCCAGACTGGTCATCACCGGCGCCGAGCAGGACAACAGCCGGGTGGCGGCTGCCCTGCAGGCCTACCTCGGCCATACCCGCAACAACATGCTGCCGCTGCTGGCCGCCAAGCACCAGGGCAGCGGCGATCCCGCCGCCTATGAGCAGGCCCGCCTGCGCTTTCGCGAGCTGGGGGAAGATCTCATCAAGCAGATCGATGCCATGTCCGCCCACATCAACCAGCTGATCCAGGATGAGATCGCCCAGGAGCAGGCCCACTACCACGCCACCCTGCTGCGCACCCTGCTGCTGATGGGGGCAGCCCTGCTGGCCGCCCTGTTTGGCGGCTGGTGGCTCTCCGGCCGGATAGTGCGCCCCATCGGCCAGCTGCAGCAGGTGATGCACGCCGTGGCCGAGGGCCGCTTCAACGTGCGCGCCGCCGCCGACGGCGACAACGAGCTGAGCCAGCTGGCCGCCGACATCAACCAGACCCTGACCCAGCTTGGCAATACCATCCAGACCCTGACCGGCATCAGCGGCAACGTGGCCTCCGCCGCCACCGAGCTCGCCGCCGTGATGACCCAGTCCGAAGCCAACGCCCAGCAGCAGCGCAGCGAGACCGAGCAGGTCGCCTCCGCCGTCACCGAGCTGGCCAGCACCGCCGACAACGTCAACCACAACGCCGCTCTGGCCGATGAACTGGCGCGCGATGCCAACGACAGGGTCGAGCAGGGGCTGACGCTGTTTGCCGAGAGCATCCAGGCCAACAGCCGCATGGCGGGCAGCCTCGAGAGCGCCGCCGCGCAGGTGGCCCAACTCAAGTCCCAGTCCGAGCAGATCGGCAAGGTGATCGAGGTCATTCAGGGGATTTCGGAGCAGACCAACCTGCTGGCGCTCAACGCCGCCATCGAGGCCGCCCGCGCCGGCGAAACCGGCCGCGGCTTTGCGGTGGTGGCCGACGAGGTACGCATGCTGGCGGCCCGCACCCAGGACTCCACCAAGGAGATCCAGGCCATCATCGAGCAGTTGCAGAGCCAGTCCCAGTCGGCCAACAGCGGTGTGCAGGAGACCCTCGCCATTCTGGCCCACAACCAGCAGCTCTCCGGCGAGGTGCAGGCGCTGCTGGGTGGCATCACCGAAGCGGTCAACCAGATCAACGGCGCCAACGCCCAGGTGGCTACCGCCGCCGAGGAGCAGTCCTGCGTCACCGCCGACATCAACCGCAACATCACCAACATCCACGAGATCGTCAACCAGAACGCGGCCGGCATCAGCCAGAGTGCTGCCGCCAGTCACGAACTGTCACAGCTCGCCGAGCAGCAGCGCAAGCAGCTGGCCCAGTTCCAGCTGTAACCACGTCCTCATGAGCGCAGCAAGGCCCCGGATCCGGGGCCTTGCTGTTAATGAAGCTGACGGCTTGTTGTTGTTTTAAACGCTCTTTTTTATAACATGGCTTCATTGGGGGCTGGGCTACCTCACCAAATATGGGTATGGTAGAGGCACGTCACTCCCCCCTCATGCGAGATCATCATGAAGCTGTCCTTCAAGAAACCGGCCTTCATCGGCCTCGGGCTCATCGCCCTCGTCTCCGCCATCTGGCTCGATTTCTATCTGCCGGAGCACACCATCGCCACCATCACCGGGGTCGAGGTGAAACGCACCGACAAGGATGGCCCCATCAGCCAGAAGAACCCGGCCGACGGCCCCACCACCGACGTCTACTACATCTACACCGAGCGGCCCGGCGAGAAGATTCGCGTGTTCCGCAACGAAGATACCGAGTGGGGCTGGCCCTTCTACTTCAAGTTCAACGCCGCCGACGTGCAGGCCAAGGCCAAGTCGATGGAGTTCGAAAAACGGCTGGCCATCATTACCTCCTACGGCTGGCGCATCAACATGTTCTCCATGTTCCCCAACGTCACCAAGATTGAGAGCACCGAGCCCGACGCCTCCACCTGGAGCTTCTTCCGCTGGTTCTGGTTCGGCATCTGGGCCCTGGTGATGGGCAAGGCTGCCATCGCCACCTGGCGCTACTTCGATCGGCTCGAGGATGAGATATGAGCGACGCCGCTTGCCGGAGGAACGGACAATGAGTGAGCCGAGCAAGACGCGCACCAGCTTCTATCGCCGGCTCTACGTGGCCTGGCTCATCAGCCAGGGCACGGATACGGTGCCGGCCATCATGGAGGCGACCGGCATGCCGCGCCGCACCGCGCAGGATACGCTCAGCGCCCTGGCCGAGCTGGACATCAGCTGTGGCTTCGAGCAGACCGAGGGGGCTCGTCATCTGCAGGGGCACTATCGCATCAGTGACTGGGGGCCCATCAATCCGGCGTGGATCGCGGCGCAGCTGCCTGCCATCAAGGAGACATTGGGTTATCCCTAAGGTCGTCTGTGACTGGGGGACAATCCGAGCAATCCTGTCAGGATAAAGGCCCAGCTGCCGACCATCAAGGAAACGCTGGGGTATCCCTAATCAGGTCTCTGCCCACCAAAATAAAAGAGGGTCAGCCTTGTAGGCTGGCCCTCTTTTATTTATCTGTGCCAAGGCTTCGGCCTTGCACCTATTCGGGGAAAGGCTCCTCCGGCAGCGGATCCTGGGTCTCCCCCTTGGTGCAGTCGATGATGGAGCGCTTGGGGTTGTTGGGATCGCGCAATAGCAGGGGAGCCAGCCCGGCGTCGTGCTGCTGCTCGTCAGAAAACTCGCTGCCATAGGCGTTGTGGGTCAGACGCCGCGCATTGGCGATGGGGGTATCCACGAACAGGGCGTGCACCTCGAAGGTAGACGAGGGGATGAGAAAGCCGCTGATGGGCAGACCGTGCAGATCCTGGCGGGTCTTGTACCAGGCAAAGCCGTCCATCACCTTGTAGGGGGTGAAATGTTTGAGCTGCGGGTGCACCGGCTGGCCGGTCTCGCTGTCGAGATAGAGATCGTCCAGTTCGCAGGTCGCCAGCCCCTGCCACATCGATTCGAACGGCGTGGCACACCCCGTCAGTTGCAACCCGGCCAGCAGTGCCAGCCCTGTCTTCCACATCGCTTCGCCCCTTCTTGCAAGAGTGGAACTGCGTTCAGTCAAAGGCCCGCAGCCGCGTGACCAGCAGATCGATAAAACCGGCCCGATCCAGCCCCAGCAACACCAGCGCATTGGCCGCTTTGCCGGTCAGACCGTAACGATCCACCACCGTCATGCCGCTAGTATGGGTGCCGCCGGTCTCGATATCGACCCGGCACTCGACCCCGTGAAACAGCGCGGGGGCCAGCAACCAGGCAATGGTACAGGGGTCGTGCAGCGGTGCGCCAGCAAATCCCCACTTGGGATCCCGGTGGTAGATCATGAAAAAGTCGAGCAGGCCGGCCACGCACTGGGCCACCGGATTGGTGATGGCGCGTACCCGTTCGATATCCTCGTCCATCACCTGCGCCTCATGGGTCACGTCCAGCCCGCACATGGTGATGGGGAGCCCCGACTTGAACACCATATCGGCCGCTTCCGGGTCCACATAAATGTTGAATTCCGCCGCCGGGGTCCAGTTGCCTGCTCCCGCCGCGCCGCCCATCAGCACGATGCGGGCGATCTTGGATTTCAGCTCGCGGTGAGCCGCCAGCAGCAGGGCGATGTTGGTGAGCGGGCCGGTCGGCACCAGGGTCACGGGCTCCGGGCTCTCGCGCAGGCACTTGGCCATCAGCTCAAGGGCAGTCATGGCCACGGGGGCAAAGCCCGGATCCGGCAGTTTGGGGCCATCGAGACCCGATTCGCCGTGGACGTTGTCGGCAATGATAAGCTCCCGGGCCAGCGGCTTGTTGGCCCCTGCCGCCACCGGGATGTCGTCACGCCCCAGCAGGGTCAGGATGCGCAGGGCATTGTTGAGGGTCTTGTCCGGCGTCTGGTTGCCGGCGCTGGTGGTGACCGCCAGCACCTTGAGTTCGGGGCTGGCCAGCGCCAGGATGAGGGCGATGGCATCATCGTGGCCGGGATCGCAATCGAGAATAACGGGCAACGCCATGGACGGACTCCTTACAACATGACAGGGAGCCATACCTTAGCAAGCGGCGGCAGGATTAACTCTGGAGGGAGTCACAAAACGCCTTGGCCAAACAGATCAATCACTTGCCAACTAGACTCAAGTCAGTTCGCCGCGCTTCGCCGGTTCGGGTATGATCCCCCTCCCTTTTCTAACCGTGCGCCCCATGTCCGTCATCGTCGACACCTTCATCGCCCCGCCCTGTGCGGCCACCATCGAGATCCTGTTCGAGGATGAGCACCTGCTGCTGATCAACAAGCCGAGCGGCCTGCTGAGCCTGTCGGGCAAGAACCCGCAGAACCTCGACTCGGTGCACCATCGGCTGGTGCAGGCTTACCCCGGCTGCGCCCTGGTCCATCGCCTCGATTTTGGCACCTCAGGCATCATGCTGGTGGCCAGGAACAAGGCCATCAACGCCCTGCTCTGCCGCCAGTTCAGCCAGCGGGCGGTGAGCAAGGCCTACAGCGCCCTGCTGTGCGGCCACCTGGCCGAAGACGAAGGGGTGATCGATGCCCCTATCGCCAAGGATCCGGCGCTGTTTCCGCTGATGAGCATCTGCACCGTCAACGGCAAACCCGCCCGCTCCCGCTATCAAGTGATTGAGCGGCTAGAGCAGCAGATTCAGAGGCAAACAGTGCAGCTGACCCGGGTGCGACTGGTGCCGGAGACCGGCCGCACCCATCAGCTGCGCATCCACAGCCAGCAGCTGGGCCACCCCATCCTCGGCTGCGATCTCTATGGCGGCCTGCTGCCACCCGGCTGCGAGCAGGCGCCGCGGCTGATGCTGCACGCCAGTGAACTCGATTTTATCCACCCGGTCGGCGGCGAGTCGATGCAGATCCGCTGTGAGGCGCCCTTTGCGCAGGCGCTGGCCGCCATGACGGGGCAACCGGGGTAACCCGAAGCAGGGAAACAAGGGGCAGACAAACAGAAGAGGGACAAAGCGGTAAACGGCGGATAAAGATAGGGGCCGTGCTTTCGCAACGGCCCCCACCCCCCACTCGGTACTCTTTGTTACAAAGAGGGCTATCAGATCAGCTTGCGGGCGGCGCCCAGTACGATCTTGATGGCATCAGATTCGGTTTTCGCCATGGTTTCGGCGTTCGGGATTTCCTGCTGGGTACGGTTGACGATGACGCCAGCCACCATACCGGCGCGCAGGCCCTGGCTGGTGCACATGGTCAGCAGGGTGGCAGATTCCATCTCGTAGTTCAGCACGCCCATGGCTTGCCACTCTTTCATGGAACCCTGGAAACGGCTCACGACGCGGCCGGATACGGTGTCGTAACGCTCCTGACCCGGGTAGAAGGTATCGGAGGAGGCAGTCACACCGATGTGCAGCTTGGAACCCAGCTCTTTGGCGGTGTTGACCAGCGCGGTGGTGCAGTCGAAGTCGGCCACGGCCGGGAACTCCATAGGCGCGAAGTGCAGGCTGGCACCGTCGAGGCGCACGGAACCGGTAGTGACGATCACGTCGCCCACGTTCAGGTGCGGCTGGATGGCGCCGGTGGTGCCGATGCGCAGGAAGGTACGGATGCCCAGCTGAGCCAGCTCTTCCACCGCGATGGAAGTGGACGGGCCGCCGATACCGGTGGAGCAGATGATCACGGCCTTGCCGTCCATCTCGCCGCGCCAGGTAGTGAACTCACGATGGCTGGCCAGGTGCACCGGGTTATCCAACAGCTCTGCGATGCGCTTCACGCGCTCGGGATCACCAGGGACGATCGCCAGGGTGGCGCCTTGCAGATCCGCTTTCTTCAAACCCAAGTGAAATACATCAGACATAGTGGACTCCTGGTTGCTCCCCACCAGCATGGTCAGGGCGCAAGTTAAGATGATTCTTTATGGTACTTTCAAGCCTTCACTCCCCTCGTCGGGGAGGCGCCAACTATGGTCGAAAGCGCTTTCCAATTCCTTGAAGCATCTCACACTTCCTTGCATTGACAGTGACAAATTCGGCGCAAAACGTTTGCTAACCTGATGAATTAATTGAAAAACGTTTTTCTGCCCGCGAACGGGCAAGGGCCCTTGTCAATCCCTGTCGCGCCCCATGTTTCCGGTACGTGATCGAGTCCATAAAGTTGCAAAGCAGATACCATTGACCCCTTTTCATCCCCTCTGACGATGTTATGTTGGCGCCCGCATACCACTTAATGGCTAATAAAACGGAGTCCATCATGGCGACATTCAAGTTCTACATTCCCGCAATCAACCTGATGGGAGCAGGCTGTCTGCAAGAGGCGGCAGCTGATATCAAGGGTTATGGCCATCGCAAGGCGCTGATCGTCACCGACAAGATCCTCAACCAGATCGGCGTGGTCGCCAAGGTCGCCGGCCTGCTGGCAGAACATGGCATTGAAAGCGCAGTTTTCGACGAGACCAAGCCCAACCCGACCATGACCAACGTGGAAGCGGGCCTGGCCATGCTCAAGGCCAATGGCTGCGACTGCGTCATCTCATTGGGCGGCGGCTCCCCCCACGACTGCGCCAAGGGCATCGCCCTGGTGGCCGCCAACGGTGGCAGCATCAAGGATTACGAAGGGGTGGATCGCTCCGCCAAGCCGCAGCTGCCGCTCATCGCCATCAACACTACCGCCGGCACCGCCTCCGAGATGACCCGCTTTTGCATCATCACCGACGAGGCCCGCCACGTGAAGATGGCCATCGTCGACAAGCACGTCACCCCGCTGATGTCGGTCAACGACCCCGAGCTGATGCTGGCCAAGCCGGCCGGCCTCACCGCCGCCACCGGCATGGATGCGCTGACCCACGCCATCGAGGCCTATGTCTCCATCATCGCCACCCCGGTGACCGATGCCAGCGCCATCATGGCCATCCAGCTCATCGCCAAGCACCTGCGCACCGCCGTCAACCATGGCGATGACTTGCACGCCCGCGAGCAGATGGCCTACGCCCAGTTCCTGGCCGGCATGGCTTTCAACAACGCAAGCCTTGGCTACGTGCACGCCATGGCCCACCAGCTGGGCGGCTTCTACGACCTGCCGCACGGGGTGTGCAACGCCGTGCTGCTGCCCCACGTGCAGGCCTATAACGCCCAGGTGTGCGCCGGCCGGCTCAAGGATGTAGCCCGTCATATGGGGGTGGACGTGAGCGCCATGAACGATGAGCAAGGGGCCGCCGCCGCCATTGCCGCCATCCAGCAGCTGGCTCGCGACGTCAAGATCCCGGCCGGGCTGGAGCAGCTCGGCGTCAAGGCCGACGACTTCAACCTGCTGGCCGAGAACGCCCTGAAAGACGCCTGTGGCTTCACCAACCCGAAACAGGCGAGCCACGAAGAGATCGTCGCCATCTTCCGCGCCGCCATGTAAGGGGGCAATCGGCAGAAAGGGTCGCATGGCGGCCCTTTTTATTGGCTGATGGATCAATGGCTTTTTACTTCCGTAGAGGGAGCCGGTATGATTTGCCGAGCTTAAAAAGACTTGAATGGATGATCTGAACTCGATATGCGGATGAAACACCTGATTGCCGCGGCCCTGACCGCCCTCACCCTGTCTGGTTGCAGCCTGGTCTATCGCATCGATATTCCTCAGGGCAACTATGTGGAACAAAAACAGGTCGACAAACTGCGCCAGGGCATGACCCGCGAGCAGGTCGAGTTCGTGCTGGGCTCCGCCATGCTGCGCGATGGCTTTGACCCGAACACCTGGTATTACCTCTATGAATTCCAGCCGGGGCGCGGCGAGAAAGAGCGCAAGGAACTCACCCTGACCTTTGCCAACGACAGATTGGCCACGGTCACCGGCGACTTCCCGCTGCCAGCGGCCTTCCATACCCCGCTCTGATCCCACCCACAAAACCGGCCTCGCGCCGGTTTTGTTTTAGCGCCGCCAGCCACGGACGACCCGCTGGCAGAGGGCAGCCCCTCAGCGGATGCGGGCGTCACTTTCATCACACAGGGAGAGCAGCATGAGCCGGATCCTGATCGCCGGAGCCAGCGGCCTCATCGGCCGCGAGCTGGTGCGACAACTACCCGCAGAGCACCAACTGACCCTGCTCTGTCGTAGGCCCGGGCCACCGCACCCCGCCCGCCACTGGCTGCCGGTCAATTTCGATATGCTGGCCGAAGTGAATCTGCCCGAACCGGTGGATCTCGCCTTCTGCTGCCTTGGCACCACCCGCAAGGAAGCCGGCTCAGCCGAGGCCTTTCGCCGGGTCGATCTTGACTATGTGCTGGCCTTTGCCGAGCTGGCCCGCCGCCACGGCTGCCAGCGGCTGGTGGTGGTCTCGAGCCTGGGGGCCAACCCGCACTCCCCTGCCCTTTATCCGCGCACCAAGGGGGAGATGGAGCAGGCGCTGCTGGCCCAGTCCTGGCCGCGACTCGCCATCGTGCGCCCCGCCATGTTGCTGGGGGATCGCCAGCCGCCGCGCCGCTCGGAGCAGTTTTTCCAGGCCATCTACCCGTTGCTGAAGCCGCTCCTGGTCGGCAGGTTGCGCCGCTGGCGCGCCATCGAGGCCGGCCAGGTGGCCCGCGCCATGATCGCCCTCTCCCGCCAGCCCACCGGCTGCGAAGTGGTCGAAAACGAGCGGCTGCTCCAGCTGTAGCTAAGCGCTTCGACTTGGCGGGTAGATGACGGTATCAAAAAAGGCGCCAGGGCGCCTTTTTTATATGGGGTGTCGTGCCAGTGCTGGCACCTTTTATACGAAGTATCATGCCTGCCAATGCAGGCATTTAGTCGGACTGTTTGCGATTGGCATTGGGACGGCCACCCGTGACAACGTCGGCACGTCCCTCTTCCTTGGCCTTTTCCGCGCGCTTCTTGCGCATCTCCTTGGGATCGGCGATGAGCGGACGGTAGATCTCGATGCGATCGCCATCTTGCAGCAACTCGGAGCCCTTGACCGGTCGGCTGTAGATGCCGAACTTGTTGACCGCCAGATCGATCTCGGGGTGTTTTTGCACTATGCCGGATTGCTCGAGGGCCGCCAGCACCGAGGTCTGTGCAGGCACCCGCAGCCGCAGCACCGTCTGCCGTTCGGGCAGGGCGTAGACCACTTCAATGTTGAGTTGATCAGGCACCGTACACCACCTTGGCGCGGTTGGAGAAGGCGAGCACCATGGAGCTCACCAGATCGCGGAAGATCTGGCCGAAGGCCAGCTCGATGAGTTTGGAAGTGAACTCGAAGTCGAGATCGAATTCCACCTTGCAGGCATCCACGTCCAGTGGCGTGAAGGTCCACCAGCCCGCCAGCTTGCTGAAGGGCCCCTCTACCAGCTCCATCTTGATCTGCCGGTTGGCATCGAGCAGATTGCGGGTGGTAAAGGTCTTGGCAATCCCGGCCTTGGCCACATCGACCGAGGCAGTCATATAGTCATCGCCGGCTTCGTGGACACGGCTGCCGACACAACCGGGCAGGAACTCCGGATAAGCGTGAACATCATTGACCAGCCTGAACATCTGTTCGGCGCTGAACATCACCAGGGCACTGCGAGTAATACGGGGCATGGCTTTTCCTCATCCAATCGCCGCGATTTTATCATCATGTTTCATCTTGTGGAGGTAAAACCTCGGTCAAACTGCTCATAAAGCCATCAGTTGACCCGCTGCGCGTTTTACAGCCGCCCTTGCCCACGTATAATGCCCTCCTCCCAGTCATTGCCGGAAATCGCCCGTCATGAGCAAAAAAAACAGTAAAAACAAAGCCGGGTCCAACACCATTGCACTCAACAGAAGCGCGCGCCACGAATACTTCATCGAAGAGAAGATCGAGGCGGGCCTGTCCCTGCAAGGGTGGGAAGTCAAATCTCTGCGGGCGGGCAAGGCCAACATCAGCGAAGCCTATGTAATCTTCCGCGATGGTGAGGCTTACCTGTTCGGATCCAGCTTCCTGCCACTGCAAGCGGCCTCCAGCCATGTGGTGTGCGACCCGACCCGGACCCGCAAACTGCTGTTGAGCCGTCGTGAACTCGACAAGCTCGAGAGCCTGATTGCCCGCCAGGGCTACACCGTCGTTCCCCTCGCCCTCTACTGGAAACAGTGCTGGGTCAAGGTCGAGATCGGCCTGGTGAAGGGCAAGAAAGAGCACGACAAGCGCGAAGACACCAAGGCCCGCGAATGGGATCGGGAAAAAGCGCGCATCATGAAGAACAAGCACCGCGGTTGATGGAACGCCGCCTGCCGGGCGCCGCCCAATAAACCAGCAATCGACCGGCCAAGGCCGGTCGATTGCCATCAACGCCTTGCCATGACAGGATTTTTGCGTACAATCGCTCTTAACAACTTGGGGCTGATTCTGGATTCGACAAGATTCACGAAACCCAAGGTGCATGCCGAGGTGCGGTAGGCCTCGTTAATAAACCGCAAAAAAATAGTCGCAAACGACGAAAACTACGCACTCGCAGCTTAATAACCTGCGCTGAGCCCTTCTACCCTAGCTTGCCTGTGTCCTAGGGAATCGGAAGGTCATCCTTCACAGGATCGTGTGGAAGTCCTGCTCGGGGCGGAAGCATTAAAACCAATCGAGCTAGTCAATTCGTGGCGTGTCTCTCCGCAGCGGGTTGGCGAATGTAAAGAGTGACTAAGCATGTAGTGCCAAGGATGTAGTAATTTTGGACGGGGGTTCAAATCCCCCCAGCTCCACCAAACGTTTGGAAAGGGCCACCTCGCAAGAGGTGGCCCTTTTTATATCCGGCATCCTGACATTTAGAAAAGATTCACGCCTACCAAGAAGGCAGGGAGATATCCAACCCAGGCACTGTAACGTCAACAAACTCGTCAATGCCCCGCCACAACCGAGCCTGCTCGCGAACGGCCTGCTGATAGGCCCAGGTCACTATAGCGGTAGAACGTTCAGCATCCACCCCCACCAAAAGCCCGAGCTCGTCGGTGAGGAGTGTTCCGTGCGTCACAATATTCTGCTCATACCAGGTATCCCTGTGTTCTGGCGCTGCCAGGAAGTCACGCTTGCTGCGATTGCAGTTAGCATGTGCCAGCACGAAGTTGTGACCCAGATCGAGAGGATAACGGCGCCAAGGGATGAAGTGATCCACCTCGCCAGCCCCCTGTATCGCCTTGCGGCAGTAAAAGCAGGTTCCCCCCTGCAACTCTCTCAGTACTTTCCCCACCCGTCCCAGCCCCTGCCGGCGTGAACCAAAGAGAAAATCTTCCAGCCCAACACTGGGGCCAATCAGCCCCTGATTGCCCTTTATGTCGCAGATAAGCTGCAGCCAATGCTGTCGGGAAAGGGAGACAACCAGATCGTAAAAGCGATGAAGACAGTAGAGAATGCCGGGGTTAAGGCAAATGTGATCCACCCCCTTGTGATGAGGATAGAGGTGGCACACCTCCTGCCCTCCCAGGATCTGCAAACGCCATAACGGGCCTTCAATCAGGATACGCCGCACTCGGGCAATGAGAGGTCGCCAGGCAGAATGGCCCCGCAAAGCGGTCACCGAGCTCACACCCTCTTCACGCAGCCGAGACAACTCCGTCAGCATGATTGCCTGACGTCCGCTGCTCTGCTTGAGCAAGGCAGCACTTTCTTCCGTTGCCGAGTAAGGTAGAGAGTGCTGCCAGTAGAGCTCAACAAATTTGGCTGCAAGCTCATCCAACGTGATGGTACGGGCCGCTGCCAGTTCATGGCTATCGGCATTGCGCCCGATGGCGATATCTGCAATCCCGTGAAGCAAGGCGCACTTGTAAGTAGCCACAAAGTCGCCTTCGGTGAAAATACGCTGCAGATAAGCGATGAAAGCAAGTTGTTGCTCAGGGGAGGCGTGCATGTGTTCCCCCCAGGATCAGGCTCTGCCAACTTAACTCACCACGAGCCATGACATCCTGTTGTAGGGCCGAGGCATGGAGAATCGTCAGCCCCTCCTTCCGTGCCAGACACTCAACTTCCTCGAGGCTCACCGGGAACATAGCCCGCTCCCGCATCTCCTGCTCCGATGCGGAGAAGCGAAGACTCAACACCAGATAACCCTGTGGCGAGAGCAGCTCACCAAGACGAGCCAAGGCCAGCGGGCGATCCGCCAAAGACAAATGCATCCAGACCGCACTGAGCAGGATCAGATCAAAAGGGCCAATGACATGAGAGAGTGCTGGCATGGAATCATTGACCCACGTCACAGCTAGCGTGCGAGTATGGTGTTGACCCAACGCACTCAAGGCATGGCAAGGCTCGACCGCCACAACATTGTTGCCGGAGTTAAGGCCAGCCAGAAAGGCTGCATCCCGTCCACTGCCCGCCCCTACGTCAAGTAATCTGCGTGGAGCAACCTCCAGCCAGGGCTCCAGCAATGTGAGCCAGTCACCATGAACGGCACGGGCCGGGATTTGCTGATAACGGACCGCCAGCTCGTGGGCATGGTACTGGTAGTAAGCAAGTGACACGATGCGTTCCAATCGGGAGAGGAAGAAAAATAATCTCACAGGATCAGTGAGTTGGCCATTCTTTCATATACAGCAAGGGGGCTCAATCCCTCGCCCCCGCCTGCTGGCAGGCCCAGTCGATAAAAGCTTGCGCCTTGGGGTTCTGGCAATTGGGCAGGGTGGCGATGTAGTAACGCTGGGCGCAGCGCACCGCCATGTCCGGGAAGGGGGCCACCAGCTCGTTCTGTGCCAGCCGCTTGCTCACCAGGTTCTGCCGTCCCATGGCGATCCCGGCGTGGTTCATGGCGGCGATGATGGCGAGATCGGAGCGATCAAACCCCATGCTGGCCCTACATGCCGAAAGCGACACGCCGGACTGCTCGGCCCAGCTGGACCACTCGTCGCCGTCGGAGTCATGGCCCCAGGCTTGCCGATCGTGCAGCAGGCGGCAGTGCGCCAGGTTGGCCGGGTTGCCGAGCAGCCCGTGCTGTTCGGCATACTCCGGGCTGCACACCGGCACCATGTACTCGTCCATCAGCGGGTGGATGGCGAGCCGCGCAGGCGTCTGGTCATCGAAATAGAGGGTGAGATCGATGCCGTAACCATGCAGATTGATGTTCTCGTTGCCGGTCATGATGTTGAGCTCGATCTGGGGATGCAGGCGGGAAAAATCTGCTAGCCGAGGCACCAGCCAGCACTGGGCGATGGAGGGGCGCGAGTAGACGGTCAGAGTGCCCGACAGCTCCTGATGGCGGATCTCCAGGATCTCCTGATTGATGAACTCCAGCGATGACTTGAGCGCCCAGAACACCCGCAGCCCGTCTGCCGTCAGCGCCACCTTGCGGTGAAAGCGCTGGAACAGCTTGAAGCCGAGATCCTCCTCCAGCGCGCTTATCCGGTGGCTCACCGCACTCGGGCTGAGCGCCAGCTCGTCGGCCGCCAGCGCAAAGGATCCGTGCCTGGCCGCCGCTTCGAAGGTGTGCAGCCTGGCCAGCTGATAGCCGTTGAGCAGTTTGTTTCCCGCGATGCGGCTTCTGGCCACCTGATGATCCTGTTGATACATGACGTCCCCATTGCCCCCCTTCAACACGTGCGCCGATGATACCGAAAAAGCGGCCCGCTGAATCAGCTCATATCACCCAATATCGCCATCAGGTCAACAATATGATGAATGGGGTGCTCTTGCATCAATCCAGCTCATCCAAGACGCTCATTTCATCATTTGTCACGGCCACCTCATTAGCATTGAATAACGCCAAGCTTATTCCCATGCCGGGGCGCGCCGCGGCTATCCCAGCCTTGAGACGGCATCGGCCGTGACTGGCCGGCACGCCCGAATTCCATGACGAGGCCGAGAACACCATGAAAAACATCGACGTATCACAACTCACCCACCAGTTTCCGCTGCTGCAATCCCTGATCGCGCTGGAACCGGTGACCTGGTTCAACCCCAAGGCCACCACCCTGATGGAAGGTCTGCCCCACGTGGGGCTCGATGGCCGCGATGTGGCGGATGCCTCCGCCCGACTCGCCCGCTTCGCCCCCTACCTGTGTGAAGCCTTCCCCGAGACCCGCGCCAGCAAGGGCATTCTCGAATCCGACATCGCCGCCATCCCGACCATGCAGCGCGCCCTGAATGCCCGTTACGGGGTCGAGGTGAGCGGCCGGCTGCTGCTCAAAAAAGACAGCCATCTGCCCATCTCCGGCTCCATCAAGGCGCGCGGCGGCATCTACGAGGTGCTGGCCCACGCCGAGCAACTGGCGATCAAGGCCGGTCTGCTCTGCGAAGAGGACGACTATCGCAAGCTGTTCACGGACGAGTTCCGCCACTTCTTCGGCCAGTACAGCATCGCGGTGGGCTCCACCGGCAACCTTGGCATGTCCATCGGCATCATGAGCGCCCGCCTCGGCTTTCGCGTCACCGTCCACATGTCGGCCGATGCGCGGGAGTGGAAGAAGCGCAAGTTGCGCGAACATGGCGCCATCGTGGTGGAATACGCCGAGGATTACGGGGTAGCGGTGGAGCAGGGACGCAAGGAGGCCGAACGCGACCCCAACTGTTTCTTCATCGACGACGAGAACTCCCGCACCCTGTTCCTCGGCTACGCGGTGGCCGGTGAGCGGGTGAAAAAGCAGTTTGATGACATGGGGATTGTGGTGGACGCCGACCATCCGTTGTTTGTCTACCTGCCTTGCGGTGTCGGTGGCGGCCCCGGCGGAGTGGCTTTTGGCCTCAAGCTCGCGTTCGGGGAGCACGTTCATTGCCTGTTTGCCGAGCCGACCCACTCCCCCTGCATGCTGCTCGGGGTGCACACCGGCTTGCACGATGCCATTGCGGTGCAAGACCTTGGCATCGACAACCTCACTGCGGCCGATGGCCTGGCGGTGGGGCGCGCTTCCGGCTTTGTCGGCCGCGCCATGGAGCGGCTGCTGGCCGGTTTCTACACCCTGAGCGATCAGGAGATGTACGACCTGCTGGGACTCTTGGCACGCACTGAGCAGATCAAGCTCGAACCTTCTGCCCTGGCCGGCATGGCAGGCCCGTGGCGCGTCGCGGCCAACCTTGCGTGGCAGGCCGGTCAGGGGCTGGATGCCGCTAGAATGGCCCGAGCCACCCACCTGGTATGGGCCACCGGCGGTGGTATGGTGCCCGCCGAGGAGATGGAAAAGTACCTGGCCAGCGCCCGCCTCTGATCTTTTTTTCAGCCATAAAACCCGCCAGATTGGCGGGTTTTTCTCGTGTGGGATCAGCAAGATGGCGCCCCTGCTCACCATCCCACACATCAGACGGCCAGACAGCTGGACATCTTGAATTGCCGACAATCCCCCCAAGCTGGTTATTTTGTGATACGATAGTGGCCGTTTTTTGACATCTGCACCCACGTTGGCGCCCTGATCCGGCGAGATCGCGACCCAATCCGTCGATCACAACCATCACGGGCATGCAGAAAAACCGTGGCCTGATGGCCCCGTCCGGCACAAAGCCTGGCGGCGGTCAGCAAGACACACGAGATAAGGAGATCGGGCAATGAAACAATATCAAAGCTGGCTGGGACAATATCTGATGAGTCGCCGCGATGGGGATCACGCCATGGCATCCGAACTCGCCAGCTCCATCTGCGAGTTCTGGCAGGCCCAGGGAGACGAGGCCGAGCTCAGCAAGTGGCAGCAGATCTACCAGCAGCACGTGGAAAAGACCACCTGACCCATTGGGTGCCCCCATCGGCACCCGCCCATCACCCATAAAAAAACCGGCGCTCATGGCGCCGGTTTTGCATTTCAGGGACCAAATTACATCTGGTCGACCATGTCCTGGGCGAACTGGGAGCAGGAGCGCAGGGTGGCACCTTCCATCAGACGCTCGAAGTCATAGGTGACGGTCTTGTTGCGGATCGCCGCTTCCATCCCCTTGATGATGAGGTCGGCCGCTTCGGTCCAGCCCATGTGACGCAGCATCATCTCGGCAGAGAGGATGAGGGAGCCCGGGTTGACCTTGTCCTGACCAGCGTATTTCGGCGCGGTGCCGTGGGTCGCTTCGAACAGGGCCACGCCGTCGCCGATGTTGGCACCCGGTGCGATGCCGATGCCGCCCACCTGGGCCGCCAGCGCGTCGGAGATGTAGTCGCCGTTCAAGTTCATGCAGGCGATGACGTCATACTCGGCCGGGCGCAGCAGGATCTGTTGCAGGAAGGCATCGGCGATGACGTCCTTGACCACGATGGTCTTGCCGGTTTTCGGGTTCTTGAAGGAGCACCAGGGGCCGCCGTCGATGAGCTGGGCATCGTACTCTTTCTGGGCCAGGGCGTAGCCCCAATCCTTGAAGGCACCTTCGGTGAACTTCATGATGTTGCCCTTGTGCACCAGGGTCACGGAGTCGCGATCGTTGTCGATGGCATACTCGATGGCGGCACGGACCAGACGCTCGGTACCGGCCTTGGACATGGGCTTGATGCCGATGCCGCAGGTCTCGGGGAAGCGAATTTTCTTCACGCCCATCTCGTTTTGCAGGAAGGCGATCACCTTCTTGGCTTCGTCGCTGTCGGCTTTCCACTCGATGCCGGCGTAGATGTCTTCGGCGTTCTCGCGGAAGATCACCATGTCGGTCAGATCAGGACGCTTGACCGGGCTCGGGGTGCCCTCGTAGTAACGGACCGGACGCAGGCAGATGTAGAGATCCAGCTCCTGACGCAGGGCCACGTTGAGGGAGCGAATACCGCCACCGACCGGGGTGGTCAGCGGGCCCTTGATGGCCACGCAGTATTCACGAATGAAATCCAGGGTTTCGGCCGGCAGCCAGGCACCTTCGCCATAGACATGAGTCGATTTCTCGCCGGTGTAGATCTCCATCCAGGCGATCTTGCGCTCGCCTTTGTAGGCTTTCTCGACCGCGGCATTCACCACATTCAACATGGCCGGGGTCACGTCCACACCGATGCCATCCCCTTCGATAAACGGAATGATCGGATGGTTGGGAACCTGCAGCTTGCCGTTGGCATCGACTGTGATTTTCTGGCCCTGGGTCGGGATAACTACTTTGCTTTCCATCGGCATCTCCTAACTTCCGTTTGTTATCAATCTGTAAGTTGCGCGCGGCCATCTTAAGCCCATCCATTTGCAGAATCAAATGGCGAGCACGCATGTCAGACCATAGTCGCGCACTGGATCACAATGCGTCCCTTCTGCCTGCTCCGGATCCGAAGCAGCCCCGCCGGCGCCTGACTCGGACAGGCTCCAGCAGCATCCCTGCTTATCCTGCCAGCCCCTCGGCCTGCCCCTGCGGCTGGCTGAGTGCCCGGTACTGGGAGGGGGTCAGCCCGGTCTTCTGCTTGAACACCCGGCAAAAATAGTTCACATCGCTGTAACCACAGCGGCTGGCCACCTCTTCGAGGCGAAAGCGGTATTTCTTGAGCATGAACTTGGCCCGATCGATGCGCACCCAGCTGATGTAATCGGCCAGGCGCATGTGCCCCTGCTCGCGAAACAGGTGCGACAGGTGGCTGGCCGAGACGTTGAAGCGATGGGCGATCGAATCCCGGCTGATGGGGCGGTGAAAGTTCTCCTGGATATAGATGCAGATCCCGTGAAACAGCTCGGCCCCCCGCGGCCGCTCGAAGGTGGACTCGGCCAGCAGCTGGCGCACGCTGGTGAGCAGCGCCTGCAGCAGGTGATTGTCGGTGGGGGAGCGAGCGGGGTCCTCGGTCAGCACGTTGAGCGCCGCCAGTATGTGTTCGTTCACATGGCCGGCCCGGGCCATGATGCTGTGCTTTTGCACGTCAAAGAAATCGGGGTCTTCCCGCCGCTTGCTCACCAGACTGAAGCCCAGCTGGCGCTTGCCGAACAGCAGGCTCAGCACCGAGCAGTCGGTGGTCCAGAGCGGCTTGTTCCAGCCGTTGGGGGGGATGTAGAGCGCCTGCCCGGGGGCGATGCAGATCTCCTGGCAGCCCTGCTCTCTGTCCCAGATCTGGTTGCGATACTCGCCGCTGAACACCAGCTCGAGGCGGGGAAAGTTGACCTGATAGCTGAAACCGGGCGGCACCCCCTGATCCTGGGCAAACCAGATCTGGTCGAAGGGGGCCTGCTCGTGGAGGGCGCCATCAAGCAACTGGCTGAAGACAAGAGACATGCTGATCCTGATCAAGAGAGAGGCAAGCGGTTGCGGTGCCCGCGACCGCCCATGTTATAGTCCGGTCCACGGCAGCAATGCCACCCTTTTCTGCACCCGATTTTCTGCACACCAAATGAGGCATCCCTTATGAGCAGTCGCGATCTGCCCTCTTTTTTGTCAATGCAAAATCCGATTCAAGGCTACGACTGGGGCAGCCATGACGCCCTCACCACCCTGTTCGGCATCCCCAATCCGGCGGGCAAGCCCCAGGCCGAACTCTGGATGGGTGCCCACCCCAATGGCTGCTCCGAGGTAGTGCTGGCCGGGCAGGCGCAAAAGCTCTCGACCCTGATAGAGAACGCCCCCGCCGCCGTGCTGGGCGAGGCCACCCAGGCCCGTTTTGGCAGCCTGCCGTTCCTGTTCAAGGTGCTGTGCGCCGAGAAGGCCCTCTCCATTCAGGTGCACCCGAGCAAGGCGCAGGCCGAAGCGGGCTTTGCCAAGGAAGAGGCCGCCGGCATCTCGCCCAAGGCCGCCAATCGCAACTACAAGGATCCCAACCACAAGCCCGAGCTGGTGTTTGCCCTCACCCCCTATCAGGCGATGAACGGCTTTCGCGCCATCCCGGCCATCCTGGCGCTGTTCGAGCGGGTCAAGCTGCCCGCCCTTGCCGAGCTGGTCGCCGCCCTCGCCGCCAGCCAGAACGAAGCGGGTCTGCAGCACTTCTTCCACCAGCTGCTGGTGCTGGAAGGGGCGCACAAGGAGGAGGCACTGGCGGGCCTGCTGGCCTTTGCCGCCGCCCATCAGGATGAAGAGACCTTTGCGCTGATCACCAGCCTGGCCGCCCAGTACCCGGGGGATGTGGGGCTGTTCTCGCCGCTGCTGCTGAACGTGGTGACCCTGCAGCCCGGTCAGGCAATGTATCTGGACGCCTGCACCCCACACGCCTATGTGCGCGGCACTGGCCTCGAGATCATGGCCAACTCCGACAACGTGCTGCGCGCCGGGCTCACCCCCAAGTACATAGACGTGGCCGAGCTGTTGGCCTGTACCCGCTGCTTGCCCAAGCCGGACGACCAGATCCTGCTTGCTCCCCGCATGGAAGGGGCGGTGCAGCACTTCGAGGTGCCGGTGCCGGACTTCACCTTCAGCGTCTACCCGGCGGGCGAGCACCAGCTTACCACCGCCAGCGCCGAGATCCTGTTTGCCATCGACGAGGCCGTGATCCTCAAGCGCGGTGACGACACCCTGCGTCTCGAAAAGGGTCAGTCCGCCTTTATCCCGGCCGCCACCGGCCGCTACCAGCTGCTGGCCGAGGGCCGGGTCGCCCGCGCCGGCAACCGCTGCTAAACCGGTCTGCATCGACCCACGACCACAAGGGCCATCCAGGATGGCCCTTGTTTTTTAGCGGTCTCAGCCACCGCGCCCCCCTGCCTTCTGCCGATAAATTTCTTGATGTGCGGCATAAATTCATCAGATCCTGCTGTCGTCCTCTGCCGGGTTGGCTATCATGCCCGTCTGGCTATCACTGCGCCTTGACCCTCGCCGGGGCCACCACAGTCATCCGGCACCAGTTCAGGAAGAACATCATGAAAGGCTACTGCGGACTATCCGTTTTACTGCTGGCGCTGCTGGGCAGCCCGGTGCATGCCGCCTGTGACAAGGGGGTGGCGCTCAGGCTGGCCAAGGCGTTCTGGAGCGAGCACAAGGATTTCTATTACGCCGACCCGGCGCCGCTCAAGGCGCTGCTCACTCCCGACTTCTTCGCCGTGCTGAGCAGCGAGGCCGCCTGCAACGCCGACGGCGAGGTGTGTGCCATCGATGCCGATCCCTGGATCAACGCCCAGGATGGCGAGGTGAGCGAACCCGTCAGCTTCACCCTGGCCAACGAGCAAGAGCAAGGGGTAACGGTCAGGATGCAGTATCTGTTCGCCCTCTCCGACACCCAGAAAGAGCCGCAGACGGTCAGCCTCCACTTTCAAAAGAGCGGCGACGACCGCTGCTACCTGATGGATGACTTCATCCCGCCCGGCGATGGCTCGCTCAAGCAGCGCCTGCGCCAGTGGCAGAGCCACAACGCCATCGAGCCGCAATAAAAAACCCCCGCCATGCTGGCGGGGGTTTTGCATTCTGCCGGGCCGCGTGCGCCTTAGCGCCGGGCTGGCCACGGGTCACTCCTCCACGGCCTCCGGCTGAGGCTCTTCAGCGCGGATCTGCTGCAGCTCTTCGACCCTGGCCTGCCATTTGTCGTGGGCCTGTTTGCGCTCCTGTTGCTTGAACTCTTCGCGCATGGTGTCGATCTCTTGGACCAGTTTTTCCATCGGGATGTCTCCTTACATCTGGGTGAACATGACAAGTAAAACGGGTTGACGGCACACTCCGCATCAAGGGCGTTGGCCTGTCGGTTCATCAGGTTTGACTTCCGGTTTGCCAAAACTGTCCAACTAAATAAACGATTGGATATGCAAAAAGCAATCTAAAAAATGATTAAACGTCTCCCGGAAGGCCATCAAAAGGAGGTCAAAACCGCCTCTTTCCACTCCGACCAATAAAACACAACACATTAATTATCAAACAGTTAAGTGCAAACCACTACAAATTCGCACACCCTTTTCAATCGGCCAATTATGCACTGATTTTTCATCCCCTCATTCTTGCGTTTCCTGCCACCCCGCCACCATGAGCATCCCCCAAAGCCAGGCCGCCGATTTTGCCGACCGGCTCACAATTTTCTCGCCTGCTCGAGCGCACAAATCTCCATCCCGTCGTCTGCCGACAGCATTCAGGCTCACCACTTATTGGTCATCAGTCGTACTCGGATTAAAAATAACCTTATGTTTTAAAATGTATTTCTATAGAAACGAGCTCGTTCATTCAGGCAGGACAAAATGCGAGCAGGGTCACAGGCAGGCAGCATCGGCACAAAAATCCAGTAAAGGGCACATATCTCCGATTTCGGCCGAGGCACTTGGGAGAAACAATAGGCAGGTCAACCAGTTGCACCACCGTTTTCAACAGAACCACTTCCATTCGGACGGCACCAGCCAGGAGAGAACCATGCTCACCACCCTGATAGATGAAGGATTGATCTGCCTCGATATAGCGGCCCGCGACAAGCAGGCGCTGTTCGTCGAACTGGCCGAGAGGCTCAAGGCCAGCGGCAAGATAGCCAGTCAGGATCAGTTTGTCCGCGACCTCTGGGCACGAGAGGAGCTCGACAACACCGGCTTCGAGCAGGGGGTCGCCCTGCCCCACGCCAAGAGCGAGGCGGTGCGAGAGCCCGCCATCGTGGTCGGCATCAGCCGCCAGGGCATCGACTACGGCGCCGAAGATGGCGAGTCTTCCAGGCTGTTCTTCATGATTGCCTCCCCGGCGGGCGGCGCCAACCACCATATCGAGGTGCTGGCCGAGCTCTCCACCAAGCTGCTGGAACCCGGTTTCATCGCCAGCATGCAGGCAGCCACCAGCCGCGCCGAGGTACTCGCCTTGCTGGCCGCACCAGGGCCGTCCGCAGCCCCTGCCTCCCCCCGGGCGCAACCTTCCCTGCCGGCGGAGCCGCAGGAGCGCGGCATCAAGGCCCAGCTCAACACCCTCAAGCAGCATTTGCTGTTCGGCACCTCCCACATGATCCCCTTCATCGTCGCGGGGGGCGTGCTGCTGTCGCTGTCGGTGATGATCAGCGGCAAGGGCGCCGTGCCCGAGGCTGGCGTGCTCAAGGACATGGCCGATATGGGGATTGCCGGGCTCACCCTGTTTACCGCCGTGCTGGGCGGCTACATCGCCTACTCCATGGCAGACAAACCGGGCCTGGCCCCCGGCATGATCGGCTCCTGGATTGCAGTGCAGCAGTTTCACACCGGTTTTCTCGGCGCCATCCTGGTGGGCTTTATCGCCGGCCTCATCGTCAACCAGCTCAAACGCATAAAACTACCGGACTCCATGAGTTCGCTCGGCTCCATCTTCATCTACCCGCTCATCGGCACCTTCCTGGTGTGCGGTATCGTGATGTGGGTGATAGGCGCCCCCATCGCCGCCATGATGGAAGGGATGAACCACTGGCTCTCCAGCATGGCGGGCTCCGGCAAGGTGATGCTGGGCGCCATCCTCGGTGGCATGACCGCCTTTGACATGGGCGGCCCCATCAACAAGGTGGCCACCCTGTTCGCCCAGACCCAGGTCAACACCCAGCCCTGGCTGATGGGCGGGGTCGGCATCGCCATCTGCGTGCCACCGCTCGGCATGGCGCTGGCGACCCTGCTCTCACCGCGTCGCTACAAGAAGGAAGAACGTGAAGCGGGCAAGGCGGCCGCCATCATGGGCATGATCGGCATCAGCGAGGGGGCCATCCCGTTCGCCGCCGCCGATCCTGTGCGGGTCATCCCGGCCATCGTCGCAGGCGGCATCGTCGGCAACATCACCGGTTTCATGATGCACAGCATCAACCACGCCCCCTGGGGCGGCTGGATCGTGTTGCCGGTGGTGGAGGGCAAGATGGGCTATATCCTCGGCACCCTCCTTGGCGCCCTCACCACGGCCCTTATCGTCAACCTGCTGAAAAAGCCGGTCAGCGACACCGATGAGAGCAACGAGCGCCAGGAGGAGTACCAGATCATCGAGGCGGAAGGGGAAGCCGAAGTGCTGGCCATCACCGCCTGCCCCTCCGGCGTGGCCCACACCTTCCTGGCCGCCAAGAGCCTGCAAAAAGCGGCCGCCAAGGCCGGCATCAAGCTGAAAGTGGAAACCCAGGGCGCCAACGGCATCATCAACCGCATTACGCCCAAAGACGTGGCCAACGCCCGCTGCGTCATCCTGGCCCACGATGTGGCCATCAAGAACAAGGAGCGCTTCGCCCATATCGAGGTCATCGACGTCAAGACCCGGGAGGCCATCCACAACCCGGAAGGGCTGCTGGCCCGCACCCAGCCGGGGCGCCAGGTGGCCTGATAACGGGCTTGAGAGTACCTACGAGAGAAGGGGCCAAGGGCCCCTTCTTTTATCCCGGTATCAGGCAACAGCAAACCCCGTTCGTCAGCCGCCCGAACGGGGATAGCGCCCTCCCCCTCTGGATCGATAAGATAGGAGCCATATTGTGCCTTCGCCTGCCAGCCGGCCTCGCGACCGCACCTGGACGGAGCCTTGCAAAACATGGAATTGACGGACGTACTGCTCACCCTGGCGGGTCTGGTGACCGCCGGCATCATTCTCAAGAATCGCGCGGTAACCCAGCCCGACTGGGACAAACTACCTACCCTGCCCGAGTACCTCGCCCGTCATCCCGAATGCGCCACCGACGATAGTGAAAACGCCAGTTGCTGTGCCTGCGGTTCGCACAAGGTGCTGTTCAGCCCGCTGACCGGCGCCGGCGATTACCGTTTGCGCCACACCTGCCTGGCCTGTGGCAAGGTGCTGTTTCGCAGCCGCGCCATTCTCTGACTCAAGGTAAGTACCGACAACTTACCGCCTCGAAATAGCAACCGCCGCCCGAGGGCGGCGGTGTTCTATCCAGCCAGCAGCTCTTGCAGTGCGCTGATCAGGGCGTCGAGGCCTTTATCTACTTTTGAGCGCGGGCAGCCAACGTTGAGGCGAAGATAGCCTTTGCCTTCTGGGCCATAGGTGTCGCCGCGCATGATGGCGACCCGGTATTTTTCCACCAGCAAGGTTTGCAGCGCATCCATCCGCTCGGTGGAGTCGATACCAAGACCGTTCAAGTCAATCCAGGCGAGATAAGTTCCCTCGGGCACCCGATAGTCAATGGCGGGGAAGGCGGCGTTGAGCCGCGCCGCCACATGGGCGAGGTTGCCGTGCAGGTAGGATTTGAGCGCATCGAGCCAGGTAGCGCCGTCCCGATAGGCGCTGATATGGGCCAGCACCCCGAGAATGGGCGGCGATGAAAGGCCATGGGCCGCCTTGAGCCGTTGCAGATAGGCGCCCCGCGCCCCGGCGTTGGCGATAAAGGCGTAGGCGCCGCCAAGGGCCGGAATATTGAAGGATTTGGAGCCCGAGCTCACCAGCGCCCAGCCATCGTCCGGTGCCACCTCACTCCACGGCAGATAGCGGGCAAAGCTCACATCCATATGGATGTCGTCCGAAATCACCTTGACCCCGTGGCGCTGGCAGATGGCGGCCATCCGGCCCAGTTCATCCCGCGTCCAGACCCGGCCAGTGGGGTTGTGGGGGCTGCAGAGCAGCAAAATCCGGCAATCGGGGCGGGCCGCCTGTTGCTCGAAACAGGCCCAGTCGATCTGATAACTCCCCCCCTCTTTTTTAAGCGGACAGGGCAGCAGCCCCCTGTCGTTGGCAGCCAGCATATTGCCGAAGGCATCGTAGGCAGGGGTATGCACCAGCACACCTTCGCCCGGCGCCGACCAGAGGCTCACCAGCTGGGCAATCACATAGATGACCGAGGGGCCGTAGACCAAGGTCTCGGGGTCGAGGCTCGCCCCGTAGCGGTGGGCAAACCAGTTGCTCACCGCCCCCTTGAAGTCATCGTGATTCCAGCGGCTGTAGCCAAATACCCCGTGCTCAAGGCGGGTTGCCATCGTCTGGCGAATGCAGGGGGCGGTCTCGAAATCCATGTCGGAGATGGTAAAGGGGAGCAGGTCGGCATGGCCAAAACGGTCGGCTACATAGTCCCACTGGGTGCAGTAGGTGCCGTGGCGGTCGACCACATGGTCGAAATCATAAATATCGTGCATGAAGTTTCTCCACCCATAAACAGGAGACATATTGGGAGAGGCAAACAAGGGGGGCTTGCGCCCCCCGTTCGGATTTTATTGGCCGGTTCAGGCCCCCATCAGGCTCTGCAGCTGGTTTTTCACCAGATGCACCTGCGGGCCGATCACCACCTGCAGGTTGTGCTCGTCGAGCTTGATCACCCCGATGGCGCCGTTCGCTTTCAATACCTTGTCATCGACCCGGCTCATGTCCTGCACCGACATCCGCAGGCGGGTGATGCAGTTATCGAGCGCCAGAATGTTATCGGCGCCGCCCAGGGCGTTGAGGATGATTTCACCGTTGTAACCGCTGTTGCCGGCCTTCTTGCCTGCGGGCTGGGCAGTCTCGCTGGTTTCGATTTCACGGCCAGGGGTTTTCAGGTTAAAGCGCACGATGGCGAAGCGGAACACCCCGTAGTAGATGGCAAACCAGATGGCAGCCGCGACCGGCACCAGATACCACTTGGTGGCGGTGCCTTGCAGCACACCGAACACCAGAAAATCGATGAGGTTACCGTCGGTGTTGCCGATGGTGACACCAAGCAGCCCCATGGTCATAAAGCCCAGACCGGTCAGGATGGCGTGAATAACGTAGAGCACCGGCGCCACGAACAGGAACAGGAACTCGAGCGGCTCGGTGATACCGCCGATGACGCAGGCCACCACGCCGGAGACCAGCAGCGCCTTGATCTTGCCGCGATTTTCCAGGCGAGCGCAGTGATACATGGCGAGCGCCGCACCCGGCAGGCCGCCGAGGAAGGCAGGCATCTTGCCCTGAGAGAGGAAGGAGGTGGCAGAGACCGAGAAGCCGGAAGTGTCGGCGCAGGAGAGCTCGGCGTAGAAGATGTTGAGTGCGCCGCTCACCTCGTTGCCGCACACCAGCGACGTGCCGCCCGCCTCGGTAAAGCGGATGAGCGCCACCAGAATGTGGTGCAGGCCGAGCGGCAGCAGCAGCCGCTCGCCAGTACCGAACAGGAAGGGACCGAAGGGACCGGCGTGGGAGATGAGCGTCCCGATGCCGTTGATGCCGGCGGCAAACCAGGGCCAGACCAGAGGCACCACCAGACCGACCACCCCCAGCACGATGGCGGTGATGATGGGCACGAAGCGGGCGCCGCCGAAGAAGGCGAGCGCATCGGGCATCTGGTAGGTGTAGAAACGGGCGTGCAGCTTCGCGACGATCACCCCGACGATGATGGCCCCCAGAATGCCGGTGTCGATGGAGCTGATGCCGAGGATCGATTTCACCCCGTAGGCCTTCTCCGCTGCCGCGTCACCAATGACGTTGGCCACCGTGAGGTAGAAGTTGATGGAGAGGTTGAGCGCCGCATAGCCGACGAAACCGGCAAAGGCCGCCACCCCCTTCTCTTCGCGCGCCAGCCCCAGCGGAATAGCCACCGCGAACATCACCGGCAGGTAGATAAAGGCCACCAGCCCGACCTTGGTCATCCAGAGGAACAGCAGTTGCAGCACGGTATTGTCGAGGAAGGGCATGCTCTGCTTGACCGCATCGCTGGTGAGCGAGCTGCCGACACCGAGCAGAATGCCCGAGAAGGCCAGCAGGGCGACCGGCAGCATAAAGGTCTTGCCGAGGCTCTGCAGGAACTCCCAGACGGTGGATTTGGCGGGGGACTTGGCCATGTGTCAGATCCTTGTGAGGTGAGGGTCATTCGATACGCCTGCCCGGTACCGTTCCTGACAGATGGCGACGGTGAGCCGTATCTGGTTTTTTTGGATGATAAAACGTTTTATCAACTCACAAGTGCCGACAGGATCACAGTTCAACCGCCCTGCTGGACGCTGTTCCTCAAATTTGTGAGACAGATCCATGGGCGCGGGATGTAACGTTTCACTCGGCAACCCAAGCGAGTATGCTGTGCACCTCGTCTCTTCGCCTTGATCGCCACCGCCTGCCTATGTCGCCCAAACCGCTGCTCGCCAACAACCCCAAGATCACCGACGTGGCCCGGCTGGCCGGGGTCTCGGTCACCACCGTCTCCATGGTGCTGCGCGGCAAGGGGCGCATCTCGCCGGCCACCGCCGAGCGGGTGCAGCAGGCGATAAAAGAGCTCGACTACGTGCCCAACAGCGCCGCCGCCAACCTGCGCAGCCAGCAATCCAACCTGGTGGGTCTGATCCTGCGCGACATCACCGACCCCTTCTATACCGAGGTGACCGCCGGGGTGAGCGAGGTGCTGGAGCAACAGGGCTATCTGCTGTTTCTGACCCAGTGCGGCCACAGCCCAGAGCGGTTGCAGCAGAGCATCCAGTCCCTGTCGCGCCAGGGGGTGGCGGGCATCATCTTCAACCCGGTGCGCGGCGCCGCCGCCAAGCCGCTGGAACACCTGCTCGGCTCGGCGCTGCCGCTGGTGTGCGCCGCCCGCTCCTACTATCGAGACGACGTGGACTTTATCGGCCCCGACAACACCCACGCCGCCCAGCAGGCCACCACCTATCTCATCGAGCAGGGTCACCGCCATATCGCCTACGTTGGCGGGCGGGCCGACTCCCTCACCCGCGCCGAGCGCATCGGTGGCTACTGTGCCAGCCTGCTGCAATACGGCCTCCCCTTCAAACCGGAGTGGGTACTGGAGTGCGATCGCACCCAGCGCAGCGCCGCCGACACCATCGCCCAGCTGCTGCACCGGCACCCCAAGGTGACCGCCGTGCTCTGCCACTACCCCGAGGTAGCCCTCGGCGCCATCTACGGCGTCGAGGCGAGCGGGCGCAGCGTAGGCAAGGACAACTACGTCGGCCAGCAGGTGGCCCTGCTCGGCTTTGACGACGTGGCGGAGGCCGAACTCACCTTCCCCGCCCTCACCTTCGTCAGCTCGCCGGCCCGCGACATCGGCCGCCAGGCGGCCCTGCGCCTGCTGACCCGATTGCAGCAACCCGAGCTCGCCCCCAACCGCCATCTCATCATCCCCAGCCTGCAAAAGCGGGCATCGGCCTAAGCTGGCTGGGTGGCAAGCCCCCCCTTCACTTTTCCTGCGCCTTGATCCAGCGTCTATAGCGGGCGTTGCCAAGCAGGGTCTGCCACTGCTGGCAGGCCAGCGCCAGGGCGGGCGCGATCTTGGGGCGGCTCGGCTGCCCGCGCCCCAGCCGCCGCAACTGGTATTTCACCATCGCCATGTAACCTACCGAGGCCAGCACCTTGTTGCGCCAGGGGATGGGCCTGAGCTCGGCACTTGCCGCCTGCTCACGGTGCCATCTTGCGGGCAGATCCGGGGCGATGGCCAGCGCAGTGGCCATGCCGGCGACCGCCACCCCGCTGCCAAGCACCTGCTCCACCACCGGGTAGCGGCGAATTCCCCCGGTCACCATCACGGGCATATGGGCAACAGAGACGATCTCCCGAGCGAACTCCAGAAAATAGGCCTCCCGCGCCAGAGTCCGACCATCGCGGGCCTGGCCGTGCATGGCGGGCGCCTCGTAACTGCCGCCGGATAGCTCCACCAGATCCACCCCGATCGGGTTGAGCATCTCCACCACCGCCTTTGCATCCTCGGTGCTGAAGCCGCCACGCTGAAAGTCGGCGGAGTTGAGCTTGACCGACAGTGCGAAGCCGCTGCCCGCCTGCTGGCGGATCCCTTCAACTATCTCCAGCAGCAAGCGGGCGCGATTCTCAAGGCTGCCGCCCCAACGATCGCGGCGCTGGTTGGTAAGTGGCGAGAGGAACTGGCTCAGCAGATAGCCGTGCGCAGCATGGATCTGTACCCCGTCAAAACCGACACGCTGTGCCAGCAGCGCCGTGTTGATGAAGCGCGCCTTCACCTCGGCAATGTCGGCCTCGCTCATGGCTCTGGGCGGAGAGAACTGCCTCGAGAAACTGCCGAGCGCCATGGGTACGGCGGAAGGGGCCAGGGTGGGCTGCCCCAGCGCCGCCGGCATCTGGCGACCGGGGTGGTTGATCTGCATCCAGATCTGGGCGCCACCGCTCTTGGCCGCCTCGGCCCAGGCACTGAAACGCCCGGCCAGCGCTGGGGAGAGATCGTGGGAATCGAGTACCACGCCCCCCGGCCCCGTCATGGCGTGGCCGTCCACCATTACATTGCCGGTGATGAGCAGGCCGGCGCCACCCTCTGCCCAGGTACGATAGAGCTGGATCAGCGCCTCTGAGGGGGCATGGTCATAGTCGGCCATGTTCTCTTCCATGGCGGCCTTGGCGAGGCGGTTGATAAGCTGGCTGCCATTGGGCAGGGTCAGGGGAGTAAATGGGTTCATGGCGATCTCCTCGGTAGTGAGGACCCCACCATAAGTTTGAAGCTGACTTGAAGGTCAAGCCCCTTTATCGGGATGCCATCGCGATGGGAGAAATGGTCTCCACCCGCACAGCCCATAGGACCGTTGACATTCAAGCGGGCTTTCACCCTAGAATTCCCCTTGATCCCCCCTTTCGGCGGGCAGACCCGCCAACCCGCAGCCCAGGAGGCAAGATGAAGATCGGTGAACTGGCCAAACAGACCGGCATGGCGGCCTCCACCATCCGCTTCTACGAAGCCAGAGGCCTACTCAGCAAGGTACGGCGGGGTACCAACGGCTATCGCGACTACCCGCCCGAGACGGTACCCTTGCTGACCATCATCGGCCAGGCGCAGCAGGCAGGCTTCTCCCTCGACGAGATCAAGCAGTTGGTGCCCGCAGATATCAGTTCTTGGCAACACGCCCCGCTACTGGCGGCGCTCGAGGCCAAGGTGAGCGACATAGAAGCGCTGGAGACAAGACTTGCCCACAGCAAGCAGCAATTGCAGGCCCTGATCAGGCTGGTGGAGTCCAAACCCGACGAGATGCCGTGTGAAGAGAACGCCGCCCGGGTATTGGCTAGCATGGGTATTCCCTCCCCCGAGGGCATCGCAACAAACACCATCGCAGCCAAGCCCGCTACGCGCCCCAAAAAGTGATCCCGCTCGCAACCAGCACACGCCCCCAGCATGGGGGATTGAGAGCCAACTGAAGAAGACTATGATGGGCGCGCCATCCATAACAGGTCATCATCATGACAACAGAGCGCACCGCCCACTCCCAAAGCGAGCCACCGAGTGAAATCCATCGCTGTGACAAATGCCGGGAGCGCACCCGCCATATCGTGGTGCTGGTCGCCCGCGATCACACTCAAGACATCATGCCCAAGGATCCGCGCAAAGCCTTCTGGCAAGCCTTTACTTCCAGCAGCATCACCAACTGGGCGTTTGGTGAAACGTTGGCTTACCAGGCCACCCATGTAAAGCACCTGATCTGCGAGCGCTGTGGCGAGAAGTTTCTGGAGTATTGAGGCCCAGAGAACGGCACACCCCGGACCGTCACAGCGAGATAAAAGAGAAATAAAGATGAAGTTTGTCGAGATGGACCCCAGTCAACTGCCGTTGGCACTGCTGCTGGAGGCCGATCCCGCAGAGCAGCGCATTGCCGCCTATCTGCCCGGCGCCTGGGGCTTTGCCGCCCTGGCGGGCGACGAGGTAGTGGGCGCCTGCGTGGTCGGTCTGGTGGGGGAGCAAACGGCCGAGATCTTCAATATCGCCGTTGCCCCCAACCGCCAGCAGCAAGGCATCGGCTCCGGCCTGCTGCACTTCGTACTGACCAGCCTGGCCGGGAAAGGGGTATGCCGCGTCGAGCTCGGTACCGGCAGCTTCGGCCACCAGCTCACCTACTACCAGCGCCACGGCTTTCGCGTCGATGCCGTCGTAAAGGATCACTTCCTTATCCACTACCCGGAGCCCATCATGGAGTACGGCATCCAGCACAAAGACATGCTGCGACTCTACCTTGAACTGGGCTAGGCTATCCCCACCCTCAGCAGCCTGTAGCGCCCTGGGGATAAATGGTGGGGGGATCAATTCAGCGTCGCCACATCTCATCGAAAGCAACGAGAGCCATATCGATCGCCATGACACTGGTAAAGGAATGAATGTAGGATGCAGACAAGAAAAGCCAGCCCAGATGAACTGAATGCCATCTTCTGGATGGGCTTTGATGCTTGGGGCAAAGGACTATCACCGACTGAATATCTGGCGAGCTGCCACGCCAGTCAAAAATACCGCTCCGGTGTGTGGTATGTCCTTGTTGTGGGCAATCAGCCTGTCTCTTCCCTTATCGTCTATCGGGACCGATTTGGCCTTGGTCAAGGCTGTTTTGGCATAGGTTCACTGGCAACGATACCTGCGATGAGGGAGCAAGGATTTGGCACCCATCTGCTGCGTGGGGTGACAGGCATGCTGCTGGATAGTCCCGATGCCGTCGCCACCTTCCTCCATGCAGATATCGACCATCACTTCTACGAGAGGCTGGGGTATAGGCGCATTCCGGGGGGTAATTGCATGTATTTCTCTCAGAGGCGGCCACGCTATGTCGGCGAACCGCCAACCTACTTTTAATCCACTCTCAGCGTCATCACCTCTACTTTCCAGCCTCCAGATATCTGTTCCAGAAAAGAGCACTCAAAGATGAAACGAATTCTGATTATTGGCAACTCGGGATCGAGCAAGAGCTGGTTGGCGGCTAGATTGGCTGAGGGGCTAACTATCCACGAGGTCAATCTGGACACTATTGTCTGGCAGCCGGGCGGGTTTAACCAAAAACGGCCCCAGCATGAGATTGACCAAGCCATTCAAACACTTTTTCAAGAGCCCTCATGGGTGGTAGAAGGGATATTTGGTGCCCTGGCCGAGCAACTGCTTGATGCCGCCGATACCCTGCTCTTTCTGGATCTCGACTGGTCTGTATGCCGTGATTCGCTACTATCGCGCGGATCACAAAGTGCCAGGCAACGGGATGCAGTGGCAACCGAAAAGAACTTTCAACAACTGCTGGTGTGGGCATCGGAATATGGGCAGCGAGCCGGCAAAAGCTCCCGCCGATTCCATCGCGAGCTGTTTGATCGATTCCCAAACGCCAAGCACCGTTTCACGACTCGGACAGAAGTAAATAGCTATCTCACTCAACTGACCACTCATAGCTAACGGGGTAGAGGATGACGCAACAAGAGCTGGCAAAGATGGGGAGTGCCTCCGTAAATATCCAGTTGCTGGATGGCAAGCCCTGCATCAGAAAAAGCGGTGCATCAGCGGTCGAGCGTCATTTCTACCAATGCGCCGCCCCGCATTTGAGCGGGCTCAACACACCTGCCCTTCTCAGGGTCGAGGGGGAGATCCTGTTCCTTGAGCAGATCCCTCATCCGGTCACGCTCACGCAACTGCACCACAACGAACAGACCTTTGCTCAGCTGGCCAGCCTGCACAACACCAACTATCAGCCCGACTTTGCGGTGAAAAATCACGGCTGGTCACTCACCGACATCGACGAGGCGCTCTCTGTACTCTGCCTACCGGAAGCGGCCAACGAGAAGATCCGCCATATCCAGCAAGTTGGCCACGAACTATTCGAGGAACAGTGCCTGATCTCGGGGGATAGTAATGAGGGCAACTGGGGTACCCGCGACAATGGTGAGCTGGTGTTGTTTGACTGGGAGCGATTTGGTTATGGCAGCCCGGCCATCGATTTAGCTCCGCTGGTGCCGCGGATGGGTTCACTGGCGGAGTATGAAGCCATCATTGAACGCTATCTTTGCCACAGTTCGCTTCTCTCAGGTAACCGGTTGCTGCGCCATCTCGTCATGGCCAAGTGCTGGCTGATTATTGAGGTCACCAATCTGCTGACCAGAAGGGAGAAGCCGCAGGCACAGCAATATCTGGAGTGGTATCGGCAACAAGTTCCCCACTGGCTGGAATCGGTTGCACATATTGTGTAATTCGTAGGTTCAAGTAGCGGAGCGTATTTGGACATTCGCGTAATCAACATCAACTCAGTAGGGTGCAATAAGCGCAGCGCATTGCACCTCTATCTTTCCTGCAATCCCCTCTCCTACCTCCACCCTGCCTACCCAAACAAGCGGTGCAATTCACTTCGTTCATTGCACCCTACGGGGCCAATGCCTGTGGTTTCACCCGTGCGTTATGGTGGGCTGTCTGGCTCCCATGGCTCAACCCACTTCTCCACCTTTCCCCTCGCCTGTCTCCCCTTATCAAGCGCCCCGTCACCGCCATTTATGTGCGACAGCTCACACCCCGCCCGCTCTTTTCACCTCACAAATTTACAGTTTTGCACCGATTCTTGGCCGGATAATATCACTCTCCATCATAAAAGCATGTTGAAAGAATCATCACCAAGATACTGATTTTAAAAAATAAAAAATAACTTATCGATTCAATCCAGACCCATTTTGTCAGCTGGTCTGCTGTGCGATCGGGGTCACACTCGAGGTGGTTGAGCACAAAAATCCAGTATTTCGCAGTTTTGTCCGATAGGTGCGCGGCCTAGCGGGCGGGATAATAGTGGGGTCACTTTTGTCTGCATCTCCTGGGCGCTAGCCCAGGAAAAGATGCCAACAGGCTCCGGCCAGGAGCAGGGAGAACGCCATGATCACCACCCTTATCAACGAGCAGCTGATCGCACTCGATTTAAAGGCCACGCGCAAGGAGGAGGTCTTCACCGAGATGACCCGCCTGCTCGCGGCGCAAGGCAAGGTCAGCGACGAGCAGCAGTTCATCAAGGACCTGTGGGCCCGGGAAGAGCTGGACAACACCGGCTTTGAAGAGGGCGTCGCCCTGCCCCATGCCAAGAGTGCGGCAGTAAGCACCCCGGCGGTAGCCATCGGCATCAGCCGCGCCGGTATCGAGTACGGCGCTGAGGATGGCAAGCCGTCCCGGCTGTTCTTCATGATCGCCTCCCCGGCCGGTGGCGCCAACCACCATATCGAGGTGCTGGCCGAGCTCTCCGCCAAGCTGATTGAAGAGGGCTTTATCGATGCCCTGCTGGCAGCCAAGACGTCTACCGATGCGCTGGCGCTGCTGCTCGAGAAGAAAGAGCCGCAAGTGGCCGCCCCGGCCGCCGACAAGGGGCTGATCATCGGCGTCACCGGCTGCCCGGCCGGCATCGCCCACACCTATCTGGCGGCAGAATCCCTGGAGCGCGCCGCCAAGGAGCTGGGCTTTGAGGTGAAGGTGGAGACCAACGGCTCCATCGGCGTCAAGAACAGCCCGACTGCGGCCGAGATCGCCCGCGCCAGCGCCATCGTGGTGGCCTGCGACAAGCAGGTGGACATGGCCCGCTTCAACGGCAAGCCGCTCATCAAAACCGGCGTGAAGGCCCCCATCAAGGATGGCAAGGGTCTGATCGAGCAGGCGCTGAAGGCCCCCGCCTATGTGGCGGACAAGGATGAGCGCAAGAGCGAGGAGAAGAGCTCAGGCGGCAGCTCGGATCTCTACCGTTATCTGATGAACGGCGTCTCCCACATGATCCCGTTTGTGGTCACGGGGGGTCTGCTGATCGCCCTGGCTCTGGCCATCGGCGGTGATCCAACCCCGAGCGGCATGCAGATCCCGGCAGGGAGCATGTGGAACCAGATCCTCAACGTGGGCGTCGCCGCCTTCACCCTGATGATCCCCATTCTGGCGGGCTACATCGCCTACGCCATCGGTGACAGACCGGCACTGGCACCGGGCTTCATCGGCGGCTGGATCGCCAACAACGGCAGCTTCTACGGCGCCGACGCCGGTACTGGCTTTATCGGTGCCATCATCGCGGGTCTGTTGGTCGGTTATCTGGTGCGCTGGATTGCGACCCGCCACTACCACAAGATGGTGCAGCCGCTGGTGCCGATCCTGATCGCCCCCATCGTCGGGTCGCTCTTTATCGCTGCGGTCTTCATCTTCATCATCGGCGCCCCCATTGCCGACATGATGACGGGTCTGAACGCCATGCTGCTCTCCATGAGCGGCGGTAGCCTGGTGCTGCTGGGGATCGTGCTGGGGGGCATGGCCGGCTTTGACATGGGTGGCCCGGTCAACAAGGTGGCCTTCCTCTTCTCGGTAGGCATGATCGCCTCCGGCCAGACCCAGTTCATGGGTGCCATGGCCTGCGCCATCCCGGCCGCGCCGCTCGGCATGTCACTGGCTACCGTGCTCGGTCGCAAGCTCGGCATCTTCGACGCCACCGAAATTGAAGCGGGCAAAGCCGCCGGTGCCATGGGTCTGGTGGGGATCTCCGAGGGTGCCATTCCGTTTGCCGCCCGTGATCCGCTCGCAGTCATCCCGGCCAACGTGCTGGGCAGCATGACCGCCGCCGTGATGGCCTTCCTGTTTGGCATCACCAACAGCGTCGCCCACGGTGGCCCCATCGTGGCCCTGCTTGGCGCCGTCAACAAGCCGCTGCTGGCCCTGCTCTGCATGATCTGCGGCGCCATCGTCACCGGCGTGGTGGCGGTTGCCCTGAAAAAACTGCGGGTCAAGAAGAGTGACGAGGTGACGCTGGCCAAGGCCGCCTGATCCCTGCCCAACCAAGCCATCCCCCGCGGGGTGGTGACCAAACCGGACGAGGCCACCTGCGGGTGGCCTCGTCTTTTGTCGGGTTCGAGAGAGCCCATTCACCTCTGCTGTACGACGCCGGCTTGTGATCCTCTTCACGCTTCGCGGCCGGATCCCGCCAAACTAGGAAATTTTCCTACCCCCCCTAGGGATGGCTCTCACGCCATTTGCAGCGCGCCTCATTAAAGTCACGCTACCTGATGTCGTTACCCGACCCGCGCCATGGCGCAAGGGACGGGCATGGGTTCAATCGACAGGGGCTCGCCGTGCACCGCGCCCGCTTCCTGTTGTTCTTTCCGTGGCGTGACCTCCAACTCCAATCAAAAAGTGAGGAACGCGGCGGAAACAGCGTCTATCTCGCAGAGGATGAACGAAGATGTTTAAACTGCTCGAACAGGTTCGGGTCCCCACCCTGAACCTGCCGGTCGAAGCCCGGCGCAAGCTCTGGTTCAAACCGTTTATGCAATCCTATCTGGTTGTGTTCATCGGTTACCTGACCATGTATCTGATCCGCAAGAACTTCAACATTGCGCAGAACGACATGATCCAGGAGTACGGTCTCTCCATGACCGAGCTCGGCATGATCGGCCTTGGCTTCTCCATCACCTACGGGGTGGGCAAGACCATCGTCTCCTACTATGCCGATGGCAAGAACACCAAGCAGTTCCTGCCGCTGATGCTGATCCTCTCCTCCCTCTGCATGCTGGGCTTCAGTGCCAGCATGGGTGGCACCGGTTTCAGCCTCTACCTGATGATCTTCTTCTACGCGGCCAGCGGTTTCTTCCAGAGCTGTGGCGGCTCCTGCAGCTACTCCACCATCACCAAGTGGACGCCCCGCAACAAGCGCGGCACCTACCTGGGCATGTGGAACCTCTCCCACAACGTGGGCGGGGCCGGTGCGGCCGGGGTGGCGCTGTTCGGTGCCAACTACCTGTTCGATGGCAACGTGCTCGGCATGTTCATCTTCCCCTCCATCATCGCGCTGATCGTCGGCTTTATCGGCCTGCGCTTTGGTAGCGATTCGCCGGAAGCCTATGGTCTGGGCAAGGTGGAAGAGCTGTTTGACGAAGTGGCCAGCGAAGAAGATATCGCCACCGAAGAGCAGCAACTGACCAAGTGGCAGATCTTCGTCAAGTACGTGCTGATGAACAAGGTGATCTGGCTGCTCTGCTTTGCCAACATCTTCCTCTACGTGGTGCGTATCGGTATCGACCAGTGGTCCACCGTCTATGCCCACCAGGAGCTCGGCTTCTCCAAGGAAATCGCCATCCAGGGCTTTACCTTCTTCGAAGTGGGCGCTCTGGTCGGTACCCTGATGTGGGGTTACCTCTCTGACCTGGCCAACGGTCGCCGTGGTCTGGTGGCCTGCGTGGCGCTGGCGCTGATCATCGCCACCCTGGGGCTCTACCAACACGCCACCACCCAGTTCATGTTCCTGGGCTCCCTGTTCCTGCTGGGCTTCCTGGTGTTCGGTCCGCAGCTGCTGATCGGCGTGGCCGCCGTGGGCTTCGTACCCAAGCAGGGCATCAGCGTGGCCGATGGCGTCAAGGGCACTTTCGCCTACCTCATCGGTGACAGCTTCGCCAAACTGGGTCTGGGCATGATTGCCGACGGCACCCCCATCTTCGGCCTGACCGGCTGGACCGGCACCTTCGCGGCACTGGACATGGCCGCCGCCGCCTGTCTGGTGCTGATGGCCTGCGTCGCGGTCGCCGAAGAGCGCAAAATCCGCCGCATCAAACGTGAACTGAAAGCAGCCACCCTGGCGACCCAGTCCGTCTGAGCCCAGGCATCAGCCCAAGCAGACCGGGCAGTCACTGCCCGGCAGTACGGTTTCACTCCGTAGCGTGCATTCGGCCCGCCCTCTGGCGGGCCGTTTTTTATCCCCTCTTTTCCCCACTTGTCCCTTTTGGGGCCACAAAAGCGCTCACCTCTTGCCCATCCCTTCAGCAGAGCGCAGTCGGGATCCCATTTTTGCCTCCGCCCCTTTGGCAAGGCCGCCCCTTGGCGCTATCTTGTTGCCCCACCCGAATTTGCCGTGAGAGCCCATGAAGATCCTCGCCGTCACTGCCTGCCCCACCGGCATCGCCCACACCTACATGGCCGCCGAGGCGCTGCAAAAAGCCGCCGACAAGCTGGGGCTCAAGATCAAGGTCGAGACCCAGGGGGCCATGGGGCTGGAGAACATCCTCACCGCCCGCGACATCGCCGGTGCCGATCTGGTGCTGATCGCCTCCGATATCGAGATTGAGCAGAAGGATCGCTTCCTCGGCTGCCCCATTCACCAGGTGGCGCTGGAGGCGGTGCTGCTCGATGCGGTGGCCGTGCTCAAAACCGCCGCCCCCGGCGTCTGAATGCTGATCCGCGAGATCTCCTTTCACTGCCGGCTGGGGCTCACCATCACCCAGGCCAAGCAGTTGAGTCGGCTGGCCGGGCTGTTCAAGTCCCATATCCAGTTCATCAACGTCACCCGCCGTCAGGCGGTGGAGGCGACCAACCAGCTCTCCCTGCTCACCCTGGCCACCCAGCCCGGCGATCTCTGTCTGCTGCTGATCGAGGGGCTGGATGCCGAGCTCGCCCACATGGCCTTCACCTGCTGGTGCGTGGAGCTGGGCCAGCCGCTGGGGCGCCCCGGCAGCGCCGCCCTGGCCGAGCTGCGCCTGGGCCAGGCGCTGCCCGACTATTGCTTCACCCTGGCTCAACTTGGCTATGCCACGGCACCCCTCGACAAGGCCCAGGCACTGGCGGTGCTGGTGGATCTGCTGCCCGCCGCGCTGATAAGCGACAGGCCAGCGCTGGAGCAGGCCATCGCCGCGCGCGAACAGCTGGCCGCCACCATCATCCGGCCCGGGCTCGCCATGCCCCACGTCATCTGCCCCGCCATCCGCCGACCCGCGCTCTCGCTGCTCAGCAGCAGCGAGCCCATCGAGTGGGGCTCCGCACTCGGGCCGGTGCAGACCCTGATTTTACTGGCAGTGCCCACCGGCCTGGCTCCCGAGCAGTTGCGCCCCCTCACCCGGCTGGCCCGCGCACTGATGGACGAGCAGGTGGGCACCGCATTGCTGCACGCGAGCTCCGCCCCCGCCCGTCAGGCTATCGTCATCGACGGCCTGCTCGGCTGAGCGGCTGGCCTCCCGTCCCCGTCGTTCATGCCCGCGACAGCCCCCTGTGGTACACTCGCCCTTCCCCTGTTTTTGGTATGCATGCGATGAAATCAACCCGCCCCCGTCTCTCCCTCTCCGCCCGTCCTGACGCCGAACGTTCGGCCAGCAGACCCGCCGCCACGGCGCGCCCATCCCAACGCCGGGAGGCGCAGCACGCCACGAGAGACAAGGAAGGCGAGCGCAAACCGGCCCCCGCCCCGGCCGATCGCAAGCTGCTGCTCTTGAACAAGCCCTACATGGTGCTCTGTCAGTTCACCGACGAGGCAGGCCGCGAGACCCTCAAGGATTACATCACCGAGCCCGGCATCTATGCCGCGGGCCGGCTCGACCGCGACAGCGAGGGGCTCTTGCTGCTCACCAACGACGGCAAGCTGCAGGCGCGCCTCACCCAGCCGGGAGAGAAGACCCCCAAGACTTACTGGGTGCAGGTGGAAGGCATCCCGAGCGAGGAGAAACTGGCTGCCCTGCGCGCCGGGGTGGAGCTCAACGACGGCATGACCCTGCCCGCCGGGGCGCGCATCATGGATGAGCCTGCGGTGTGGCCGCGTAATCCGCCCATTCGCGAGCGCAAGGAGATCCCCACCTGCTGGCTGGAGATCAAGATAGTGGAGGGGCGCAACCGCCAGGTGCGGCGGATGACCGCCCACATAGGTCACCCCACCTTGCGCCTTATCCGCTACGCCATCGGGGAGTGGACCCTCGACGCGCTGGCACCGGGGGAGAGCCGCGCCCTGCCCGCTCCCGAACTGGCCCCGGCGCCACGGCAATCTGCCACGCAAGGGAAAGCGCGGACATCCGCCAAGCCGCAAGGGACAGGCAGCCACAGCGCACCACGAGCGGCCCGCTCGGTTCGCAGCCCCCAGCATCAGGGCCAAGGGCGGGGCAGCCGTGAGGCCGAGCCGCGCCCCGGCCATCGCAGTGGCGGGCGCGGCACCGCCCGTCGCCCGGCCCGCAGCAAGCCGTCGGAATAACACGCGTAAGCCATTTGGCCAGCGTGCCGTCATCTGAACAGCACTGTTGAAACAAGCGCCCCGCCGGGGCACCGCCAACCAGACAAGGAGTCCCTATGAGCGATCACCCACCGCTGCCCACCCGCCTCACCGTGGCCGCCCTGGTCCACTGGCAGGGCCGCTTCCTGCTGGTGGAAGAGGAGATCAAGGGCCAGCGCCGCTTCAACCAGCCTGCCGGCCATGTGGAGCCGGGGGAAGATCTCATCCAGGCAGCCTGCCGCGAGCTGAAGGAAGAGACCGGGCTCACCGCCGCCCCCACCGGCTGGCTCGGGGTCTATCTCTACAAGCCGGCGGACAGTGAGGCTACCTTTGTGCGCACCGCCGTCATCTTCGACCTTGAAAAGGCGCCGGGTCAGCACCATCCAGAGGATCCTGACGGCGACGTGCTGGCCTGCCACTGGCTCACCCTGGCGGAGATCGCCGAGTGCAAACCGGCCCTGCGCAGCCCCCTGGTGTGGCAGTGCATTCAGGACTATCTGGCTGGCATCAGGCTGCCGCTGTCGGCCCTCAAGGCCTTCATTTAAGAGCCGTTGGAAGCTCTTTTTGACGCGATCGGGCCGAGACAAGAAAAACGATTTCCTGCTGCCGGGTTCCTGATGGGAACGGTGGCATGGATATGTGACCGGGGGCGCGAAATTCTGGTAGAATACGCCCCGTTTAAACGAACTGGTAACTTCGACTAATGACAGACAACAGCCAAATCAAGGTGATCGTCGGCATGTCCGGCGGCGTGGATTCTTCCGTCTCGGCCTACCTGCTCCAGCAGCAGGGCTATCAGGTCGAAGGCTTGTTCATGAAGAACTGGGAAGAAGACGACACGGACGAGTACTGCTCTGCCGCCCAGGATTTGGCTGATGCCAAGGCCGTCTGCGACAAGCTGGGGATGAAACTCCACACCATCAACTTCGCCGCCGAGTACTGGGACAACGTGTTCGAGCACTTCCTCGAAGAGTACAAGGCCGGCCGTACGCCGAACCCCGATATCCTGTGCAACAAGGAGATCAAGTTCAAGGCGTTCCTGGAGTTTGCCGCCGAGGAGCTGGGGGCCACCTACATCGCCACCGGCCACTATGTGCGCCGTGACGACAGCACCGGCCGCCCGCGCCTGCTGCGCGGTCTGGATACCAACAAGGATCAGAGCTACTTCCTCTACACCTTGAGCGAAGCTCAGGTGGGTCAGAGCCTGTTCCCGGTCGGCGACCTGGAAAAGCCGGAGGTGCGCCGCATCGCCGAGCAGCTGGATCTCATCACCGCCAAGAAGAAAGACTCCACCGGCATCTGCTTTATCGGTGAGCGCAAATTCAAGGACTTCCTGGCCAAGTTCCTGCCCGCCCAGCCCGGCCCCATCGAAACCGTCTATGGCAAGGTGATCGGCGAGCATCAGGGGCTGATGTACCACACCCTGGGCCAGCGCAAGGGGCTTGGCATCGGTGGCCGCAAAGATGCCACCGAAGAAGCCTGGTACGTGGTCGACAAAGAGGTGGAGCGCAACACCCTGGTGGTGGCGCAGGGCGAGCATCCCCGTCTCTACTCCGATGGTTTGATTGCCAGCCAGCTGCACTGGGTGGATCGCACCCCGATCCGCGAGCCGCGTCGCTGCAACGTCAAGACCCGCTATCGGCAGGAAGATATCCCCTGCCTGATCCAGCCCATCGACGATGAAACCATCCGGGTCATCTTCGACGAGAAACAGGCTGCGGTCACCCCGGGTCAGTCCGCCGTCTTCTACGACGGGGAAGTGTGTCTGGGCGGCGGCATCATCGAACAACGTTTCAGCCATCCGGTCTAAGGGCTGGGCGCTCACGAGCGTCCGCGCTGTACTCCCTTCTCCCCTCGCGGGAGAAGGGTTGGGGATGAGGGGGTAACCACCCTCACCCTGACCCTCTCCCTGAGGGAGAGGGGACAAAGACAAAACAGCACAAGGCAGCGATACATGATTGGCAACGTCCAGGCCGGCTCATGGCATCGGCCAGTGAATGAACAGAACAGGGCTGTGAAGATATGAGCGACAAATTCCAAGACAGAACCATGGCCTTTGCCGGCATCTGCCAGGCCGCCTATCTGGTGCAGAAGGTGGCCCGTGACGGCAACTGCGACGAGGCAGCCCTGCGCGAGAGCCTCTCCAGCATTCTGGTGACCAACCCGAGCCAGCCGCTCGAGGTGTTCAACAACACCCATCTGGCCATTCGCGACGGCTACCGCGCGCTGGTCGAGCAGCTGGGCGCCGACGGCAGCCAGAAGAATGCCGAGCTGACCCGCTACGTGGTGAGCCTGATCGCGCTGGAGCGCAAGCTGGCCAAGCGCAAGGACATCCTCAACATGCTGGGTGAGCGGATCAGCCAGATTGGCCGCCAGCAACAGCACTTCGATCTGCTCGACGAGCAGATCCTGGCCAACATGGCGAGCATCTACAGCGATCTCATCAGCCCGATCGGCCCCAGAATCCAGGTGGCGGGTACCCCGCTGTTCCTGCAGCAGCCGCTGGTGCAGCACAAGGTGCGCGCCCTGCTGCTGGCCGGCATCCGGGCCTGCGTGCTGTGGCGTCAGCTCGGCGGCAGCCGCACCCAGATCATCTTCGCTCGCAAGAAGATGGTGGAGCTGGCCAAACGTTACTAATCATCGGCTCGCGCGCGGGCCGAGGGACGACAGCAAGGCAAGCAGCCGCACATCCCCCTTGCTGACGACCCGGACTCACGCGCGAGTGGATACGGATCCCCCACACCAATCATCAGGAGTTCACCCCATGGAGCTGTCCGCGCTGACTGCTGTTTCCCCGATTGACGGTCGTTATGGCGACAAGGCCGATGCCCTGCGCCCTATCTTCTCCGAATTCGGCCTGCTGCGTTTTCGCGTCGAAGTCGAGGTGCGCTGGTTGCAAAAACTGGCCAGCCACGCCGGGATCCCGGAAGTCCCTGCCCTGAGCGCGGCCGCCAGTGCCCTGCTCGACGGCATAGTCCAGAGCTTCAACGAGCAGGATGCCGCCCGCATCAAACAGATCGAGCGCACCACCAACCATGATGTGAAAGCGGTGGAGTACTTCCTGAAAGAAAAAGTCGAAGTGAACCCGGAGCTGGCCGCCATCAGCGAGTTCATCCACTTCGCCTGCACCTCGGAAGACATCAACAACAACTCCCACGGCCTGATGCTGAAAACCGCCCGCGAAGAGGTGATCAAGCCTTACTGCGAGAAGCTGATTTCCGAGCTCAAGCGCCTGGCCGTTGAGTACCGCGACATGCCGCTGCTCTCCCGTACCCACGGTCAGCCGGCGACCCCGAGCACCATGGGCAAGGAGATGGCCAACGTCGCCTACCGGCTGGAGCGCCAGTACAAGCAGATCATGGCGGTGGAGATCCTCGGCAAGATCAACGGCGCGGTCGGCAACTACAACGCCCACATCAGCGCCTACCCGGATGTGGACTGGCACCAGTTCTCCGAGGAGTTCGTCACTTCCTTGGGCCTTTCCTGGAACCCCTACACCACCCAGATCGAGCCGCACGACTACATCGCCGAGCTGTTCGACGCCATGGCGCGCTTCAACACCATCCTGATCGACTTCGACCGCGACGTGTGGGGCTACATCTCCCTGGGCCACTTCAAGCAGCGCACCATCGCCGGCGAAATCGGCTCCTCCACCATGCCGCACAAGGTCAACCCCATCGACTTCGAGAACTCCGAAGGCAATCTGGGTCTGGCCAACGCCGTGTTCCAGCATCTGGCCTCCAAGCTCCCCATCTCCCGCTGGCAGCGTGATCTCACCGACTCGACCGTGCTGCGCAACCTGGGGGTGGCGGTGGGCTACTCCCTGATTGCCTATCAGGCGACCCTCAAGGGTATCTCTAAGCTGGAAGCCAACGACGCCGCCATGGCTGCCGATCTGGATGCCAACTGGGAAGTGCTGGCCGAGCCGATCCAGACCGTGATGCGCCGCTACGGCATCGAGAAGCCCTACGAGAAGCTCAAAGAGCTGACCCGTGGCCGCCGCGTCGATGCCGAAGGGATGCGTACCTTTATCGACACCCTGGAGTTGCCGGAAGCGGTCAAAGTCGAGCTGAAGAAGCTGACCCCGGCCAACTACATCGGCGACGCCCAGCGTCTGGTCGATCTGCTGAAATAAGCGGATAAGTAACACCACCGGGGCCCTGTGCATGATCTGCAACAGGGCCCCGGTTATTTTATGTGGCACCCTATACACCCTTTGCAAGAGGTCTTGCCCGAGGCCAGCCACCGCCTCCGGCAAGACCTCTCTTGACCTTTGTCGAACCCTTTGACGAGAAGACCTATGTACCAACTCAATCTGGATATCGCTCACTTCCTCGAGCACTACTGGCAGAAGCGCCCGCTGCTCATCAAGGGCGGCTTCACCGACTTTCAGGATCCCATCAGCCCGGACGAGCTGGCGGGTCTGGCCATGGAAGAGGTGATTGAATCGCGCCTCGTCACCCGCTTCAACAACAAGTGGGAGGCAGCTCACGGCCCCTTCGAATCCTACGATCACCTGGGTGAAGAGAACTGGACCGTGCTGGTGCAGGCCTGCAACCACTGGGCCCCCGAGGTCAACGAGCTGGCGCTGCCGTTCCAGTTCATCCCGGGCTGGCGTTTTGACGACGTGATGGTGAGCTTCTCCACCCCTCACGGCGGGGTCGGTCCCCACATCGACAACTACGACGTGTTCATCACCCAGGGCCAGGGCAAACGCCACTGGCGCGTCGGCGATGCCAAGCCCTTGAACGAGTTCGCAGCCCACGCCGCCCTGCTGCACTGCGAGCCGTTCGAAGCGATCATCGATGTCATCATGGAGCCGGGCGATATCCTCTACATCCCGCCTGGATTCCCCCACGAGGGCTACGCCATCGAGCCCTCCCTGAACTTCTCGGTGGGCTTCCGCGCACCGGATGCCAAGGCGCTTATCTCCTCCTTTGCCGATCACCTGATCGACAACGAGGTGCGCACCGAGCGTTACGGCGATGCCGATCTCAAGCCCCGCGCTCGCCACGGCGAGATCCAGCCCCACGAGCTGCACCGTCTGCGCGAGCTGATGCAGCAAGCCCTCGATGACGAGAGCCTGTTCAAGGAGTGGTTCGGCACCATGATCTCCGAGGCCAAGCACGATCTGGACGTCAATCCGGTCGAGCCAGACTACAGCGCCGAGGAAGTGGCCGACCTGCTGACCCAGGGCGAGCCCGCCATCAAGGTGCCGGGTCTGCGCACCGTCTGGTTCAGCGGCGAGAGCCAGCAGTGCTATATCGATGGCGAAGCCTGGACCCTGCCAAGCGAAGATGCGGCAGCAATTTCGCTCTTATGCGACAAGGACATGGTCACCCAGGCCGACATGGTGGAGCTTGCCGATCAGGCCGGCTTCCTGCAGCTACTCACCCGGCTGGTCAACCGCGGCTACTGGTTCTTCAGCTGAGCTGACGGACAGAGATAAAAAAGGCGCCCGAGGGCGCTTTTTTGTTATTTGCAGCCGATGTGGATGCACCTGGTTTTCGTACATGGCCGGTTCAATAATGACGACTCATGGCCAAGCGATGGACAAGGGAGTCACCTCCGCTATTTCGGAATAAACGCATTCTTGTAGAAGGATCGGAATCCATTGTCCGGTACCTGAAACTCAACCCCGTTGTACAATGACAATGAGGCATCATCAGTCTTACTCATAATTGCGCCATAGCGGGCATAACCACTTTTGCCATCGTGATACATAAAGTCCATCCGCGAAACCAGATCGCTGGTTTTCTTGAACAACCTGCCAACAATCGGCGAGTCTGAGGACAGGGGGTTATTGATGGTCCGCAGTAACTTCATACGGGTATAGTCACCATTGTCATCCCGGGTCAGCAGATAATGGTAGCGGGTCTCGGGAGCCTGCAGACCATTTAACCGATAGATCAAATTCACGTTGGTACCAAGTGCCAGTGCATTCAGGCCATAGGTTATCGGTGCATCGCGCTGACCGACAAAGTCAGAGATTATCCTGCGCACTACACCAGCTTTCACTTGATAGATATGTCGGGTAGTGAAGATAAGGAACATGGTCTCATCAAGGCCATTGATGGCAACCACATCCAGCGGATATTCTTGCCACTCCAGATTTAATTGACTCGTCAGCTCATTGCTGTTTGTCGGGGCATCTTCCAGGTGAGATGTCAAGAAAGCGCGTGAAAAGCTTGAGTTGTTCCCTAGCGCCACAAATATAGCAGCACGACTATTATTGCTTGCCTGACTCTCAACGGCATGCAAGCAGGTCTGCAAATCACTCCCCGGCCGCCAGTTACTGATTGGTGTGGTGGCTCCCGCAGTGAAGAAATTCGATATATTTCCGTAACCTGGTTTTTGAATATTGGCAAAGTTATAAATCCTGCCATTTCTCGGCGAGGTTACCATAGCCCCTGGCTGAGTATAAATCGGATTATCATGATCAGCGATACTTGGGACATAATCCCAATCGGTATTCATGGTCCTTGCATCGAATGCGCACACCAGAGTACGCTTCCAGTAACTGGATACCCGGCAAATATATGCACCAAGATCTTCATACTCAAGCCCTCGTGGCTTAATATATTCGTTGGTATATCTGGCGATCGGGGTAGGCTTGACCTCTTCTTTTTTAAGTAACGTGTAGATCCACTGGGCAATGGCCACCACTATGCCTATCACCGCGACAATGATACCCAAGGGGCCGGCAATGGCAAACCCCATAAAAGAGGCAATAGCGACACCCAACGCCACCGTGGCGACCAACATATTGATTGCCGCAAATATAATATCCCCAATATCGCCGCCCTCGACAGCCTGATACAGGTTATACGCGGCCAGGGCCGCCCCCAGTGCCGCCAAGCCAACAAAACATATATTGATAACCCGAGTGATATTTTGCGTGGCGAGAAACATCTTGCTGGCTATCTGCCGCTCTACCACATTCGTGAGATGCTGGCCTTTGGCGGTAAGGTTGCTTAAGAATTGACTGAATTTCCCCATATTGATGGCAATGCTATTGATGATGCCTTCACCATTGCCATAAATAAACATGGTCACTTTATCAAGGAACCGACCGAGCTGGATCAAATTCAAGGTCACATCAAACAGGGCGGCCCCCAACTCCATCAAAGGAACAGGGTTGCTCCATTCCTCCCGATCGGTGGCCGTCAACCAGGTAAAGTTGCCCACCCCCAGCAACAAGGTGAACACGGAAAGGAATGAATCTATGGGGAAGGCCGCGGGAGCCACACCGGAGAAGGCTGTGGGAGCCATACTGCCCGCCGCCCCTGCCAGAGCAGGATATCGTTGAAGAATACGCTGCCGAGCCCCCTCATCCTGCAAGGTGCTCGTTCTCAGGCTCATATTATTCAGTTCATTCCAGAAGCTATCCGGACTATTCTGGTTGAAGAAACTGTTCCAGAAGGTGCGCTGCGTACCGCTTTCATTTCTCAGCAAGGTCACCACATCATCGAAATTTTTCCTGTTGGCCAGGACTGTGTATTTCTCGCTTTGGTGACCCCAGCTCATGTTCATGGCAAACCCGCTATAAACAGATCCCGCCATGGTACGTTCAAATTTTTTCAGCTCATCTTCGGTGATGCGACGACCGGATGAAATATTGAGCGCTCTGACTTTATTGATGGTGTTGTACACTTGCCACATCGCCTTTTCAAACGATGAGCCTGACCCCAGATACTCCTGAACTTTAAAAGAGCTGATAAGTTCGTCTAATACCTCATTCTTGGAGTAGTGCTCGATAAGTTGACGAGCCCAGCTTTCTCCCCCTGCTTTGTAGGCGGTTAACTTTCCACTTTGGCAATAATGAGTAGCGACAGAGTATAGCTGATCGATAATCTCTTTAAACTGCGCCCCCTTTTCTGCTTGTTTGATATTCGCATTTACCTTCACCATATCCCAAGAGTTATACAGTTTCCGGTCAGCTACCGTGACATTGGTTTGCTTGCTATATGAGTTCTGTAACAGGCCACTCACGTACTCAACCATATTATCGGTAAAATAGCGTCGATTGCTGCTGTAAATAGCATTGACCGAGCTGATGCCATCACTCATTGTCAGCACATTATTATTAGGCTTCATGCCAGGGCCTAATGCTTCGCTTAATGAGCTGTTCTGATACTGGAATTCGTACTTCATCAACTCTTGAAACATCACCTGGGCAAGATATTGCGCTTCATCAGTTTCTTGTACAAAGTTGACCCGACTTGAATCAACGGCGGGCTGGTTAGACGCCATCACGTAAAAATTGATCGCATCCAGTTCAGAAAAATTGCCATTATTCAAGACAGCAATGGCAGCCTTCACCGGGGCTGGGAAAACGCTGCTGGCAGCCAGACCAATCAGCGACATGGAGGAAAACGTCAGAAAATCACGACGTCCTTGTGAAACCTCACGATGGATTATTGCTGAGAGTTTTTTCATATAATATATCCCTATCAGTGCTCAATTTATTCCAGATTGCCAGATATTTTCAGGCAATAGCTGGGCAGGCCATATCATAATGACCGAGCATATGGTGGTTGTTTTTGGGTGTAAGATGAAGACAGGTTACCGCGTCAGCATTATTGATATGCAAACGAGAGCAACTCTATCGATATATAAGACAAGGGCGGGTATGAATAATTAAAGCCATGGCAATCGCACCAGGCCTCCTTGTTTATATATTCAACAACCTACCTTCACATCCTCATTTGAGTCAAATGTCAATAATGAGGTCAAACCAAAAAATGTTACACGTTAGACAAAAATAGATCTTGCCGATAAAAATTTTGTAACAAGACATTGCAACAGAATACCTCCGGAAAAAGCAACGGCCAGCCCTCAGGCAGCAGACCCCATATTCAGAGAATATGGTGGCGCGATCCATATATCCCGACACGGATTCAAGAGACGTTTGTTTAATGACATGGGGGCGGATACGCCCATGATGGTGGAGCGGAGGAGCACAGCGACTCATCGCTTATTCAAGGGGAAAGGCGCAGCACCTGCTGCTCATGCAGATAACAAAACGGCAGCCCGCAGGCTGCCGTTTGCGTTGCTCATTGTTCTTCGGGAAGCTCGTCAAACAGCGGGTGGTAGAGCACTTCGCCCTGCATCCCGGTCAGGCCACCTTCCTGCAGCTCCATCGCCATGAAGCAGTCGGCGGGCACTTCGTAGATGCAGTGCAGGCCGAACTCGCTGGCGGGACGAAAACCGAAGCGGCTGTAATAGGTCGGGTCACCCAGCACCACCACCGCCTTCCAGTCCATCTCCAGCGCCGTATCCAGCCCCTCGCGTACCAGATCCGACCCTATGCCCTGCCCCTGCCAATCGGGATGGACCGCCACGGGCGCAAGACCGAGCCAGGGCCCTTCCATGCCGTTAATGGTGATCGGGCTCAGCATCAGGTGCCCCATGAACTCGTACTCCTCCTCCTCGACCATGGTCACCACGGCGGCGCCACATTCGCGCAGGCGGTTGACCAGTTCGGCCTCGTCGGAACGGCCAAAGGCGGCGCTCACCAGGTCATAGACCGGCAGCATGTCGCCGGGGCGCTCGGTTCTCAGCATACAGCGTTACTCCTCGTACAGCAGAACGGGCATTATTCCACAAACTGACCGCCGCCTTGAGCACCTTTGTCCAGAAATGGGAGGGTGGACTCAGGAAACCGCACGGCCAGCAGGCGCAGCACGGTTTGCAGATCGCTCGGTTGCAGGGTAGTGATGGTCGCCCGATAGGCCGCAAACAGTTCGGGCTCCATCTGCTCCAGCCAGCTCAGCGTCTGGTCTGGCCCGCGATGCCAGCGTCCGGCCAGCTCGTCGATGAGGGCGGGCAACTCCACCAGCAGCCAGAGCTGGTGATAACGGCGACTGACCCCCTCCCCCTGTGTGTTCTCGCCGCTGGCCCGGCGGGCCAAGGTGCCCAGCCAGCCGAGCCGCTGACGCCGCTCCGCCAGCGTGAGCGGCGCCGGCCCCTGGCGCTGCAGGCTGGCCAGCTGCTGCAGATAAGCCAGCCCCTGCTCTTCACAGTCCTTGAGCAGCAGTCCCCGGTACAGATAGAGCTGGTCTGGCTCGGCCTGCGCCAGCACCGCCTGATCGTGATACCCCAGCGCCAGCGGCCCGTCACTCTCCTGCTCGGGCAGGGGCTCGACAGCCAGTCCGCTTTCTGGCTCCCCAGGCTGCGCCAGAAAGAGGGCCAGCCGCCTCGGTTCATTCTCCTCAGCACCTGCTTGCAGGATGGCCGCCACCACCCGTTCATCGGCCAGCAGAGGGGCCAACTGCCGTGTCAGCGGCGCCGCCAACGTCTGGCTGCGCTCCAGCTGCCAGTAGCTCACCTCGCACGGCGGCTGACCACTCAGCTCACGCCGACCGCAATAGCGCATGCCCAGCTTGGCCATCACCCGGCCGGAGGCCTGGTTGCCCGGCATATGGCGGGCGGTCAGCACCGGCAGTTGCAGCCGGTCAAACGCAAAGGCCTTTACCAGCCGGGCGGCCCGGGTCGCCAGCCCGCGATTTTGCCAGGGCACGCCCACCCACCAGGCGAGCTCGCCGTTCCAGTGCAGCGAGATCACCCCCACCAGCGGCGCCTGGCCCTCCCCCGCCGGCAGGGTCAGCGCCCAGCTCCAGCCCAGCCCGAGCGCCGCCTTGCGCCAACAGCCGGCCAACCAATCGCGGGCCGCCTCCGGCGGGTAGGGATGGGGGATGTTGAGGGTGTAGCGGGCGAGCGCCGCATCGCTGCAATAGCGCACCACGTCCGCTTCATCGCGCGCCAGCAGGGGACGCAGTTGCAGGGCAGACCCCGACGGCGAGGCGGGCTCGGCCAGCACTGGCATCGTCAGGCGGCGGGCCAGCAGACGGTTGAGCACGGCGCCCAGATCGTCTTGCGCCGTCAGCGTCAGATCGGCGCCCTGTGGCCCCAGCGTCAGCAGCCCCTCCTCCCGGGCCAGGGTCAGCAGGGAGGCCGAGCCGCTGATGAGGATCTGGCGGCTCGGATCCCTCGCGGGCTGGGCAGGCAAGTCACCATCCAGCCAGGCGGCCAGCAGCGCGCTGGCCGAACGCACGCCATCGGGCGGACAACAGGACCAGAGTCCGCCGGCGTCGCTCGGCAAACGCTCATCGGCCTTGCTCTGCAGCAGCAGCCAGCGACCGCCCTGCCGTTGCCAGGCCTGCAGCACCGGCGCCCAGTGGGGCTGCCACTGGGCCCGCTCGATCAGCAGCTCCATCAGCCGGCCTGACAGGCAGCCGGCAGGCTCAAATGACGGGGATGCGCCTCGATACGGGCGATCCAGTCGCGAATAGCTGGCCAGCCCTGCAGCGAGAAGATCCCCTCCTCCGCCACATGGGTGTAAGCGTAAAGCGCGATGTCGGCGATGGTCGGGGAATCACCGCACAGGTAGGGACTCTGCTTGAGCTGCTGCTCCAGCACCGCCAACGCCTTTTCGCCGCCGGCTTTGAGCCCGTCAAGGCGTGCCTCCTGAGACTCCGGCCGCCCCAGATAGTGCACGATGAAACGGGCTACCGCGATATAGGGCTCATGGCTGTACTGCTCGAAGAACAGCCACTTGAGCACCTCAGCCTGCTGACGCGGCTCAGCTGGCCACAGGGGCGAGCCCTGCGCCAAATAGAAGAGGATGGCGTTGGATTCCGCCAGGGTATCGCCGTGGGCCAGCTCCAGCACCGGGATCTTGCCGTTGGGGTTGATGGCCAGAAAATCGGGGGTACGGGTCTCCCCCGTCAGCACATCCACCGGCACCCAGTCGAGGGGCAGTTCAAGCCAGCGGGCCAGCAACCAGGGCTTGTAGCAGTTGCCGGACTTCAGGTCGCCATACAGACGCATACAGACTCCTTGTCAGCGGCAGCGGGCACTCAGGGCGCCAGCCGCTCGATGTGCCAGCCTTCCCCCTCGCGGGTGTAGTAGAAACGGTCGTGCAGGCGATGTTCGCCCCCCTGCCAGAATTCAACCGTATCGATCCGCACCCGAAAACCGCCCCAGAAGCTCGGCAGCGGCACCTCGCCATTGGCAAACTTCTGCTTGAGCTCGAGGAATTTGGCCTCCAGCACACCGCGCGCCGAGATCCGGGTCGACTGCTGGGAAACCCAGGCGGCGATCTGGCTGTCCTTGGGACGGCTGTGGAAGTACTTCATCACCTCGAAGGTGCTCATCTTCTCCACCCGGCCGGTCACATGCACTTGTCTATCCAGCGTGTGCCAGGGAAACAGCAGGCTGATGCGGGGATTGCCCTCCAGCTGATGCGCCTTGCGGCTGCCCATGTTGGTGTAGAACACCATGCCCTCGGCATCGTAGTGCTTGAGCAGCACGGTGCGCTGCCAGGGCTGGCCGTCGGCATCGACGGTGCCTACCACCATGGCGGTGGGATCGGTCAGCTTGGCCTCGCACGCCTGGGCCAGCCACTTCTCGAACAAGGCAAGGGGCTCGGCTGGCAGATCGGCCCGATGCAATCCACCCCGGGTGTATTCGCGGCGCAGATCGGCTACATCCATCATCTTGATTTTCCTTCTCTCTTTGCCGCCCATGCGGCCATGCGTGCTGGCATTGTGCGACGAGCACGCCATGGGTACAAGCCTTGTGACCGGCAAATGGCGGCCGCAAAAAAAGAGGGAGGCTCACGCCTCCCTCCCTTGGTATGCCCTTCGTACGCTCTTGGTACGCGCAGGCTTATTGCTTGCCAGAGGCAGCGGGACAATACGCCAGCATGCGCCGGTTGTAATCGGCCGCGTAGGCCGCCAGCTTGGCCTGGGCCTCATCCTGCCCGGGCTTGATGACATCCCCCAGGCCATCGAGGTAGCGCACGCCACAGCGCGCCTTGGCCGAGGCCTGCTGCTCCGGCGCGATGCCGGGCGCCACCTCGCCGCGCCCGGCCCGCACGATCAGCCGGTAATCCTGCTTGGCCAGACTGGCGCTGACCGCCTGCTCCAGGGTATCGGCGTCGGCCTGACAGCCGCCAAGCAGGGACACCAGCACCAGCCAGCCAGCCCTCATCCGCGCCTCCGTTGCCAACCCAGCAGGGCCAGCGCCAGAGTCCAGAGACCGAGGGCACCACCACCGCCGCCACCGCCCGAACTGCCACCGCTTTGGACGACCGGCAGCTTGGCCGGACTGATGGAGAAGAAGATGTTGTCGCTGCAGGCCACCTTGAGGCGGGCGGCGCTGGCCAGATCCGCCGGCAGGGTGACGGTGGCGGCGCCGCTGTTGGGCTGGCTGACCGCCAGATTGCTCCAGCTGGTCCCCTCGTTCTGGGTGATGAACAGGTCCACCTTGCTGCAGCTGATCGGCGCCAGCGTGGTGCCGGCCACATCCCAGCTGACCACCTGGCTAGCCCCCGGCGTCAACGCCACCCCAAGCGGGGCAGTCAGCCGGAAGGCGCTGCCGGTGTTGACCACCTGAACCTTCATGTCGTCGCTGGCGACACCGCCCTTGCCGTCACGCACCGTCAGCCGGAAGTTGAGATCCCGGTTGGTGGTGGGCCAGGCTTCGCCCTTGGCGAGCGAACCCGAGAGCAGGGAGGACAGGCTCGGCAGGATCCGCTCCGGCGAGCTGGTGGGGGAAACGAAGCGGAACAGCGGCCGGCTGCCATCGTCCACCATGGTGGCCGGGCTGCTCGACTCCGTGCCCAGGTCGATCTGCTCCCAGGTGTAGGTCAGAGGATCCCCGTCCAGATCGGCACCGGCCCCCTTGAGCACGAACGGCGTGTTGGCCGGAATGATGCGGCTGGCCCCGGCCGCCGCCTGGGGCGCATTGTTGACGAGGTTGAGGGTGGTGCCACAGGCCGGCACGGTCGCCATGTGCGCTCGCATCTGCTCGATGGACTTGCTGTGGAAATAGGGGTCGCTGTGGGGCTGGATGTTCTCGTCCCCGCAGATCCCGGCATAGGCCATGATGGAGGTGCCGCTGCCCGGCTCCCAGGCTTGGGTCGCCTCCCGATTGCCGCTGCCACAACTGTTGGTGGTGCCGTTGAAGGTGTGGTCGGCGCCGAACTGGTGGCCGATCTCGTGGGCCACGTAGTCGATAAAGAAGGCATCCCCCACCGGAGTGGCCGAGCCGGTCATGCCCTGCGAACGGGTGGCGGTACAGAGCGCACCGAGATTGGCCAGCCCGCCGCCCCCGGTATTGACCACATGGCCGATGTCGAACTGTCCAAGCGGCGCGCTGGGCAGGGTCTGGGCATTGGCCTGCACCACGCTGTTGATGCCCATGTCGGTATCACCATTGGTGAAGGGATCGCTGACCGGATCGGTAAAGATGATGTTGTCGTTGCCGCTGGCCAGCTGAAACTCGGCCCCCACGTCTCGCTGGTACACCTCGTTGACCCGGTTGAGCAGGGTGGCGATGGCCGCGGTGGCCAGCACCTTGGAGCCACCGTGGAACTGGGTGTACTCCCCCGCCGCCGAGATGGCGATGACGTAACGCTTGCGCACATTGCCATCCACCTGCACCTTGTGCGCCAGCGCCCTGCTGGCCTCGCTGCCGATAACCTTGTCCGCGTCCTCCTCCAGCCGGCTGTAGGCATCCTGCTGGTAATAGACGGCATAACCGTCGGCATTGCGCAGCGGGTCGACGAACACCGTCTTGCCCTGATGGGTGAACATGGCGTGAAAACCCAGCGGCCCCAGATCAAAACGTCCCGTCTCTACCGGTGCCGCCGGGTTATGGCCCTTGAAGGTCAGGATCTCGGGGAATTTGGCCGCCTGATCGGCCGGCAGCAGATCATAGGCCTCGAGGGTGAAGGTCACCTCTCCCCCGTCGGGCAACGGCAGGGTCAGCGAACGGGCCCCGGCCTGCAGGCCGGCAAAATAATCGATGGGCACCTTGGCGACCCGAAACTGGTTGGCCCGCACTTCATAGCCGTCGGCGGCGCTGGCGCGCGCCGCCACCGTGTCCCACTCCTTGGCCGCGAGGCCACCCGAGCTCATCAGGCTGGCTACCACCAGCGCCAAGGGAGAAAATTTCATCAACTGCATCTTTTTAGTCCTTTTAAATGCATTCACCCAAACTGCAACTGGCATCATTCGCCTGCCGCCCTGCTTAGTCCAGCACCACCTGGCGGATATTCCCCGAATGGGGAGTGTTGCACCAACCCTGTCTAGCCCCTATCATTGCGCGGATTTATCAGTTTTTGAGCCGCGTCACCATGACGACGGTTCGTCTTTATCTGACCAAGGTTAATCTCATGCTCAAATCCCCACTGTTGCCCCGTTTCGGGGACCTGGTCGTTGCCATTGTTGACGATGTGCTGGGCCAGGGTCTCACCCTGGACCGCGCCTATGCCCGTCACTTCTCCGGCATCGAACTCAAACCGCAAGAACAGGCAAGGATTGCCCTGGTCACCGGCGATCTGCTGCGTCGCCTCAGCCTCTATTGCGCCCTGACCGGCATCCAGGTCCGTCAGGCCGAGAAGAACGTCTGGCCGCTGCTGCACAGCTGGCACGCTTTTCACAAGATAGCCCAACCCAACCATCCGACACTGGATCGCTTCAATGAAGAGGCGTTTCGTCGCCGTCTGACCGAAGCCAAGAAGAACCCGGTGCTGATGGATGGCTGCCCGACCTGGCTGGAAAAACTCGGCAGCGAGCAACTGGGCGAAGCCTGGCCTGCCGAGCGTGCCGCGCTGGCCTGGATGCCCAAGCGTTACCTGCGGGTCAACAGCCTCAAGTGCACCCGTGAAGAGCTGCAAGCCGCACTGGCCAAAGAACAGGTCACCACCATTCCAGTGGAAGGGGTCGATTCGGCCCTGCAAGTGACCTCGGATGCCGCCCTGTTTCGTACCAAGGCCTTTGCCGATGGCTGGTTCGAGCAACAGGATGCCGGCTCCCAGCAGGTTGCAGCCGCGCTGGAAGTGAGCCCCGGCATGCGCGTCATCGATGCCTGCGCCGGTGCCGGCGGCAAGACCCTGCATCTGGCCGCCATGATGGAGGGCAAGGGCCGCCTGCTGGCGATGGATGTGGAAGAGTGGAAGCTGGAAAACCTCAAGCAGCGCGCCCGCCGTGCCGGGGCCCACAACGTGGAAACCCGGGTGATCACCAGCAGCAAGACCGTCAAGCGCCTCAAAGAGAGTGCCGATCGCGTGCTGCTGGACGTGCCCTGCTCCGGCCTTGGCGTGCTCAAGCGCAACCCGGATGCCAAGTGGCGCGACACCGCCGAGCGGCTGCCGGTGCTGGTTGCCCTGCAGGCGGAGATCCTGCAGCGCTACAGCCAGATGGTGAAGGTGGGTGGTCTGCTGGTCTATGCAACCTGCTCCATCCTGCCGGAAGAGAACCGTCAGCAGGTAGACAAGTTCCTCGCCGCCAATGAAAACTACCGCCTGCGGGATGACCACACCGTCAGCCCGGCCGCCACCGGCTTCGATGGCTTCTACATGGCACGCATCGAACGCATCGCCTGATGCCTGTCGTGAAATAAAGTTGTGAAATAAAAAAGGGGAGCCAGCGGCTCCCCTTTTTGCATGATGCAGCTGCTGCCTTATTCGGCGGCGGCGTCATCCTGCTTGTGCTTGGCGGCAGTTTCCTTGATCAGGGTCTGCAGCTCGCCGGCCTGGAACATCTCGATCATGATGTCGCAGCCACCGACCAGCTCACCTTCCACCCACAGCTGGGGGAAGGTCGGCCAGTTGGCAAACTTCGGCAATTCGGCGCGGATATCCGGGTTTTGCAGGATGTCGACGTAAGCAAACGGCTCGCCACAGGACATCAGGGCCTGGGAGGCCTGGGCAGAGAAACCGCAGCTGGGTAGCTTGGGGGAGCCCTTCATGTACAGGATGATGGGGTTTTCAGCCAGCTGCTGTTTGATCTTTTCAATAGTTTCCATAGGTGCCTCACTAGAGCGATTTCGGCGGCCATTCTACTGCAATCCGGGCAGACCACAAACTGGCAAACCACCTCGGATGCAAGAAGTGATGAATCAATACGCCGCAGCTTGATCCGGATCATGGCGAGAATCAAGAGTTGTTAGCCCATCTTTGATGCTGGTACAATCGATGGGCTTTGGGCCATCTGGCCCCCTTATTTCAAGAACAATTCTTTTCAAGATAGAAAAGAGTACGCAATGTCTTGCAACCGTCGCCTTCGCACGGCCAGCCAATGGAGAGTAGAAAATGGCATTCGAACTTCCCGCTCTGCCCTATGCAATCAATGCTCTGGAACCGCACATCTCCCAGGAAACTCTGGAATACCACCACGGCAAGCACCACAACACCTATGTGGTCAACCTGAACAACCTGGTGCCGGGTACCGAGTTTGAAGGCAAGTCTCTGGAAGAGATCATCAAGACCTCCACTGGCGGCATCTTCAACAACGCCGCCCAGATCTGGAACCACACCTTCTACTGGCACTGCCTCTCCCCGAACGGCGGTGGCGAGCCCACTGGTGCTCTGGCCGATGCCATCACCAAGGCGTTCGGCTCCTTCGCCGAGTTCAAGGATGCGTTCACCAAGTCTGCCATCGGCAACTTCGGTTCCAGCTGGACTTGGCTGGTGAAAAAGGCTGACGGCTCCCTGGCCATCGTCAACACCTCCAACGCCGGTTGCCCGCTGACCGAAGCCGGTACCACTCCGCTGCTGACCGTCGACCTGTGGGAACACGCCTACTACATCGATTTCCGCAACCTGCGTCCGAAGTACATGGAAACCTTCTGGACCCTGGTCAACTGGGAATTCGTGGCCAAGAACCTGGCTGCCTGATAGCCCCCGTTCTTGCCAAAACGCCCCGCTCTTGCGGGGCGTTTTTTTATGCCTGTGCAACAGCAGAGACGAAAAAGGCGCCCGCAGGCGCCTTTGTTACATCAATCGAGCAGGATGCGCTGACATCAGCGGTCGATTTCATCCAGATAGTCGTCCAGATTGCTGTCGTCCTGCTTCTCCTGCTGCTCTTGCTTGAGCTCGGTCTGACGGCCGGTCACCTTGTTCTGGTTGTACTGCAGATAGAAGTCCTTGGTCAGGGCATAAGGATCGAGCGCGTTGTCGATGATCCGCTCCTGATCGATCAGCTTGGAACGGGTACCCAGCCCATCCAGCGCCCAGTGCACCACCTTCAACGGGAAAGTCAGCAAGGCATAAGGGAAATACAATGTATCCACGGTATCCCCCACCAGCTTGCGGGTGGTGGTCGGGCCGTAGACCGGCACCATCAGGTAGGCGCCATCGCCGATATCGGCGCGACCCAGCACGGTATTGAGCTCCAGCTTGTTGCGCGCCAGACCGGCATGCTTGGCCACGTCGAAGATACCCAGCAGACCCACGGTGGTGTTGAGGGTGAAGCGACCCAGGTTGGTGCCCGCCCCCTTCAAATCGCCGGTGATGAGATGGTTGACCATGCTGCTCGGTTCGTTGAAGTTTTCCACCAGGTTTTCGATGCCGTCCTTCATTCCCTGCGGGATATAGCGGGCATAGCCGTGCACCACGGGACGGGCCACATAGGGCTCCAGCACATCGTAGTTGACGGCCCACATGGCCCGGTTGGCGCCCTGGAACGGGTCACGACCATCGCTGGCAGTGCTGGTCGCACCAGGCCGGCTCGGCGTCTCCTTGAGGTCAAGGCTATCGGGCCCCTGCTTGGGCGGGCCGCCAGCACAGCCGCCCAGCAACAAGGCCACCATCAATGCCCCTACACGCACATACATATGGAAGTCCTAGCTTTTTATTGTGATTAATCTGAATTATAGGCAGCCCGGCCCCATCGAGGGGCCGGGCCAAAGGCGTATTAGAGGGCGTGATCGATGCGGATGTCAATCGGCGCTGAAGGAATCGAACCGGTAGCAACCGGAACGGAGACGCCTTCAAACGCCCCTTCCTTGTTCATGACGTTGCCGCCACGGGAGAGGCGCGCCTTGAACTGCAGCTCGGGGTAGGCAGCCAGCTTGTTGCCTTCCATCATGGCGTCACCGTCACCCAGCGACAGGGTCAGCGGGAAGTGCGGCCCCGGGATACGCTTGACCGCGATGGGCATGGGCGGTCCATTGGGGATCACCGCAAACACGAACAGATGGGCATCTTCCGGCAGTGCAATGCCATCGGCCAGCGTCACCTTGAGCGGGAACTCACCAGCCTTCACCTCCAACACCTGGTCAGAGGCCACGTTCTGCCCGCTCGCCTCAGCCGGCACGGTAGCACTGGCCATGCTGCGCTTCTTCAACTGCTGCTCGGCATAGTCGATGGAGCGCTCCACCATGGTGTAACGGGTCGAGCCCTTCTCCATCAGCGGCAGCATCTCGCGCCAGCGTTGCAGAGCGGTCTTGAAGTCCTCTTTTTGCAGCGCCATGAAGGCGTAGACGGAGCGCGCCTCGATATTGGCCGGATCCTGGGCAATGGCCACCCGCAACAACTGATCGGCCTGCGCGTCATCCCCTGTCATCATTAGCGCCTGGGCGTAGGGCACCGCCACCATCGCCTTCTGCGGAGCCAGTCCGTAGGCCCGCTCCAGCGCCTCGCGGGCCATCTCGGGATCATTGCCATCCAGTGACAACCGACCCAGCAGCAGCCAGCCACGGTAATCGTTCGGCTCGTCTTTCAGGCGGGTACGCAGGGCCAGGGTGAAGTCCAGCAGATCCTGCTCGGTCACCTCGGCGTCCCGCTCCACCAGGATACGGTTGCTGAGCTCGCCCAGCCGGCTGTTGGCATCCTGCCAGCGGCTGACCTCCTGCCAGGAGCCGAGCTTGTAGTAGAGCCCCAGGCTCACCACCAGCAGCACCAGCACACCCGGGATCCAGATCATGCTCTTGCCGCCGCGGGCGGTCTGCTCCACGTCGGGGATGTCGTCCAGCAGGCTGCGTTGCAGCTCGATCAGGGAGTCCTGCTCTTCCGCCAGCACCCCTTGCTCGCGCTCTTCCCCGATCTCCAGCAGACGCTGGCGATAGAGCTGTTTGTTGAGGGCCGAGCGGCTGATGCTCTGCTTGCCCTCACCCCGCCACAACGGCAGCACCAGTGCCAGACTCACCAGCACCAGCAGGGCCGCGATCACTATCCAAAATGCGGTCATTGTTTCTCTTCCTCTTTGAGCAGGGCAGCCAGACGACGCTGCTCCTCCGCGCTCAGGGCGCTATCCGCCGGCGTAGCAGCCGCGGGACGACGGCGACTGCGCACCACCACCATGACGACACCGATGACGATCACCAGCAGAGGGCCGAGCCAGAGGATCAGGGTCGACGCCATCAGCGGCGGGTTGTACAGGATGAAGTTGCCGTAGCGGGCGACCATGTAGTCCACCACTTCCTGCTTGTCCTTGCCCTCGCGCACCATCTGGTAGGTCTTGTCTCGCAAGTCCTTGGCCAGGCCCGCGTTGGAGTCGGCGATATCCTGGTTCTGGCACTTGGGGCAGCGCAGCTCCTTGGTCAGTTCGCGAAAAGTCTGCTCCTGGGCGTCGCTGTCGAAGGTGTAGACATCGATGGCGGCCAGCGCCTGGCCCGCCCCGCCCAGTCCCGCCAGCAGCAGCAGGGACGCAATAAACATTCTCATCAGGCTCTCCCTCACTTCATGGCGTCATAGATGGGTTTGAGGGTGCTGGCCCACACCTCGGGGTTGACGTCCCCCACGTGGCGATAGCGAATGATGCCCTGACTGTCGATGAAGAAGGTCTCCGGCGCGCCGTAGACCCCCAGATCCAGCCCCAGCATGCCGTCGGGATCATAAAGATTGATCTGGTAGGGATTGCCGAGCTCCGCCAGCCAGTTGATGGCCTTGGCCCGTTCATCCTTGTAGTTCATGCCGACGATGTAGATCCCCTGCCCCGCCAGCTGCTTGAGGTAGGTGTGCTCCCCATAGCAGGTCGGGCACCAGGTGGCCCAGACGTTGAGCAGCATGGGGCGCCCCTTGAGGATGCTCCTGTCATGCTGCTTATTGAGGTCGTAGATGTCCTGCAGGGTGAACACGGGCACTTCCTTGCCCACCATCACGGACTCGAGCTTGGTGGGATCGGAGTAGAGCCCCTTGAACAGAAACACGGCCCCCAGCAGAAACACGATGAAGGGGATCAGAAACAACCAGGTCTTCTTGCTCATGCCTTGGCCTCCTCGTCACGGCGACCGAAACGGTAGCGCTTGTCCAGCATCGCCAGCACGCCGCCGATGGCCATGAAGACGCCGCCGAACCAGATCCAGCGCACGAAGGGTTTGTAGTAGATCCGTACCGCCCAGGCGCCGCTGTCGAGCTGCTCGCCGAGCGCCGCGTAGAGATCCCGGGTGAAGCCGGCATCGATGGCCGCCTCGGTCATCGGCATCCGGGTCACCTTGTACATGCGTTTCTCCGGCTTGAGCAGGGCGACCTGCTTGCCGTCCTTGTGCACTTCCAGCACGCCCTTGAAGCCGTCGTAGTTGGGGCCGTTCTTCTCCTTGATACCGGTGAAGACGAACTCGTAGTCGGCAAACTGGACCCGATCGCCGGCCTGCATCCGCAGATCCTTCTCGATGCTGTAGTTCTGGGTACAGGCGATGCCGATGATGCTCACCGCAAGGCCCACGTGGCCCAGGATCATCGCCCAGTGGCTGTTGCCAAGGCGGCGCACACCGACGGCGAAGCTGTGCTTGTGGGTGGCACGCACCCAGGTCTCCTGCACGCTGGTCACGATGATCCAGGCGCCAAGCCCGATACCGAGCGCAGCCCAGGGCTTGAACTCCTCGGCCAGCAGCGGCAGCAAAATGGCGGCGGCCAGGCTCAATACCAGCGCCAGCACCACCTTGCCCTTGAGCTCCCCCAGCTCCTGGCGGCGCCAGCGAAACAGCGGACCGACCCCCAGCAACAGGGCGAACGGAATGATCAGCCAGCTGTAGATGTGGTTGAAGAAGGGAGTACCGATGGAGATGCTGCCCAGCCCCAGCTCCTTGTGCACCAGCGGCAGCAAGGTGCCGAGCAGCACGGTCAGCAGACCCGCCACCAGCATGATGTTGTTGCACAGCAGCAGGGTCTCACGGCTCCACAACTCGTGCTTGCCGTGGCTTCTCACCTGAGAGCCCTTGAAGGCAAACAGCAGCAAGGATGAACCGATTACCGCCAGCAGGAAGCCCAGAATGAACAGGCCGCGGGTCGGGTCGGAGGCAAACGCATGCACCGACACCAGCACGCCGGAACGCACCAGGAAGGTACCCAGCAGGCTCAGAGAGAAGGCGGAGAGCGCCAGCAGCACGGTCCAGGCCTTGAAGGTGGCTCGTTTTTCACTCACCGCCAGCGAGTGCAGCAGGGCGGTACCCGCCAGCCAGGGCATGAAGGAGGCGTTTTCTACCGGATCCCAGAACCACCAGCCGCCCCAGCCGAGCTCGTAATAGGCCCACCAGGAGCCCAGCACGATACCCAAGGTGAGGAAGACCCAGGCAGCCATGGTCCAGGGACGGGACCAGCGCGCCCAGGTGGCATCGAGCCGACCTGTCATCAAGGACGCGATGGCGAAGGCAAAGGCCACCGAGAAGCCCACATAGCCCATGTAGAGCATCGGTGGGTGGAAGATGAGACCCGGGTCCTGCAACAGCGGGTTGAGGTCGCGCCCATCCACCGGAAAGTAGGGCAAGGTACGAATGAAGGGGTCAGAGGTAAACAGCACGAAGGCGGTAAAACCGACCGAGATGAGGCCAAGCACGCCGAGCACCCGCGCCACCGCGTCGAGCGGCAGGCGACGGCTGAACATGGCGACGGCCGCAGTCCAGCCTCCCAGGGTCAGCACCCACAGCAGCAGAGAGCCCTCGTGGGCGCCCCACACCGCGGAGATGCGATAGGCCAGCGGCAGCAGGCTGTTGGAGTTGGTGGCCACGTACTGCACGGTAAAGTCGTTGTCGATGAAGGCCCAGGTCAGGCACAGGAACGATAACAACAGCAGCAGGAACTGGGCATAGGCGAGCGGGCGGGCCGCCGACATCATGCCAAGGCGCCCCCATTTGGCCCCGAGCAGCGGATAGCTGCCCAGCAGCAGGGCAGTGGCGAAGGCCAGGATCAGTGAAAACTGTCCCAATTCAGGGATCATGGCTGAACTCCTTTCAAATGAGCCGCAGCACGAACCTGTAAACCGGCTTGAAAAGGTGAAAACGGTGCGAATGCTGCCGGGATCATTGCTTGCTCCCCTTCAGCTGCGCCTCGGTATATTCCGGCTTGAAGTGCATGCCGTTGGTGGCATCGGCCACTTCCGGCGGCATGTAGTTCTCATCGTGCTTGGCCAGCACCTCGAAGGCGGCGACCGTGGTGGCATCCTTGAGGGTGCCCTGGGCGACGATGCCCTGCCCCTCGCGGAACAGGTCCGGCAGGATGCCGTCAAACTCGACGGTCACCAGATGCCCGCCGTTGTCCACCAGCTTGAAGGCCACCTTGAGGCTCTGAGGATCCCGCTGTACCGAGCCAGGTACCACCAGACCGCCGATGCGCAGGCGCTGCCCCTCTTCCGGCTTGATCTTGTCCGGGCCCTTGCCCTCCACCAGCTCGCTCGGGGTATAGAAGAGATCAATGTTCTGGCTGAGGGCATAGAGCACCAGGCCGATCACCGCGGCAAGCCCGGCACTGATCGCCAGGATGATGGTGAGGCGTTTCTTGCGTCTCGGGTTCATAGGGTGTTCTCCATCTGCTGGGCCGCCTTACGGCGGGCCTCGCGCGCCTGCTTGTTGCGCAGTTCACCGAGCAGGGCGCGGGTTTTCATACGGGTGGAAATGACGATGCCGACCAGGCAGAGCAGGGTCAGACCGAAAGAGAGCCAGACGTAGAAGGCGTAACCGCCCATCGCCAGAAAGTCACTGAATGAGGCAAAGTGCATGCTTACTTCTCCTGCTCGGCTATCTCTTTGACCCAGGGGCGGTGCCACTCCCGCATCAAGAGCTCGTTTCGAAAACGCATCAGGGAGAGGGCCCCGAGGAAGGCGGCAAAGGCCAGGATCATGATGAGCAGCGGCCACAGCATCTCGGGGGAGATGGAGGGCTTGTCAAACTTGGTGATGCTGGCGCCCTGGTGCAGGGTGTTCCACCACTCCACCGAGTAGTGGATGATGGGCAGGTTGATCACCCCCACCAGCGCCAGGATGCCGGCGGCGCGACCGGCCAGCACCTTGTCGCTGAAGGCGTTGTAGAGGGCGATGACGCCAAGGTAGAGGAACAGCAGGATCAGCTCGGAGGTGAGTCGCGCATCCCACACCCACCAGGTGCCCCACATGGGTTTGCCCCAGGCCGCGCCGGTAAACAGTGCGATGAAGGTGAACACGGCGCCGACCGGCGCGACCGCGGCCACCGTCATGTCCGCCATCCGCAACTGCCACACCAGACCGATGAAGGCAGCCACCGCCATGGTGGAATAGGCCCCCATGGAGAGGATCGCGGCCGGAACATGAATGTAGATGATCCGGAAGGAGTCGCCCTGCTGATAATCCGCAGGTGCAAAGGCCAGCCCCCAGAGGGTGCCGATGATGAATGCCAGCAGGCTTGTCACGGCAAACCAGGGCAGCAGAGTCCCTGCCAGCTGGTACGCGCGCTCGGGTTTAGCGTAAGGGTGCAACCATTTCCACATAGCTCACAAAACCTTTCTGTTATTAATATCGTGGCGAGGCCTACCATACCCACTGCCGGAAAACATCACATCCCCCGAAAGCAATAAGCAGCCATCCTCTTGATCTATCTCAATTATATTTTTTATAACGGCCCTTCCATGGCCACTTTTTCAGACGCTTTCGTCAATTCACGCTGACCCGCAACGCCGCCGAGACCGCCAGCGGGGTCAGGGTCAACGCACCAGCCAGCATGGCCCCCAGAATCGCCAGCTGCCCCGAATAGGGCAGCCCCATCCCAGCCGCATCGATGGCGGAGGTGGCAAAAATCAGTACCGGAATATAGAGCGGCAGGATCAGCAGGCTGAGCAGTACCCCCCCTTTGCGCAAACCGACCGTCAGCGCGACGCCGACCGCCCCGAGCAGGCTCAGCACGGGCGTCCCCAGCGCCAGGGTGGCGACCACCGCCAGATAAGTGTTCATGTCCAGCGACAGCAGAATGGCGAGCAGCGGGGAAATGAGCAGCAACGGCAGGCCGGTCAGCAACCAGTGAGCGATCACTTTGGCCAACGCCAGCAAGCCCAGCGGATGGGGCATCAGCATCATCTGCTCCAGCGCACCGTCGCCAAAATCGTCGCGAAACAGCCGCTCCAGCGACAGCATGGCCGCCAGCAGGGCAGCAACCCAGATGATGCCGGGAGCGATGCGGGCCAGCAGCTTGGGCTCGGGGCCGATCCCTAACGGAAACAAAGTGATGACTATGAGGAAAAACCAGAGCGGATTGAGGATGTCGGAGCGCTGGCGCAGGGCCATCAACAACTCGCGGTGGATCAGGTGCATTACGGCGCGCAACATCAGAACTACTCCTGCAGCAAGGGCGTGAGAGAGAGGGTCTTCAACCGTCCCTGCATCAGGGTCATGTCCTGATGGGTGGTGAGGATCACCATGCCCCCTCTTTCGGCGTGGGTCAGGAACAGCCGCTCCAGCACCTTCACCCCCTGCTTGTCAATGGCGGTAAACGGCTCATCCAGGATCCAGAGCGCCGGCTTGTCGCTGAGCCACAGGCGAGCAAGCGCGACACGGCGCTGCTGGCCGGCAGAGAGCTGACCGGTGGGGTTGTCTTCAAACCCGGCCAGACCGACCTGGGCCAGTACCCGCCACAGATCCACGCTGGTATCGGCCGCATGGTGCAGTTTCTGGTAGAAGGCGAGGTTTTCGAGCGGTGTCAGGGCAGCCTTGACGCCTGGCTGATGACCGAGATAGAGCAGATTGGCGTGGTATTCATCGCGGCAACTGCGGATATTTTCGCCATTCCAGCACACTTCACCGGCAAATGGTTGGGACAAACCCGTCAACAAGCGCAGCAGGCTGGTCTTCCCTACCCCGTTGGGGCCTTCAATTTGCACCAGATCACCGGGAGCCACCGCAAAGGAGAGACGTTCAAACAGAGTGCGATCTTCACGCACGCAGCTCAGATTGTGAATTTGAAGCAGCATGAGGATGTAATCAGTGAAAAGAAGCGGCCTGCATATTAACACAGTATCGGGAAGCGTCTTTTCAAAGATGCCAATTATCAGCAGGATTTGTGGGGGAGATCCCGCCTTGAAGAGAGGGGAAGAAAATCAGGAAGGCGGATGCCTTCCCGAACATTCATGAGCGGCCTTTTCGCAATGAAATCAACAATTCAGCCTCGGCCTTAGGTAATTCACATTCGTTCATGACCTCATCGAGGTCGGCACCGAGTTCCACCATCTTGGCGGCGCGGCTGTACAGGCGACGCTCCGGATCCTGCAGTGTCAGCTCCTGCTGGCGATCGTTGATCTGCTGCATGGCCCCTTCGACGGACTGCAGACGCTGGCCCATGCCGATGGCCCCGGTATGCAGCTCCATCATCTGCTTGCGCAGGCTCTCGAGCTGCCCTTGCAGCGTCTCCACCCTGGCCTCGGACTCTCGCTGGCCACGTCGGCTGCCAATCACCCCATACAGGGCCAGCACCAACGCCAGCAAGGACAACCCCAAGGCGGCAATTTCAATCATCAACACATTATCTTCCTATCAGAGGGAACCGATATCTTCCCACTCTTCATCGGAGAGCAGCTTGTTCAGATCGACCAGGATCAACAGCTGACCATCGCGGTTGCTGACACCCTGAATGAACTTGGCACTCTCTTCGGTACCCACCGCCGGGGCCGCGTCGATCTCGGAGGAGCGCAGATAAACCACCTCGGCCACGCTGTCGACCATGATGCCGATCACCTGCTTCTCCGCCTCGATGATGACGATGCGCGAGTTTTCACTCACATCGCCGGAGGGCAGGCCGAAACGAGAACGGGTATCGATGACGGTCACCACGTTGCCGCGCAGGTTGATGATGCCCAGTACATACTCGGGCGCACCGGGCACAGGAGCGATCTCGGTGTAGCGCAGCACCTCCTGCACCTGCATCACGTTGATGCCGTAGGTTTCATTTTCCAGCTGGAAGGTGACCCATTGCAGCACTTCATCTTCGGCCAGATTCTGTGCAATATTGCGCTTTTCTGTCATGTTTTTATTCCTTTTATGAAAACGTCTACTGGTAAAACTAGCAATAAAACAGCCCGAGTGCAGAAGTTATCAGCGACCTTCTATGTTGACCCCGCGCTCCAGCAACAGGAGCAATTCCTTCACGTGCAGCAGGGCACACATCTTCTCCTTGACCATGCCCGCCAGCCAGGGGCGTTTGCCCTCCTGATGGCGCCATTTGACCTGGTCACGATGCAATAACTCCGTTCCCTTCAGATGATGGCAGGCAAGTCCCCAGGGAGATTCACCCAACATGATCAAATACTTGTAATCAGGCACTTCCAGATGCTGGCCGGGCATGACCCACTGCGCCGTGTCCACCACGTTCATCTTCTGTTCGCGGGAAGTCATTATCCCCTTGTACCAGCCTGGCTGACCAAACAGGGTGTTCACTTCTCCCAGCTGATGAATACCGCCAAGCTCGGTCAACGGCACCGCAAAGGTGACACCTGCGACCTCAAAGAACAGCGCCTGAAACTCCTTGCCGGTATCGATATTCTCCCAGGTGGAGGGTACAACCTCCTCCTGTGGCGCCAGTGCAACTTCTGTCTCCGTCACCACCAGCGTGGCAGGATCCACAGCTGCGGGCTCGGGCATTACCTCGGGCCAGACTGGCTCGACGGGCAGCAGGGCATCTTCTGCCTCAATCTGGAGCGGCTCGCTGACGACCTCTTCATGACTCAGCGCGTCGATTTCAAACTGCACCTGACCGACCTGAGCCAGCAATTCACTCAACTGCTCCAGCCGTTGATCCGCTTCCAGATAAGGTTGCGCCACCTTATCGGCAACCGGCTGGGGCTGACGCTGCAGCTGGATGACGGGGGCAGAGTCAGGCTCGTCAGACGAATCCAGCAACAGCGCATCATCCAGCAACAGGGAGTGGAAGTAATCATCCATGGCCCGAACTTGGGTGGTATCTCTCATGATGTCACCTCATGAGCACGCTGACGCTCTTGCGCATCAAGATAGTTGAGCAGGGTCTCATAGGCATAGGTGCCACGACTGCTCGGCGAATAGATGGAGGGGGGAATGTGAAGCAAACTGGCATCCCGGAACTTGGTATCTATGGGTATGACGGCATTCCATACCGCATTGCCGTGCTGCTCCTTGATGGACTGCAGAGTCATCAACGAGGCACGGGTTCGCTTGTCAAACATGGTAGGAATGACGGTATAACGGAACTTCTCCCGCTTGGAGCGCTGCATGATTTCAAACGTCTTCATCATCCGCTCCAGCCCTTTGAGCGCCAGAAATTCGGTCTGCACCGGCACCAGGATCCGGTCACACGCCGCCAGCGCATTGACCATCATGACCCCCAAGACGGGCGGGCAGTCGATCAGCACGTAATCGTACTGATCCTGAATGCGCAGCAACGCCCGCTTGAGTACCAGCCCCATCCCTTCCCGATTGCCCATCACTCGATCAAGGGTCGCCAGGGTGATTGACGCGGGCAATAGATGAATGTTGTCAAACTTGGTGCGCAGCGTCAGTTTATTGACGAGCTCTGCCGTTGGTTTGACCGCCTGAAACAGCTCATAAAGAGTGCCATCCAGCCGGTCGGAATCAAAATCAAGATAAGAGGTCAGGGAGGCATGAGGGTCGGTGTCAATCAACAGCACCCGCTGGCCGCGCTGGGCCAGAATACCGGCCAGCGAGGCCACTGTGGTGGTTTTACCGACCCCACCCTTTTGGTTGGCAACCGTCCAAACAATCACTGTATCAATCCTGCCTCGTTGTTATGCGTATGCCACCACCTGGCAGCGTGATCACCTTGACCTCTCCTGCCTCGACCGCCTGTTGCACTGCCGGCACTGGTGTCTCCGTTACAGGCTGCACCGGGGGAGTTGATACCGGTACGGGTGGTACCCAGGCGAACTTGGAAATAGCGACCACCACCTTACGATTCTGTAAGCGCCCCTGCTCGGTACTGTTATCCGTGAAGGGAGAAAACTCCCCGTAAGCTTCATAGGCCAATCGCTGCGGCGCTATCCCTTTGGCGATGAGCGCGGTGAGCACGGCTTCCGCCCTTGCCGCAGACAACGTCCAGTTGGAACGAAAAATTTCATTATTTATCTGCTGGTTATCGGTATAACCGCGCACTCTTACATAGTTATCGACCTGCTTCAGAATACTTGAAAGAGTATTTAGCACGGGATCGGCATTGGTACTCATGAAGGCGCTGCCGCTGCCGAACAACAGACCTGAGCTCAGCTCGACGGTCAACCAGTTGTCATTGAGCGTCAACTTGACTACCCCGGCATCGACCAGAGAACCCATGCTCTCCTGCAATTGCGTATCGATCTTCGCAAGAGTCATACCATCTTGCACGATGGGAACACCTGAGATGGGAGCCAAAGAGGGTGAGCGGGCTGTGGCGCTCTCCAGAACAGAGGATGCTGCAGATACCTCGTTGTTCAACAACGACTTTCCCTGCCCTTCCAGCAAACCGTCGCTGCGTGGCTGCATGACGTTGAATGCCTGGGTCATGCCATCGATGACCGCGCGATACTTGTCCTTGTTGACCAGCGCCACCGAATAGAGCACCACGAACAGGGCAAAGATCAGCGTCATGTAATCGGCGTAGGAAACCAGCCAGCGATCGAGATGTTCCCGACCTTGCAGATGCAAACGGTAGCGCTTGCGCATGGCTATTCTCCCTTCAGATAAGCCTTCAACCGCCGTTCAACCTGAGGACCATTTTCGCCATGGGCGATTGCCATCAAGCCTTCCAGCGTCATCTCCTGAAACAGGGCGTAATGATAGTGAAAAGCCCGCAACCGGTTGGCAATCGGCAGATATAGCAGGTTGGCAAAGCCAACCCCGTAAATAGTGGCGACAAACGCAACGGCGATACCGGCACCCAGCGAGGCGGGTTCTTCCAGATGAAACATGGCCTGGATAAGTCCAATCACAGCACCGATGATACCTATGGTCGGACTGTAACCCCCCATGGCTTCAAAGACCCTGGCGGAGTGTTCGTTTCGCTCCTGCTCGATATCGATATCTGCTTCCAGCAGCATGCGAATATCATCTATCGACACCCCGTCAACGATCATGGTGAGTCCCTGCCGGGTAAATTCGTCGCTCTCCTGATCAGCCTGGTTCTCCAGCGCCAGCAACCCTTGCTGACGTGCAAACACAGCCCAAGCTTGCAGTCGTTCAGCTTGTGCGACCAGATCCCAGGCAGGAGGTAACAGCATCCAACGGGTCTGTCTTATCGCTTCCAGTAGAAACTTGCGTGGCGTCTGCAAAATGACAGCCCCCCAGGTCCCCCCCACCACGATGACGAAAGCAGGCCCGTCAAGCAGGGTGAGCAGGTTGCCGCCATGCCATAACTGGGCAATGGCGATGGCTCCCAGTGCCAGGATCAGGCCGAACATGCCCATCGTTAGCGGCCCAGCTCAACCAGGATTCGTTGTGCAACCCTATCCAGCGGCAGTGATTCCGTGGCGATGCCGGCTTTGGCAACCGCTTGCGGCATGCCATATACCACGCAGGAGGCTTCGTCCTGTGCCCAGATGGTAGAGCCCTGCTCCTTGAGCAGACGCGCACCATCCCGACCATCCGCCCCCATCCCGGTCAACACGATGGCAAGCACCTTGTCAGCATAGGTTTTGGCAGCTGACGCAAAGGTGATGTCCACACAAGGTTTGTAATTCACCTTGTCATTGCCATCGACAATCCGGATACGGGCACCCGCACCACGCCCCTCCAGCAGCATCTGCTTGCCGCCCGGAGCCAGGTAGGCATGGCCAGGTTTGAGCACATCGCCATCTTCCGCTTCCTTGACCCCGATCTGGCACAAACCGTTGAGGCGAGCGGCAAACGCGGCGGTAAAGGTTGCCGGCATATGCTGGATCAACAAGATGGGATGAGGGAAATCACCGGGTAATTTGGTCAACACGTTCTGCAGCGCAACCGGGCCACCCGTCGAGGTACCGATGGCCACCAGCTGATAACTCTTGCCACTGCGTTTGAAGGCAGCTGCTGGCATGGCGCGCGGCGGCTCGGCCTGACGTTCTGCCGGCCGGGCGATTGAGCTACCCAGCGGGGAACGGGCGGCAGGTTCAGGCGCTTTGGGACGAGCAGGTGCCGCCATCAGGAAACGCTTGCGAGAAATCTCCTTGACTCGCTGCTGTAACAGGCGAACGGCTTCATCCTTGTCACGGGCGATATCTTCAAATTTCTTGGGCAGGAAATCGAGCGCCCCGGCATCCAGCGCATCCAGCGTCGCCTTGGCTCCTTCATGGGTCAAAGAGGAGAACATCAGGATCGGAGTCGGACACTTGGCCATGATCTCGCGTACGGCGCTGATGCCATCCATCACGGGCATCTCGATGTCCATGGTGATCACATCCGGGCGCAGCTGGATCGCCTTGTCCACGGCCTCACGTCCATTTTGAGCCGTATCGATCACCGTCAGCATGGGATCCTGAGTGATGATCTCGCTGACCCGACGACGGAAGAAGCTCGAATCGTCGACAACTAATACCTTGACTGCCATTGTTATTTTTCTAACTCCTTGGGCCTGGGCTATCAATGTCTACGGGCATACGCCTTGAGCAGACTCGGCACATCGAGAATGAGTGCAATACCGCCATCACTGGTGATGGTTGCTCCCGCCATGCCTGGAGTACCTTGCAACAAGCTGTCCAGCGGCTTGATCACCACTTCTTCCTGGCCAATCAGGTTATCCACGACAAAACCGATCTGCTGCGTGCCAATTTGCACGATCACCACATGACCCGTATCCTGCCGTGACTTCTTGTGCTTACCCCTGACCAGCCAGTTGTACAGATAGAAGAGCGGGATGGCTTTTTCGCGCACTATGATGGTGAGCTGGCCATCCACCATGTTGGCCTTCTTGAGATCCAGGTGGAAAATTTCGTTCACGCAGCCCAGCGGCAACGCGAAGGTCTGCTCGCCCACTTCCACCATCAGGGTCGGCAGAATGGCAAGGGTCAGCGGCACCTTGATTTCAAGACGGGTGCCCTTGCCCCAGGTCGAATCGATATGCACCGAGCCATTGAGGCTGACGATACTGGTCTTCACCACATCCATCCCGACACCACGGCCGGAGATATCCGAGATCTCGGACTTGGTAGAAAAACCGGGGGCGAAGATCAGGTTGTAGGCATCGTTGTCGCTCATTCGAGCCGCCGTATCGGCATCCAGTACACCACGGCTGATGGCGATGGACTTGAGCTTCTCGGGATCCATACCAGCACCATCATCTTCGATGCACAGCAAGATATGATCGCCCTGCTGGGAAGCGCTCAGGGTAATGGTGCCCTGCCGTGGTTTGCCTGCTTTCTCACGGACATCCGGCATTTCAACCCCATGGTCACAGGAGTTGCGCACCAGGTGAACCAGCGGGTCAGCCAGCGCTTCAACCAGGTTCTTGTCCAGATCCGTCTCTTCCCCCACCATCACCAGCTCAATTTCTTTCTTGAGGGTTCGTGCCAAATCACGAACAACGCGCGGGAAGCGACCAAACACTTTCTTGATAGGCTGCATGCGGGTTTTCATCACCGCCCCCTGCAGATCTGCCGTCACCACATCCAGGTTGGCAACCGCTTTTGACATGTCTTCATCGTTGCTGGCAATACCAAGGCTGACCAGACGGTTGCGCACCAATACCAGCTCACCCACCATGTTCATGATGACGTCCAGCGTCTTGGTATCCACCCGAACGGTGGTATCGCTTTGCACTGCGTTGTCAGCAGGCGCAGGGGCCGGTTGCTTGGCTGGCGCAGGGGCTGGTGCCGGTTTTGCCGGTGCAGCAGCCGGTTTGGCGGCGGCCGGTGCCGGGGCTGGCTTGGCTGCCGTAGCTGACGTGGCGGCAGCGGGTGCTACCGCGGCCTGTACAGGCGCGGCTGGCGGCGGCGTAATACTGGTTTGCGGCCCTTGGCCACGACCGTGCAGTTCATCCAGCAGTCGCTCGAATTCATCGTCATCGATCAGTTCATCAACTTCTTTTTGTACTGATTTCAATGGATTGCTTTCAGGTGCTCCGCCATGTTGGCCCTGACCATGCAACTGATCGAGCAGGGCCTCGAACTCATCGTCGGTAATATCTCCGGAGCTTGCCACCACAGGGCTAGCGGCAGCAGTTGGTGCGCCTCCCACCCCATGCAGTTCATCGAGCAGGCGTTCGAATTCATCGGCGGAGATCTCGTCGATGGATCCCCCACCACTGACGACGGAAGATGCGGGGCCGGGATCGGCGACAGGTTCCGGAGTGGCTGCGGCTACCTCGACCACCTCTTCAACGGCAGGAGCCATCTCTTCGGATGCAGCATTGCCACCCGCAGAGGCGGTCAACAGCTGCTCTTCCCCTTCAGGCTTGCAGAGCTCATGCAGGTCGTGCAGGATTTCAGCGGAAGCCGGGCTTGGTGGTTCGCGATTCTGCACCTGGGCAAACATCACATTGATGGCATCCAGCGCCTGCAAAATGACATCCATCAACTCGGCGGTAACGGTCCGCTTGCCATTGCGCAAGATATCGAACACGTTCTCGGCACCGTGACAAACATCCACCAACTCGGTCAGCGAGAGAAAGCCGGCACCGCCTTTGACGGTATGGAAGCCGCGAAATATGGCATTCAACAGATTCTTGTCATCGGGTCGCTTTTCCAAGTCGACCAGTTGTTCAGACAACTGTTCCAATATTTCGGATGCTTCGACCAAAAAGTCTTGCAGTATGTCTTCATCAACTTCGAAGGCCATGCGTCACTCCATTAAAATCCCAGGCTAGACAGCAGATCGTCCACATCATCCTGACCATTGACCACATCGGAACGAGTCTCAGGGTTCATGATGGGGCCTTCAGCTTCAATCCCGCTTACAGGAAGGCTGCGAGAAGAGTGCTCAGCAGATGCCTCACCAAACATAGTCAGCATTTCTATTAATTTAGTTTCAACTTCCTGAACCAACTTGATGACCTTGCGGATCATCTGGCCGGTCAAATCCTGAAAATCTTGCGCCATCAGGATTTCTGTCAGCAGTTGCCGTAATTTATCGGCATCAGATTCAGAAGCCTTAATGAAATCATCCAGTTGGTGACACAAAGACTTGAACTGCCCAACACTCATCTCTCTGCTCATCAGGGCATTCCAGTTGGGCAGAACAAGCTGAATATTGTCATTTAGTCGATCAGCAATCGGTAGACTGGCTTCCACGGCATCCATGGTGCGATTGGCAGCCTTGTCCGTCATGTCGATGACATAACTGAGTCGCTCCCGCGCATCGGGGATTTCATGGGTGGCCAGATCGGGGATCCGGGGATCTAGCCGAAAATCTTGTAGGGAATCATGCAGTTGTCGGGTCAACTGACCCACTTTGTCAAACAGGGCCGCCGCATTGGGAGCACACGCATCGGCGATGAGAGTGTCGGCCTGTTCAAATTCACCTTGCTCAAGATGGGCAACAAGCATCCTTGCCTGATCGAGCGAAATCATTGCACTCGTTTTGGCCTTCATCCCTGCTGCTCCTTAGCCGATTCGTTCAAAGATTTTGTCGAGTTTCTCTTTGAGCGTTGCAGCAGTGAAAGGCTTGACGATATAGCCATTGACGCCGGCTTGGGCAGCTTCAATGATCTGCTCGCGTTTCGCTTCGGCAGTCACCATCAGCACCGGCAGGTGTTTGAGTTTGTCATCGACACGAATAGCCTTGAGCAGGTCGATGCCTTGCATGCCCGGCATGTTCCAGTCGGTCACGACAAATTGAAAATCACCATTTTTCAACATTGGCAAGGCCGTGTTGCCATCGTCTGCTTCGTGGGTATTGTTGAATCCCAAGTCACGCAGCAAGTTCTTGATAATCCGGCGCATCGTTGAAAAATCGTCAACAATGAGGATTTTCATGTTCTTGTCCAAAATTCCCTCCTAAATAGCCGCCAGAGCGGCTCACTTACATGATGCAGATCGCAGGTTTTGTTTTGCGGATTATGCCTTAGAGTTTTGTTTCAGTGTAGCCAGTACAAACACTTATACATGCCAATCTCTTAAACGCGCGCGTAATCTGTGCATCGCCTGACTGTGTATCTGGCTCACGCGAGACTCGCTGACGTTCAATACCTCGCCTATTTCACGCAAGTTCAGTTCTTCATCGTAGTAAAGGGAGAGCACCAGCGCTTCCCGCTCCGGCAGGCGGCCGATGTGTTCGGCCAGCGCCCCTTGAAAACGTTCGGCGGCCAGTTCATCAAACCCGTTGCTGCCCGGCTCGTCATCGGGATGGCCGATGACATCCTCGCTGACGCCAAGATCTTCGATGCCGATGATCTTGCCGCAGGAGACATCCTGCAGCATGGTGTGATACTCACCAAGGCTGACCCCCATCTGGGCGGCTACCTCGCTATCGCGAGCATCACGGCCATGGGCTTGTTCAACATTTTCGATGGCTTCGGCGATGGTGCGGCTGTTGCGGTGGACCGAACGCGGCACCCAGTCACCCCGCCGGATCTCGTCGAGCATGGAACCACGGATGCGGATCCCGGCGTAGGTTTCAAAGCTCGCCCCCTTGCTGCCGTCAAAATTGCGGGAGGCTTCGAGCAATCCAATCATACCTGCCTGGATCAGGTCATCCAGCAAGACACTGCTTGGCAGGCGAGCCAACAAATGCTGGGCGATCCGTTTCACCAGCGGAGCATGACGCTCGACCAGCACATAGGAATCCTGATGACGCAAGTACGCTTGGGCTTTATTCACGGGAACCTTCCTGTGCTATGACCGGCTTTTGCAGCAAATTTTCCAGGAAAAATTCGAGATGACCGCCGGGTTGGTTAGGAATGGGCCAGCTTGCCGCCTTGTTCGCCAGCGCTCTGAACGCCAGCGCGGCCGGGGACTTGGGGAAGGCTTCGACAATCAGCTTCTGCTTGCGCACGGCGGCTCGCAGATTGGTGTCGTAGGGGACGCAGGCAACCAGCTCCAGCGAGGTATCCAGGAAACGGTCGGTGACCCGGGTCAGCTTGGCATAGAGCTCCTGCCCTTCACGCAAGGAGCGAACCATGTTGGCCACCACTTTGAAGCGGAAGACGCCGTGCTCCTTGGAAAGGATCTTGATGAGGGCGTAGGCATCCGTGATGGAGGTCGGTTCATCGCACACCACTACCATGATGTCCTGAGCCGCACGGGTGAAGCTCAGCACCATGTCGGAGATGCCAGCCGCCGTATCCACCAGCAGGATGTCGACCTGGGTCTTCATCTCGCTGAAAGCGCGGATAAGCTCGGCGTGTTGCACCGGCGAGAGTTCGACCATGGACTGGGTGCCCGAGGTGGCCGGCACGATCATCATGCCGTAAGGACCCTCGACGATGATGTCGTCGATGGTGCATTCGCCGGCCAGCACGTGGGACAGGTTGCGGTGCACCCGCAGCCCCAGCATGACGTCCACGTTGGCCAGGCCAAGGTCGGCGTCCAGTACCATCACCCGTTTGCCCTGGGCGGCCATGGCTCCCGCCACGTTCAGGGTCACGTTGGTCTTGCCGACGCCCCCCTTGCCACCAGACACGGCGATCACTTTTACTCGATTGTTTTGACGCATTTTGCGCAGACCACTCGCCTGATCCATATACATGTTACTCATAAAACTCCGAATCTTCGGCCTCGCCAAAGCCTGTGCCCCAGAAATAGGGTTCTTCTGTTTCCCGCTCCAGCGAGCCCATGGCAGCTCCGACGAGCTGTGCCGCATTGGCGACCTGAATATCTTCCGGAACCCTTTGTCCATCAGTGATATAGCTGATGGGCAGCGCATTCTGGATACACACGTTAATCACTTCGCCCAGATTCAGACTCTCATCCAATTTGGTAAGTATGCAGCCGCTCAATGGAATACGCCGGAAATGGTCCACCGCTTCTTGCATCACCCGACGCTGGGAAGTGGCCGACATCACCAGGTAGCTGCGGATGCGTACCTTGGCATTCTTGACCAGGGTATCGAGCTGCTCGGTCAGCCGGATATCCCGCTGCCCCACCCCGGCGGTATCGATGAGCACCAGCCGGCGGTGACGGAACTGATAGAGCGCATTGGCCAGCTCCTCGGCATCCCGCACCTGCCGCACCGGGCAGCCCATGATGCGACCATAGGTCTGCAGCTGTTCATGGGCACCGATCCGGTAGTTGTCGGTGGTGATGAGCGCCACCTGCTCGGCGCCATACTTCATGGCAAACCGCGCAGCCAGCTTGGCGATGGTGGTGGTCTTGCCCACCCCGGTCGGTCCGAGCAGGGCAACAGCCCCGCCCTGCCGCAGAATTTCGTCTTCGCTGATCTTGAGCTGGGCCGTCAACACCTCGGCCAACTGGGCCATGGCCTGATGAATGGACATATCCTCGGGGATAAGGCCGGCCAGCTGATCGGCAAAGGCATCGTCAAACCCTATCTTCTTGAGCTCCTTGATGAGCAGGGCACGCATCGGCTCGCGACGCTCAACCTCCTGCCACATCAGTCCGGAGATCTGGTGCTCCAGCAGCTTGCGGATGCTGGCCATCTCCTTGCGCATCCCCTCCATCTCCTGATCCCGCTGGGGGGATTGGGGAGCACGGCCGGGCGCGGTGGCTCTCGCCTTCGGTTTGGCGGGCTCGGGAGCTGCTCCCCATTGTCCCTGTTCGGCCAGAGTGCGGGGCGCGCCGCTGGCAGCAGCCGACGGGGCGCCGCTCTGGCCCCCCTGACCGTTCTGGGCCGGGTTCAGCTTCTGCTGGCGTGCCAGCAGGGCGGCCAAGGTGTCGGCATAATGCTCGTTCTGCTCCTGGGCCGGACTCGGTGCAGGGCGGGTCATCTGCCGTCCGGCAGACGAGATATTGACGCTCTCATCGTTCAACTGACGGCGAACCGGCGCATCTTTGGGTCCCGGAACCTGGGATTGATAATCGACAGCGGCGACTATCTCCACCCCACCGGTGACCTTCTTGTTGGACATAATGACGGCATCGGGCCCGAGAGTCTCCTTGACCTCGGCCAGAGCCGTTCGCATGTCCTTGGCAAAAAACCGCTTAATCTTCACCCGTCATCTCCGCTAACTAGTTCTGTCCTACCGCACTGACGATGCGGATTTGCTTGTCATCAGGCACTTCCTGATAAGACAGAACGCGCAATCCAGGAATGGCATTCTTGACAAATTTCGCCAGGGTATTGCGCAGTATCCCTGATGTCAGAAGCACGGCCGGTTGGCCTTCCAGTTCTTGTCGTTGAGTGGCTTCCACCAGCGAGCGTTGCATCCGCTCCGCCAGACCCGGCTCGATGCCGGCGCCATCACCACCCCCAGCCTGCAGGGATTGATGCAATATACGTTCCAATTCCGGTGCCAAGGTGATCACCGGCAGTTCGGGATCCGGGCCGGCAATCTCCTGCACGATCAGCCGGCGCAGGGCGATACGGCAGGCCGCCGTCAGCACCTCCGGATCCTGGCTGCGCGGGGCATATTCCACCAGGGTCTGCAGGATAGTGCGCATATCGCGGATTGGCACGCCTTCATTGAGCAAATTCTGCAATACCTTCACCAGGTTACCCATGCTGATGACCTCAGGAACCAGCCCTTCCACCAGCTTGTTCTGGTGCTTCCCAATCATGTCGAGCAACTGTTGTACTTCGTCATGGCCCAGCAGCAGGGCGGCATGGTTGGAGAGGATCTGGCTAAGGTGAGTGGCCACCACGGTCGCGGTATCCACCACTGTGTAGCCAAGGGTCTGCGCCTGGGAGACCTGCTCCTTGGCAACCCACACCGCCTCCAGTCCGAAAGCGGGATCCCGGGTCGCAACCCCCTGGATCTGGCCGAATACCTGGCCCGGATTGATGGCCATTTCCTTATCATGGTAAACATTGGCCTCGCCGGTACTGACTCCCATCAAGGTGATGCGATATTGGTTCGGGGCGAGATCCAGGTTGTCGCGGATATGCACCGCAGGCACCAGAAAACCCAGCTCCTGGGAGAGCTTCTTGCGCACCCCCTTGATCCGGTTGAGCAGCTCGCCGCCCTGGTTGCGATCCACCAGCGGGATGAGTTGATAGCCCACCTCCAGCCCGATGATGTCCACCGGCATAACATCGTCCCAGCTCAAGTCTTTCTGCTCGTGGGTCTGCTCCGTGCTCGCCGGCATCAGCTCGCCCTTGGCAGCCTTGGCCGCCAACTGTTTCTCGCGGCGCAGCAGCCACCAGGCACCGGCGGCGGCAATGGCCCCCAGACTGAGGAACGCCAGATGGGGCATGCCGGGCACGCTGCCCATCATCAGCAGGATACCGGCCGAGATGATCAGGGCTTTGGGATTGTCAAACAACTGGCCCAGCACCGCGGTGCCCATGTCCTGATCCGTGTTCTGGCGGGTCACTATGATGGCGGCGGCGATGGAGAGCAGCAGCGACGGGATCTGGGCCACCAGACCGTCACCGATGGCGAGCAGGGTATAGATCTGGGCCGCTTCGCCAAAGGTGAGCTGGTGCTGCACCATGCCGATGATGAAGCCACCCAGGATGTTGATGAACAGGATCATGATCCCCGCCACCGCATCCCCTTTCACGAATTTCGAGGCACCGTCCATGGAGCCGTAGAAATCGGCTTCCTGGGTCACGTCCTGGCGGCGCTTCTTGGCCTCTTCCTGATTGATGAGGCCGGCGTTCAAGTCCGCATCGATGGCCATCTGTTTGCCGGGCATGGCATCCAGGGTGAAGCGGGCGCTAACTTCTGAGATCCGGCCCGCACCCTTGGTGACCACCACGAAGTTGATGATCATCAGGATCATGAAGACGATGATGCCGACCGTGTAGTTGCCGCCGATCACCACGTTGCCGAAGGCTTCGATCACGTGGCCAGCCGCCGCACTGCCGTTGTGGCCTTCCAGCAGCACCACCCGGGTAGAGGCGACGTTGAGCGCCAGCCGCAGCAGGGTCGCTATCAGCAGCACGGTCGGGAAGGCGGCAAATTCGAGCGGACGGCGGGTGTAGACGGCTACCAGCAGCACCACGATGGAGAGCGCGATGTTGAAAGAAAACAGAATATCCAGCATCAGCGGCGGAATGGGCAGCACCACCATGCCAAGAGAGGCCAGCACCAGCAGCGGCGTCCCCAGGCCCTTGGTCAACAGCCACTTGTACTCTTTGATTCGGCCCAATGATGCCTGGAGTTTCATCGTTTTTCTCAATCTCAAACCGCTGATGCCAGATTAAAGCAAACATCAAGCCAAAAATACAAGATATTGAAATACAATGATTTTATTTTGACTGTGTCAGAAGTTTGTCATTTGCGGAATTCGGTTGGAATGGGCAGATCCTTGGCCAGCGGATTGGGACGGCGACCACGGCCACGACGGAACTTCTTGAGCTGATAGACATAGGCCAGCACCTGGGCCACGGCGGCAAACAGCCCTTCCGGGATCTCGTGACCAATCTCGGTGGCGTGGTAGATGGCGCGGGTCAACGCCGGAGACGGCATCACCGGGATCTCGTACTCCCTGGCTATCTCTCTGATCTTCATCGCGATTTCATCGGTGCCCTTGGCCACGACCTTGGGCGCGCTGCCCGGCTTGGCAGTATCGTACTTGAGCGCCACCGAGTAGTGCGTCGGGTTGGTGATCACCACGTCCGCCTTGGGCACATCCCCCATCATGCGGCGCATCGCCATCTCCATCTGCAGACGGCGGATCCGCCCCTTCACCTCGGGTTTGCCTTCGCTGTCCTTGAATTCGTCCTTGACCTCCTGCTTGGTCATCTTGAGCTGGCGCATGTGGTTCCACTGCTGGAACGGCACGTCGATGGCCACGATGGGAATGAGGGCGCAGCAGAGGATGATCAGCATCCACAGCAGCAGATCCAGCGCGTCTATGATGCCACCCGGGTAGCCCTCGAGGGAGAGATTGAGCAGGTGGTTGAACTGGCTGGAGAGCATCCACCAGGCGAACAGGGAGATGAACACCACCTTGGCGATGGACTTGACCAGCTCGACCAGGGATTGCACCCCGAACATCCGTTTGATGCCGTTGAGCGGGCTCAGCTTGCTCCATTTGGGCAGCATGGCCTCGGAGGAGAAGTTCATGCCCCCCATCAAGGTGTTGCCGACGAAGGCGGCGATGGCCACCAGCATGAACAGCAGACCGAGGGGGTGCAGCAACTCGCGCAGCAGGGCCGGCAACATGGTCATCATGGCATTGGGATCGAACGCCTGCTCCCGATCCAGGGTGAAGCCCATGGTGAGCACCTTGACCATGGCGCCGGCCAGGCTCTCCTTGACCATCAGCAGGCCAAACACGGCCGCCAGCAGGACGCTGGCGGTACCCAGCTCCTTGGATCGTGCAATCTGCCCTTTTTCCCGGGCTTGTTGCAGTCGTTTGCCCGTGGGTTGTTCGGTACGTTCCTGATCGGTATCAGCCATGCTGACCCCCGCACAGGTCGAGGCAATCAGGCATCAAACCCGCCGGAGCGCCGTTGTTCAGTAGCACGAAGCCAACAGGGCAAACCCAGACGGTCCGCCCCGCGCAATGGAGCCCCCAGCCTGCCGCCGGCATCTTACTGGCCCCCCTGGCACTGGGTGCCGATGAGGGTGCAGCTGGTCTCCTGCACCCGCTCCCACATGCTGTCGAAATGGCCGAGGAAGCCACCGATGGTGAGCCAGAGGATCAGCAGGCCCGACATCATGCTGACCGCAAAGCCGATGCTGAAGATGTTGAGCTGGGGAGCGGCACGGGTCATGACGCCAAAGGCAAAGTTGATGAGCAGCAGGGCGACGATGGCGGAGAGTGCCATCACCAGCGAGGCCTGATACATGACCCCGAGAAAACCGATCAGATCCCGAATGGAGGGCAGGCTGAGGCCGCTGTCTGACACCGGCAGGGTATCAAAGCTCAGCACCACCATGCGCAGCATGATGAGGTGACCATCCACCGCCAGAAACACCAGGGTCGCCAGCATCAGGTAGAACTGGCCCACCACCGGCGCCGACTGGCCGTTCATGGGATCCACCAGAGTGGCGAAACCCAAGCTGGTCTGCATGGCGATGATCTGGCCGGCCATCACGAAGCTCTCCATCAGGAACTGGGTCATGAGGCCGAGCGCGACCCCGATGAGCAACTGCTGGCCCAGTACCAGAAAACTGCCGACCGAGAACAGCTCGATCTTGGGCATGGGGGGGAGCAAAGGGGCAATCATCAGGGTCAGCGCCAGCGCCAGGCTGATGCGCACGCGAGCCGGCGTCAGGCGGCTGCCAAACACCGCCATCACCATCAGCAGCCCGCTCACCCGCGCCAACGGCCAGACGATGGAAGACAACCACTCCATGATGAGAGCGGTTGTATAGGTCATCCCGGCACCTTGCGGGCCATCGAGGCCGGCAACGGGCGCAGAAGGCCGCTCTGCTCGAGCGGGCCCCTCATCCCACCACCTCCGGAATTTGGCTCACCATCAGCAGGAAGAAGTCCATCAGACTCTGCAAGCCCCAGTGCGCCCCCGCCCCCAGTGCAAACAGGGTGACGATGAGACGGGGCAAAAAGCTCAAGGTCTGTTCGTTGATGGAGGTGGCCGCCTGGAAGATGGCCACCAGCAAGCCAACGCAGAGGCTCGGCAAGATCACGGCACACACCATGATGGTGACCAGCCAGAGCGCCTCGCGAAACACGTCGATAAAGGTTTCAGGACTCATGCCGTTCGCTCCTTGCGTTGCTCACCCTTAACCACCGGCGCCCAGCCCGAAGCTGTTGGCCAGGGATCCCAGGATCAGGTTCCAGCCATCCACCATGACGAACAACATCAGCTTGAATGGCAGGGAGACCAGCATCGGCGACAACATCATCATCCCCATCGCCATCAGGATACTGGCCACCACCAGGTCTATCACCAGGAACGGCAGAAACAGCATGAAGCCTATCTGGAACGCGGTCTTGAGCTCGCTGGTGACAAACGCCGGGATCAGCACCCGCAGCGGCACGTCGGCGGGCTTGTCCACCTGCACGTTCGCTATCTCCATGAAGGTGTTGAGATCCTTGATCCGGGTCTGGGCCAGCATGAACTGGTGGATGGGCAGTTCGGCCTTCTCAAGCGCCTCCTTGGCCTGGATGGTCTCGGCCAGATAGGGCTGCAGTGCCTCGTTGTTGATACGATCCAGCACCGGCGACATGATGAAGAACGACATGAACAGGGCGATGCCGATCAACACCTGGTTGGAGGGGCTCTGCTGCAGGCCGATGGCCTGGCGCAGGATACCGAGCACTATGATGATGCGGGTAAACGAGGTCATCATGATGACCATGGCCGGCAGGAAGGAGAGCGCCGTCATCAGCGCCAGCACCTGCAGGGTCAAGCTGTATTCCTGGCTGCCGTCCGCCATGGTCTTGATGGTGACTGCCGACATGCCGTCCTGGGCCAGCGCCAGCGGCGAGCAGAGGATCAGGAGGGATAACAGGCCGACCAGCAGCCCACCGTGCGGCCGTGAGCCGTTAGCTTTTTTCATGCTTGCCCATCAATTTGCCAAGCTGCTGGGAAAACGCCTGGGGCTGGCTCTCGTCCAGCGGCTCTTCCAGGCGATAGAGAAAGTTGACCTGCTGCGGCGTCACCCCGAGCAGCAGCTGCTGTTCGCCCACCTTGACCACCAGCAGCTTCTCCTTGTAGCCCACCGGCAGGCTGGCGATGACCCGCATCTGGCCGCCCCCCATGGCGGTGGCAATCTTGCTCTTCTTGAGCAAAAAACCGAGCACCAGGATGAGGCCGATGACCATCAGGCTGGAGAGCAGCCAGGAGGTAAGGCTGGGCGGATTGGCGCCCGCACCGGGTTCGGCCAGTGCGGGGAGGGAAAGCAGCCACAGCGGGAAGAGACGGATCATTTGAGTTTCTTGATCCTTTCGATTTGACTGATGACGTCAGTCAGCCGGATGCCGAACTTGTCGTTCACCACCACCACCTCGCCGTGGGCGATCAAAGTGCCGTTGACCAGTACGTCCAGCGGCTCGCCCGCCACCCGATCCAGCTCCACCACCGAGCCCTGATTGAGCTGCAGCAGATTGCGGATGCTGATCTGGCTGCGGCCCACCTCCATGGCGATGGTCACCGGAATATCCAGAATGGTATCCAGCTTGCGCCGCTCCTCGGCACTGATGGGGGCATCATCCTTGAGCTCTTCGAGGGGAGCGGGCTTGGCTTCGGCAGTCACCTGCTCTTCCAGCGCGGCAGCCCAGGCGTCCGCCATCAGATCCTCTTCATCAGTTTCGCTCATCTTGAATTCCTTATGCTGCTTTCTTGACGGCCTGCCAGCGCAGATCGCCGTTTATCGTTGTTGATCTTCGATGCTGCGCTCGAGCTCTTCCAGCTCGGCCTCGCCATCGATGCGTACACCGCCCCGGGTCACCAGATGCATCTCGGTCTTGACCCCTTCCGGGCGCTTGAGTTTGTCGGTGATCTTGAGCGCCACATTGTCCTTGGTCCGCCCCATCTTGGCATGGAAGGTGGGCAAGTCCTCCACGAATACCAGCAGGTTCTCCGGCATCTCCACCGGGATGATGTCGCCGGGCTGCAGCTCCATCAGCTCGCGCAGGGTGAGCTCGGTCTCCAGCAACTTGGCCCGCAGCTCCACCTTGACGTCCATGATCTCGTCGCGCAGCGCCTTGCTCCAGCGCACGTCGGTGTCACCCTTGTCGCTCTGCACGCCAGCGTCCAGCAGCTCGCGGATAGGCTCCAGCATCGAGTAGGGCATGGCCACGTGGAAGTCGCCGCCACCGCCATCCAGCTCGATATGGAACGAGCTGACCACGATCACCTCGGTGGGGCTGACGATGTTGGCCATGGCCGGGTTCACCTCGGAGTCGAGGTACTCGAAGCCCACGTCCATCACCGGCGCCCAGGCGTCCTTGTAGTCCTCGAACACCAGCTTGAGCAGCATCTGGATAATGCGCCGCTCGGTGGGGGTGAACTCGCGTCCCTCGATCTTGGCGTGGTAGCGGCCGTCGCCACCGAAAAAGTTCTCCACCAAGATGAAGACCAGCCGCGCCTCCATGGTGATGAGCGCCGTCCCCTTGAGCGGACGGAAACGCACCATGTTGAGGCTGGTCGGCACGAACAGGGTGTGCACGTACTCGCCGAACTTGAGCATCTGCACGCCGTTGATGGAGACCTCGGCGGTGCGGCGCATCATGTTGAACAGGCTGATCCGCATGTGGCGGGCGAAACGCTCGTTCACCAGCTCCAGGGTCGGCATGCGACCACGGACGATGCGGTCCTGGGAGGAGAAGTCGAACTGGGCGACGCCGGGATCCCCCGCTGCGCCTATCTCTTCCTCTTCGACATCATCGACCCCATGCAAGAGGGCATCAATTTCGTCCTGACTTAACAGATCGCTCACGCTTCACCCTTATTGCATGACAAAGCCGGTAAACAGCACTTGTTCGATAACGGGGGAAGAGACCAGGTCATTGAGCACCCGACGGCACTCTTCCAGTGAATCCTTGCGCAGCTTCTCCTTGCCCTCGAAGGTCATCAGCTGCTCGCTGGTGGCCGCACTGAAGACCCGCAGCAGGGTGCCTTCGATGAGGGGGATATTCTGCTTGGCCAGTGTCTCGTCAGCGGTGCCGCGCACCATCAGCTGGATCTTGATCTGCACCAGCCGGTCACGCTGACCACCGGAGACGTTGAACACGAAGGGGCGCGGCATGCCCACGTAGAGCGAAGGCTGAGGCGCCGCCTCTTTGGGCTTGGCATCCTTGCCTTCTCCCGCGGCCTCGGCCGCCGGTTTGTCACCGCCGGACAGCATGAACCAGGCGCCGGCCCCGCCGCCACCCAGCACAATCACGGCCAGGGCGATAATCATGATCAGCTTCTTTTTCTTGCCTGCCGCCGGATCTTTCAGCGTCAGTTCGTTATCGTCTGCCATCCCTTGTCCACCCTAGTCTCAAACTTGTTCGATATCATAAACTTACTCGGGCTGGCATCAAGCATAGAAATCAATTCCGCTGTCGTTTGTCGATTCCGTCGACAAACGCATGCCGGCGCCCGTGACCTCTGCCTCAGTTTGGCCTGTTTCGGCAAAAGATCCGCTGCCTTTTTGGCCTTGCTGGCCTTGACCGGCAAACGCCGACTGGCCCTGTGACTGCTGCTGCGGCTGTTGTTGCACCAGGGTCTGGCCCAGCTGGATGCCCTGTCCGGCCAGCATATCACGCAGCCGGGGCATGGCCTGCTCCAGCATTTCCCGGGTCTGGCCGTGCTGCACCACGAAATGGACGTTGGCCTGGCTGTCTGCCCCCATCTGGATCTGGATCTTCATCTTGCCAAGGCCGAGGGGATCGAGCTGGATCTCCGCCTGCTGCAGCTTGTCCGCCAACATCAGGTTGACCTTCTGATGCAACTGGGCCGGCGCCTCCGGATCGGCCAGCTTGAGGTGGGGCAGGTTGGCGGGCTCGCGCCGCGCGGCCGCTTCGGTGGCCGCCGGCCGGTTGTCATGACCCACCGCCTGGGGCTGGCTGTTCTGCTGGACCTGCTGGCTGCGGCTGCTCTCCGGGGTGGTGGTCGTCTCGTTGCTCTCCTGGGCACCGCCACGAGCCAGCTCTGCCACCTTCTGCTTCACGTCGACTTTCACCTCGCTGCGGGCCCTGGGCGCGTCGCTACGCTCGGTGGCTTCCATCTGCTTGAGCCCGGCTGACAGGCTGGCCAGGGACGCTTGCGGGCCCTGTGGCTCACTGCTGGCGAGCACCTGTTGCGGTGCCACCAGCACGGGTTCGCTGGCGGGTGCGGTGGCCGGCGCCGGTGCGCCGCTGCTGGCGGCAGGAGCAGGCTGGCCCTCGGCCTTGGCGGCTACCGGCTTGGACTGCCCATCCCCCTCGGCGGTGGTCTGCGTCGGTGCCTTGTCAGCAGCGGCGCTGCTCGAGCCGCCATCGGTGCGAGTCACCCCCTCTTCAAACGCTCTGGCGGCGCCAGGTTGAGTGGCCACGGCCTGGTGGGTGGCCTGCAGCGGAGCGGTTTTTACCGGCTCTTCCTTGCCCGCCATGGGCGGCACTACAGGTTTGGCCCCCTTGTCGGCGCCTTCCAGCTGGATCCTGGTGTCATTCTCACCCTGTTCGCTTAACGCGGCGGCGGGTACCTTGCTCAGCAAGGCCGCCCGCTCGGCGGCGGAGAGCTCGCTTTTGCTCCCCTTGGTCTCTTTGCCATTGTTATCGGCAGGTTGGTCGGCATTGGCGCCGCCGGCACCGCTCTCCTTGCCACCGCTCTCTTTCCCGGCTCCCTGCAGCTGAGCCGCCAGGGCGGCATCATCCGTCACGACGGCATCCGGCTGCGCGGCTTTCGCATCAACCGGCACACTGGTTTCGCCCGTGAGCAAGCTGGCAGCCTGGCGGGCCAACGCGGCGGCACTGGTCGTCGCCCCCGGTTTGTCGCCGCTGCCGGCGAGCGGCTGGGTGAGGGTGGCCGATGCCTCGGCCGACTCGGCGTCCGCGTCTTTGTGCGGCAACATCTTGCCGTCCGTCTCGACGACGGGCGCCGTGGCGACCAGATTGATGGCCGGCGGGGCGACCAGGGAGGTGTCCTGTTTCAGGGCATCCTGCAGACGCTGCAAGAAATCGTTGGGAGCGAGAGCGGGGTCGGGCTCACTCCCCTTCTGTGGTTTGTCGTCAGCGCCAGCGGCCTCTTCAGCCTCATTCGCCAAAGATTTGGCAGCCTCACCCTTGGCGGTCGGCACCGGCTTGTTGCCCTCCAATGCACCCGCGCTTCCCTGCTCAGCGCCGGGCCGCGCCGGAACCTTGCTATCAGCGTTGGGGGCCTTGCCACCAGCGTTGGCAACCTTGCCGTCGCCTTTGGCATTGACCTTGCCTGCCTGCTGCACCCGGTTCATCACCTCGGAAAAGCCGACCTTGCCGTCGCTCTGCAGGGCCCCTTCACCGCCATCCTGGCTCGCCGTCAGCACAGCGCTCTTGTCGGCAGCGGCAGCGGTCGGCGCGGCGGGAGAATTGGTTAACAGTGTCTGCATCATGGTGAAGATTCCTGGCGACATTCGGCTTCGGGTTTATCCTCAGCTCCCCGGGGGAAGTGAGGCGCACACGGGATGGCAAGAAGAAAGCAAGTTACAGGCCAGAATGGTGGAAACGGCGCAGCATGGCGTACTCGTCCAGCATCTTCTGCTCCTGGCGCTGGGCTTTCTGCTGCTCGCGTCCCGCTTGCTTGGCCAGCAGCAACTCCACCGCCTTGCGCCGCTGCTGGGCGGCCAGCCACTCCTCGCGACGCAGTTCCAGCGCCTGGCGTACCTGCAGCACCCCTTCGTACTGCTGGGTGGCCGCCTGCTCGAGCTTGTTGATGAAGGCGTGATACTGGCTGTTCTGCTGGGCACCTATGCCCTGCAGGCCGCGGTCGGTCCACTGCTGGTGGTAGATCTGGCGGTACTGGTTGAGCGCGTCCTGCTGCTCCATGAAGATCTTCAAATCCTGCTGGGCCTTGGCCAACGCCAGCGCCGCCTGCTGTTCGGCCTCCACCAGCCGCTCCGACAACATTACCAAGCCTTTACTCATGGGCACGCCTCCCTCTTATCTTCTCGTCAACGCATCAGCGGCATGGCCACCAGCTGCAGGGCCTGCAGGCCCGCATCGTAGTGAATGACCTCGCGCATGCCCTGCTGCAAGAACTGATCCAGATAGGGTTTCTGGATGATGGCGCGGTCGATGCGGGGGTCGGAGCCCTGGCTGTAGGCACCGATGGTGATGAGATCCCGGTTCTGCTGGTAGAGGGAGTAGAACTGCTTGAGGGTGCGCGCCAGCTCCATGTGTTCCGGCGAGGTCACCATGGGCATTACCCGGCTGATGGACTTTTCGATGTCGATGGCCGGGTAGTGGCCCGCATCGGCCAGCTCGCGCGACAACACTATGTGGCCATCGAGGATGGCCCGCGCCGCATCGGCGATGGGATCCTGCAGATCGTCCCCTTCCGTCAGCACGGTGAAGAATGCCGTGATCGAGCCCTGGCCGTCGCTGCCGTTGCCGGCCCGCTCCACCAGTGCCGGCAATTTGGCGAACACCGAGGGCGGATAGCCCTTGGTGGCCGGCGGCTCGCCCACTGCCAGGGCGATTTCGCGCTGGGCCTGGGCGTAACGGGTGAGCGAGTCCATCAGCAGCAATACGTTGAGCCCCTGATCGCGGAAATACTCGGCGATGGCCAGCGCCGTCTCACACCCCTTGAGCCGCATCAGCGGCGAGGCGTCGGCCGGCGCCGCCACCACCACGGAGCGGGCACGCCCCTCCTCCCCCAGGATCTCCTCGATGAACTCCTTCACCTCGCGGCCCCGTTCGCCGATGAGCCCCACTACCACCACGTCAGCCACCGAGCCACGGGTCATCATGCCGAGCAGCACGGATTTGCCGACACCGGAGCCGGCGAACAGCCCCATCCGCTGGCCCTGCCCCACGGTCAGCACGGCGTTGATGGCGCGCACCCCCACGTCCATCGGCTGATGGATGGGGCGGCGGGAGAGCGGGTTGATGCGGTGCTGGGCAAACTGCACCGTCTGGGAAGAGAGGATGGGGCCGAGCCCGTCCAGCGGCTGGCCGATGCCGTCGATGACCCGCCCCAGCAGGTTCATGCCGACCGGGATGCCGTGCTCCTCGGTGATGGGCACCACCCGGGCGCCCGGAATAACCCCCTTGAGCTGCTCGCTCGGCATCAGAAACAGCCGATCGCCGGAGAAACCGACCACTTCGGCCTCCAGCGAGCCATCCTGGGTATCGATGCGACAGAGCGCCCCGATGGCGGCACGACAGCCGATGGCTTCGAGGGTCAGCCCCACCACCCGGGTCAGCTTGCCGGCCACCGGCGGTTTGGGGGCGATATCGCGTACCCGATACCCTTGCAACCGATTGAGTAACGAGCCGCTCATCCGGCCTCCTGAGATATGACGTTGAATGGGTAGAGAAAGCTGACGGGCCGCACCCTGGCGGCCCGCACGCCCTTAGCTGCGGGCATCCTGCGATGCATTGTCGCGCAGGAAGTTGCGCAGCAGCTGATCGATGCGCCCCGCGAGGGTCAGATCGATGCTGGAGAGTTCGGTGGCCAGTTGCAGATCGCCAGGGGAGAGGGTGGGATCGCTTTGCAGCCGCCAGTGGCGCTTGGCGCACTCCTCGGCGCCGAACGCCTGCTCGACCCGGGCCAGATCGTCCGGGTGCAGCATCAGGGTGACCCCCAGTTCGGCGGCCGGCAACAGCGCCAGCCCCTGCTTGAGCGCTTCGAGCAACAGCCGGGGCGAGGTTTCGGCCTCGTGACGGATGAGCGCGCGGGCCAACTGCAGCACCAGAGCGATGAGCTGCTGCTCTACCGCACCGTCCAGCTCCTTGAGCGGGTTGGCGAGGCGATCGATCAGTCCCTGCCAGTGGCTCATCTGCTGATCCACCAGCTCGCGACCGAGGGCCAACCCCTCCTCCTTGCCCTGCTCCAGCCCGGCGGCATGGCCCTGCTGCAAGCCTTCCAGCTTGCCCTCCTCAAGCCCCTTGGCGTAACCGGCTTCACGCCCCTCGGCCATGCCCTCTTCCCAGGCGGCCTGGCGAATTGCTTCGAGCTCCTCGGCAGTGATGCTGGGGGCCGGCTCCTCCACCGGTTCTTCGACCGGGACCTCTTCTTCCTGCCGATACCAGTCCGGCGTCAGCCCGAGGGCATTGGTCTCGACTTCGGCCTCGACCTCCATCTCGGGCCAGCCCCAGGTCTGGACCTGGCTCTCATCCCCGTCGGGTCTGACATAACCGCGCAGCTTGTTGTTGTTCATCTGCCTGCCGCACTCCTCGCCATAACGCTGCCCGCTCTGCTATTCACGCCGACGTGACCGCTCATCAGAGGAACTCCTCGCCGCCACCGGCACCCAGCATGATCTCGCCGGCATCCGCCAGACGGCGGGCGATGGAGAGGATCTCTTTCTGGGCGGCTTCCACTTCGGATACCCGGATCGGCCCCATGGCCTCCAGATCGTCCGCCAGCATGTCGGCGGCCCGCTTGGACATGTTCTTGAATACCTTCTCGCGCATCTGATCGTCGGAGCCCTTGAGCGCCCGTTGCAGCAGATCGCCCGGCACTTCCCGCAGCATGGTCTGGATGCCGCGATCGTCCACATCGATGAGGTTTTCGAACACGAACATCAAATCCTGGATCTGCTGGCTCATCTCCTCGTCCGACTCGCGGATGGAGTCCATCAGCTGGCCTTCGATGTTGGTGTCGAGATAGTTCATGATGTTGGCTGCCGCCTTCAGGCCGCCCATCTTGGCTGCCTGGGCACCCGCCGCACCGGCGAACTGTTTCTCCATGATGTCGTTGAGCTCTTGCAGCGCCGCCGGTTGCACCTCTTCCAGGTTGGCGATACGCATCACCAGATCGAGGCGCACCTGTTCCGGGAACTGGCTCAGGATCTCGGCCGACTGTTCCGGCTCCAGATACGAAAGGACGATGGTCTGGATCTGCGGGTGTTCGTTCTGGATGATGCTGGCCACCTGGCGGGCATCCATCCACTTGAGCGAGTCGAGGCCACGGGCACCTGACCCCAGGATGATCTGGTCCACCAGATTGCTCGCCTTGTCTTCGCCAAGGGCAGCCACCAGCGCCTTGCGCACGAAATCTTCGCTGCCGATACCGATGTTGGTGTACTTCTGGATGTCGTCGATGAATTGACGGTGGACCGCCGCCACCCGGTCGTGACTGAAATCCGACATGGAGGCCATCGACATGCCGAGCCGCTGCACCTGCTTGGGCTCAAGATGGCGGAAGATCTGGGCGGCATCCTCTTCGTTGAGGCTCAGCATCAATACCGCCGCCATCTCCATCCCGCTCATCTGATCCAGGATCTGGCGCTGACTGTCGGTGATGTCATTGCCGGTGACCTGTGTCTTGTTTTCGTCAGCCATCTTTGTTCGCTACCCATTCTTTAATGACCTGTGCGGCCAGATCCGGTTCGTTCGCCACCAGCGCACGTACCGCCTTGAGCAAGTCCTCGTCACGGTGCAGATCCGGCAGTTTCAGATGGCCGTCACGTACCCCGAACACCGGCTCGGATTCAGCCTGAGCCGCCAGCAGACTGAGCTCGTCATCCCCACCCAAGACGGTGTGGTTGTCGAAGTCCAGTTCCCCTTCCGGCTTGGCATCCGGATAGAGCAGGCGCTTGAGCATGGGCCGCACCACGGTGACGATCAACACTATGATGACCAGCACGGAGGCGGCAATGCGCACCGCACGCCAGAACCAGGGCTGCTCGTAGAGCGGCGCTTCGGCCACGCTTTCGAGCTCGGGCCGGTTGAACGGGATGGCGACCACCTCCAGAGTATCACCACGGGTCACATCAAAGCCAAGGCCACCGCTCAGCAGACGGCGCAGGGTATCGAGTTCGGGCTGGGTACGGGGCTCGCGGGTCACCTTGCCATCGGCAGCGGTAGACGCCTTGTAATCCACCGCCACCGAGACGGTCATGCGGCGAATGCCACCCATCTGGCGCCGGATATGGCTGACGGTGGTATCCAGTTCGAAGTTGCGGGTCGCCTCCTTGCGGGAGCGGCCGGAAGAGGAGGCGGTCGTTTCGGCATTGGGGCCGGTTGCCTGCTGCGGAATGTTGGAGGCGGCAGGCGGCTGGTTGGAGAGGGCGCCGGGCACGCCGCCGTTGCTGCCGTTGGCGCTGTTCTCTTCCATGGTCATTTCGGAGCGCACCGCCGGCAAGTCCGGGTTGTAGGTCTTGCGGGTCTGCTCCTGCTGGGAGAAGTCGAGGGAGAGATCGACCTCCGCCGTATAATTGTCGGCGCCGAGCACCGGGATCAGGATGGCGTCAATTTTTTGTTTGTATTCCAGCTCCTGCTTCTGCTGCATCGCAAACTCCTTGCGAGTCTGGGCAGAGACGGGATCCTGGGAGCCTGAGTTGAGCAGGCGGCCGTTCTGGTCGGTCACGGTGACGCGAGTCGGCTCCAGACCGTGCACCGCGGAGGCGACCATGTCGACGATGGAGTCCACTTCCCCCTGACCGAGGGCATTGCCCTTGAGGCTCAGCACCACGGTCGCGCTGGGTTTGCGTTCGTTGCGGGCAAACACGTTGTCTTTCGGGATGGCCAGCAGCACCTGGGCCTTGGCCACGTTCTGGAACTGCTCGATGGCGCTGGCCAGCTGGCGCTCGCGGCTCAGCTTGAGGCGCTCGCTCTCCATGCGCTGGCTGACGCCGAAGCTGGAATCCTTGAGCAGGATGTCTTCCCCGTCACTGGTGGTGTCGGTGGCGTTGGCCAGGCCGGCACGGGTCAGCGCCAGCCGGATGCTGGAGTAGTTCTCGGCACTGACCAGCACGCTTTTGCCATCCACCTGATAGGGGATCTTCTGCTGATCGAGGTAGTCGAGGGTCTTGACCAGCTCCTGGGTGGTGTAGGTGCCAAGGGGCCGCATGTCCGGCTCCTTGCCCCACAGCAGGATGAAAACGGCGATCGCCAGACAGATGGCCAACCCCAGGATCAGGGTGATCTGACGCAGCACATCCGTGTTGGACAGAAAGCCGAGTGCTGAACTCTTCTGCTCATTCTCATCGAGGGCGGCACTGCCCTCATCGTTCATCAGCAGTTCGCCGTTTTGGTCATTAGCCACGATTTATGTCCTTATTGCTGACATGTTCATGATGTTCAGTTGCCATGGTGAGCGCGCTTATACCGGCATGTTCATGATGGTCTTGTAGGCATCGACCATCTTGTTGCGTACCTGCACCGTCGCCTCGAAGGCGATGGAGGATTTCTGCCCGGCGATCATCACCTGGGACAAGTCAACCGAGTTGTCGCCCATATCGAAACGGGTACGCAGATCGTTGGCGGCCCCCTGCAACTCGTTGACGTTGCCAAGGGCCTGTTGCAGCAACTGGCCAAAGTCGGACGTGACCTGGCGGCCGGGCTGGGTCAGCGGCGTGGCGCCGGCTTCGACCTTGAGAGCCTGCATCTCTTGCATCAGGCTGCTTGCACTTATTTCCATATTCCATCCCCAGACAAATCATTGACGCTGTCAGGGTGTAAGCAATTAGGGTGCCAACAAGTAGAAAACCACAAGGCAAGCGGGATGGGAGGGGGTAAGCAGCCCGTAACAGGCGATGCGAGGGCAGATTATTTGCCAAGTAGCAGGCCTTCCCGTCAGCCAGCAAGATGCGGGCCGACGGAAAAGGCCGGAAAGCGGGTGACTAGCGGGTCAGATCCTTGTCCACCCAGTACTTGGAGCCAGAGATGTTGGCATCGAGCAGCAAGCCTTTCTCGCCGATCTGGTAGATGGCCATGCCACCGTTGTACTTGGCGCTGAGCTCGGCGCTCTCTTTGCCCGCCACGGCCCCCATCTCGGAGGTGGCCTCCCAGCCCTGGCTGACGAAGGCATCGAACCTGGCCTTGTCTTCAAACAGGATCACCTGCTGGTAGAACTTGCCACCGAGCCCGGCCGCAAGCCCGGCACCGAACATCTTCATGTAGGTGTGCTTGCCGCTGGTGCGGTTGACCGCCACCCCGGCCCCCTGGTTGGTGTGCAGCATCAGGGAGAACTTGCGCGAGTCGAACACCGCATAGCCATAGGCCTTGTCAAACAACAGCTTGGCTGAGGGTTGCTGGTTGAACAACCGCACCAGGGCGGTGTCGGCCATGGTGTCGAGGGCAAGCCGCGCTTCGTCGGCCGTCTTGGGCTCGAGCATCTCGTCGAGCTTCTTGTCGGCCACCGTCAGCCACTCCTTGCCGGTCGCCACGCTCTTGTCGGTCCAGGCACCGGCGGTGTTGAACGCCTCCGAACCCCACTGGGAAACCGATGCCCAGGTCGCCTTGGAGAAGTCGGTGACGCTCTGCCAGGCCTCCTTGCTGGTGTCGCTCACCGCGCTGCCGAGCTCGCTCGCGGCCGCCTTCACCTTGGCCCAGTCAGCCAGGCTGGGGGCCGACGCCAGCGCCATGGTCGTTGCTATCACCAGGAATCGAATCTTCATGCTGTGCTCCACCCTTTGTGATGAGTTGATGGTCACAGTAGCAGATCTGGCCTAAGCCGGATAAGCCCAAGGGCACGAAGCGGGTCAATCAGTGACGCTCGTCATGATGGGCTCCATCCGCTTGACGGCCTCGAGGGGGCAGAGCCCGCCGCAGCTCTCACGCTATCTCGGGCAGAGTCGCAACAGGGCAAAACGAGGTAGGGCAAGTCATGACACCAGGCCCGCAGCCTAGCTGGCGGCGGGCTCTCGGTATTGCTGATGGATGACGCGAAACGCCTCCTTGTTGCACAGCGCCGCCGCGACGCAGGCGGGGTCGAACTGGCTGCCGGCGTGGGTTTCGAGGTAGGCAAAGGCCGCTTCGAACGTCCAGGCCTGCTTGTAGGGTCGCTCGCTGGTGAGCGCATCGAACACGTCAGCCACCGCGACGATGCGGGCCTCCAGCGGGATTGCCTCCCCCGCCAACCCCTCCGGATAACCCTGCCCGTCGAAGCGCTCGTGGTGATAGGCGATGATGTTCTTGAGCATGTCGGTGTGATGAATGCCGTCGAGACCAAACTCGCTGATCATCAGGGCGATCATCTCCCGCCCCTTGAGCGGGTGGATCTTCATCACCCCGTACTCCTCTGGCGTCAGCTTGCCGGGTTTGAGCAAGATGGCGTCGGGCACCGCAATCTTGCCGATGTCGTGCAGCTCGGAGAAGAGATAGATGAACTCCACCTCCTCGTCGCTCAAGGGATAACGGGTGGCCACGGCGCGGGCGATGAGCCGTGAATAGGCCGACATCCGGTGCAGGTGATTGGCGGTCTCTTCATCCCGGTAGCGGCTGAACTCCCGCGCCGTGGTAAGCGCGCCGCTCAGGGTCTGAATCGAGAAAAATTCCACTGCGATGATGGCCGCCAGGATCTGGGCGTATGCCGCCAGTTCGCCGCGGATGGTGGGGTCGAAGTAGCCAGGCTCCCTGGCATCGCAAAACAGAAAACCGAACAGCTTGCTGTTGAACAACAGCGGCTCGGTGTAGCTGGACTCGTAACCGGCCGCCAGCAGCTTGCGGCTGTGCTCGGAGGGGGAGCCCAGCAGCGAGTCCAGCGTGTCGAGCACGCGGGGCTGTTTATGCTCGGCCAGATAGCGCAGGGAGGGGACCTCGCTCAGCTTGACCTCGTACTGCACCAGCGGGGAGCTTCCCTCGGTGCTGTGGGCAAAGGTCTTGAGCCTGTCCGTGTGCTGGTCATAAATCGCGATGGCCACCCGGCTCAACTTGTCAAACCGCTGCCTGAGCGTGGCGTGCACGTTCTGCATTCTCTCGCCAAATGAGCTGTCCATCCCGTCCTTCCTTCCAGTCTGCCTGCAGGGAGTATAGTGACACCCGTCTTCCCGCTCTCGCAAAATTGAGTTGAAACTCAACAGCCGGCGAGCTGACGGAGCAAGGGTGCCTCCATCGGCCCGTATCGGTTCAAAACGGACCTGCCTTGGCACAATCCTGCCTCGCCGGAGATATTGTTCGATTCCGCCGTGCCGGCTGTATAGTTTTTGGTTAGCCATTCCGGTAAAATCCGCGCCCTAAAACTAGAGCCACCTAAGAGTGATTGAGCGATGTCCAACACAAAACAGGCCCCCAAAGTAGGATTCGTCTCCTTGGGTTGCCCCAAAAATCTGGTCGATTCCGAGCGCATCCTGACCCAGCTGCGTACCGAAGGGTACGACGTGGTGCCCAGCTATGACGATGCGGAAGTGGTGGTGGTCAACACCTGCGGCTTCATCGACAGCGCGGTACAGGAGTCCCTGGAAGCCATCGGCGAGGCCCTGGCCGAAAACGGCAAGGTGATCGTCACCGGCTGCCTCGGTGCCAAAGAGAACCAGATCCGCGAGATCCACCCCAAGGTGCTCGAGATCACCGGTCCCCACGCCTATGAAGAGGTGCTGGGCCACGTGCACAAATACGTGGAAAAACCGACCCACAACCCCTTCACCAGCCTGGTGCCGGCCCAGGGCGTCAAGCTGACCCCCCGCCACTACGCCTATCTGAAGATTTCCGAAGGCTGCAACCACCGCTGCACCTTCTGCATCATCCCCTCCATGCGCGGGGATCTGGTGAGCCGCCCCATCGGCGAGGTACTGGCCGAAGCCAAGCGCCTGAAAGAGGCCGGCGTGAAGGAGATCCTGGTGATCTCCCAGGACACCTCCGCCTACGGCGTGGACGTCAAGCACCGCACCGGTTTCTACGACGGCATGCCGGTCAAGACCAGCATGGTGGCCCTGTGCGAAGAGCTGGCCAAGCTCGGCATGTGGGTTCGCCTGCACTACGTCTACCCGTACCCGCACGTTGATGACGTCATCCCGCTGATGCGCGACGGCAAGGTACTGCCCTACCTCGACATCCCGCTGCAACACGCCAGCCCGCGCATCCTCAAGCTGATGAAGCGCCCGGGCACGGTCGAGCGCACCCTGGAGCGGATCCAGAAGTGGCGCGAGATCTGCCCCGAGATCACCCTGCGTTCCACCTTCATCGTCGGCTTCCCAGGCGAAACCGAAGAAGAGTTCCAGATGCTGCTGGACTTCATCGACAAGGCGGAGCTGGATCGGGTCGGCTGCTTCAAATACAGCCCGGTCGAAGGTGCCAAGGCCAACGAGCTGCCGGATCCGGTGACGGCAGAAGTGCAGGAAGAGCGCTTCCAGCGCTTCATGGAGCTGCAGCAGCAGGTCTCCATCCGCAAGCTCGCCCGCAAGGTTGGCAAGGAGATGCTGGTGCTGATCGACGAGGTGGACGAAGAGGGTGCCACCGGCCGCTCCGCCGCCGATGCCCCCGAGATCGACGGCCTGGTCTACCTGAATGGTGAAACCGGCCTCAAGCCCGGCGACATGGTCAAGGTCCGCATCGATGAAGCGGACGAGTACGATCTGTGGGCCAGCCTCATCGACTGATCCCCGACAAGCGCCAACAAAAAAGCCAGTCAGTGACCCTGACTGGCTTTTTTATTGATTGTGCGAACTGGCTATACAGGCAGAACAGCAGTATCAAGCATCACTGGACCACCTTTTCTGACGAGGACGGGATGCCGGTATCCGCCACCATCACCAGCACATGAAGGCCTTTATAATGGACCTCCTCAAGGGCCTGGAAACCATGACGGCAATAAACGCCACCGGTCAGGTTCTCGGTTTGCAAGTAGAGCTTGCTGATCCCCGCCCTGCGGGCACGGCTGAGGATCTCTGTTACCAGCAAGGAAGCGACCCCCTGCCCGCGCGCTTTTTCAACCACATAGACCCCACCCAACCAATGCTCGTACTCGGGAAACATCGCCATTTCGCGGATCTTGAGCTCGGCAGCCCCCACCCATTCACCGGCCTGGCGGGCCAGCACCATCAGCGGAGCCCGGTCGACCTGGGTGGCCGCCGTGACCTTGGCCAGTACCTGCTCTTGCGTGCAGCGACCAGTGTCGCGGCACCATTCGTCAAAATACCATGAAGCAACCACGCCTGCGGCAGAGGGCGCATCCGCCAGTAACACCAACTCCATAAAATCCTCTTTTGCCTATGACCCCTGACCAGCAGGGGAAGGATGAACAGGGCGAGATAACGCCTCGAGTCAGGCTTGCGGTTCATCGCCTGGGCCCGCTTACCAAAACCAGGTTACCGAATGGATATCATAACCAGCCGGGGAGTGGAAGCTGGCCATGCCTGAAAAGGCAGGCGCAGACCCAGCCATTGGCAGAGCCTGTGATGGGCGACGAGCAGGCGGCACTAAGGAGCCGGTAGCCAAGGCGCGCTTTCCCGTCGTCACGCACCGCCAAGTAGGCTCATACCCACCGTTTTCCCATAAAAAAACCTGCTCCGAAGAGCAGGTTTTTACCTAACGGGATGGGAGTCAGGTCGCTCAGGCGACCCGGCCCTTGCCCTGGATCACATCACCCCAGGCCGACTGCACCAGGCTGTTGGCCTGGCTGTCGAGCCGGTTGAGCAGGCCCATGTCACCCGCTTCGGGGGCGAAGCTGCTCATGGCCTGGATCAGCTTGTCCACCGCCTGATGGGAGAGCGCACTGTAGCTGCGCTCGCCGTCAGCCTGCTGCTCGCCAAGCCCGATCACCAGCTGGGCCCGATTGTCGGCGAAGTAGTTGCTGAAGGTGGCACTGCCCAACTGCTCGAACTTGCCCTGCTCGCTGGTACCGTCGGTGTGACGGTTGACCAGCAGTTGCAGATCGTAGCCGCTGCGCTTGAACCAGAGATCCCGCCAGCTGACATCGTTGAAGACGATGAAGTCCTCCTTGCCGATGTCCTGTACCAGATTCTCTATCACGGCGCCACTGAACACGAAGCTGTCGACGCCGGTGCCACCGCTGAACTGGTTCTGGTAACCGCCCAGCACCAGCAGGTCATCGCCGGCGCCGCCATCGAGCTGGCTGAACTTGGCGACCTGATCGGCGATCAACCGATCCTGGCCGTCACCGCCCCGAATGGTGGCGTGATAGCCCATCAGCTTGACCTGGTTGTTGCCATGTTCGGCCAGCAGGCGGTTGTGATTGCCAAACACCATGGCAAAGTCATCGCCCTCTCCGAGCCGGACCTGGTTGTGATGGCCTATGGTCACCGTGAAGTCCTGATCCGCGCCGGCATCTATCTGGTTGTAGTTGCCGGAGGTCACCAGATAATCCTGGCCGTCGCCCCCTTCCACTATGCCCTCTTCCCCGAAGATGAAGGCCTGATCGTTGCCCTCCCCCATGAAGGCGCGGTTGACACGGCCGGCCAGCACGGCGACATCGTCACCCTGCCCGCCGAACATCATGTTCTCCCGGCCCATCATGATCCCGGTGTCCTGACCGGCACCGCCGGTGAAGATGTTGGAAGTCCCGGTGGCGTAGAAGACATCGTCCCCGCGGCCACCCCAGAAGTTGTTGTTGTCGCCGAGGTAGGCCCCCAGATCCTTGCCGTCTCCCCCCCAGTTGAAGTTGTAGTTGCCAAGGGAGACATGCATGTCGCCATCCCCCTGCAGGTGACCACTGTTGCGCAGGAAGTCGAAGGTCTGCTCCTTCATGTTGAGCAGATCGGCCGTCAGGTTCTGCTTGAGGTTGCTGGCCAGCGCCACCACCTCCGCCTGCTTGTCCCGGTTGAACAGGGTGGCAAACAGGTTGGGCAGACTCAGCGCATTGAAGCCGAAGGCCCGCTCCTCGGTGGCGGCCGGCAGCGTCGCCGGCTTGGCGTCGTTCCCCTGCTGCACCGTCACGGTACCGGACTTGGCCTCCTCGGGTGCCTCATCCTGCAGACCGTGGCTGCGGGCAAAGCTGCTGAGGGCATCTTCCCCCAGATCCAGTCCGGCCTTGAGCTGATCGAGCCACTTGGCCGGATCGGTCAGGCTCTTGAGCTGCTCGCCACCAAACTCGGCGATGACACCCAGCATCTCCTGCAACAGGGCCGGCGCATCGATGGCCGCCCCATCCCGGGCCACCAGCTGGCCACGGGCGTTGTAATCCACGCCGAAGATGTCCGCCAGCGTGGTATCGGCCCCCACCCCTGCCAGGCGCCCCAGCAACCGGTTCTGCAGCTGGCGCGGCAGATCGGTCGGGGTGAAGGTAAAGGTGGTTTTCGCCTGTCCGCTTGCGGTGAACTCCTGGGTCATCAACCCGAACAGGGAGCCCAGGTTGGTGTCCAGGATCGCCTGGATGTTGTCACCGAACACGAAGTTCCAGTTGCCCGTGGTGACCTGGATGTCGGCCCCCTGACCGGCCACGGCGAAGTTGAAGACCAGCTTCTCGTTGGCCTGGCGCAGCTTGTCCGCCCGGCTCAACGGCCCCTGTTCGCCCTGACCGCCGCCCGAGATCCGCTTGTTGAACTCCTTGTTGAGGGTTGCCTCCAGGTCGCTCTTGAGCCCGCGGCTGCTGCGCTCATGGTCGCTGTCCAGACGCGTGAGCGAGCCGTATTCGACACTGCTGGTCTGATCCAGACCGGCCATGTCGGCCACGAACTTGTTGGCACCGGCCAGGGTCCACTGATCCCACTGGCTGGCCACCCAATCCGGCTTGGCACCGTCACCGGCGATCTGCTGGAGGGCGCTGGCAATGCGAGCCGCCCCGCCAAACGGGTTGACCAGCGGCGGAGTGGGGATGGATTTTTCCAGCATCACGATGAGATCGTTGCTGCGCCCCAGGTTGAAACTGACGTTGCGTTGCCCCACGAACAGCTGGGCCCCTTCCAGCGCCCGGTAGCCGGCGATGTCGACGCTGTGTTTGCTGTCGCCATCCCCGATGTGCACCATGACGTTGTTGTCGCCGAAGGCCAGCGACTTCATGCCGCCCGTGCCCACTTTGACCCCCAGGTTGGTGGTCCCCCAGTTGAGGGCTGTGAACTCGCCATCCCCCACGTTGACCTGGATGTTGCCCGAGTAGCTGACCGCATTGTCGGCCTGGCTCGAGGCCGTTTCCGACTGGCGTTGTTTGTCGGGTGCGACGAAGGTCTCGTCGTTGTCGGCAATGGCGCCCCGGGCACGGCTTTCACCCTCGCCCACCTTGGCCAGCACGATATCCCCTTCGACCACACCGCCGCGCACCCGCTCGTTGTGCACCACTGGTTCGCCGGCGTCATCCAGGGTCAGCACCACCTTGTTGGCGGCCACCTTGCGAGCCCAGACATCCGCCTCATCGCGGGTATGCTTGCGCCCGCCCTGATCGACCGCCACTTCACTGCTGCGGGCCGATACCTGGGTACGGATCCCTTCGCCAGCCAGCGCCTGGATGAAACGGCGGGCAAAGCCGGTCTGCAGGTCGTCGCTCACCAGGGAGCAACCCACCAGACTGATGTGGCTCGGTTTGGTGGTCACGCCAGCCTCTTGCTGCAGACGATCGCCCAGGCGACGCAGATGCCCGGCCAGCTCGTCGGCACTGTAGCCGCTGAGGCGGCTGTTGTTCTGCCCATCCGCATCACGGCCATGCCCCACCACCTGCCAGCGGATATTGCCGGCCAGTTGCGCAGGGTCGCCATACACCACCCGATAGTTGCCATCCGCATCCAGCTGTACCACCAGACTGCGGTCGGGGTGCTTGCCAGCCAGGCTGGCCGCGGCCTTGGCGGCCACCGGATCATCTTCGGTCTGGATGATGATCTGGCTGGTGAAGCGGGTCTCGCTCCCTTCACTGCCCGGCGCCACCTCAGGTCGCAGCCACTGCTCGACCCGCTGGTTGCGAACCGGCAGATCCGCGCCATCCAGCGCCGCCGGCGGCGTCCACTTCCTGGCGACATCGGCGTACTCGACCCGCTGACTGACATCATCCGCCTGCAGATGGAAGCGATTGTCCGCATCCACCTTCAGGGCCGGCAGCCCCAGGCGATGGGTGATGCCGGGCACGAAGCCTTCGATCCCCTTGTGGGATGCCAGGTGCGCACTGCCGTAGATGGCGACGAATTTTTCACCAGCTGGCAGCTTGCCCAGTACGTCGACGGCGACATTGTTGGCTGCCCCGGCCCGGTACATCAGGCCGTGCTCGGTCCCGCCGATGACGGGTCTGGCGGTACTGCCATCGTCCAGCGCCACGATCCGCATCCCCCGCTCCCGGGCCCGCTCGAACAGGGAGGGCTCCAGGTGCTTGCTCTTGAGCATGGTCGCCAGCTCAGGAGACATTTCCACCCCCGCCAGATAACGGTCGATCAGCGGCTGCGCCAGCTCACCACGCAGATGCTCCAGGCCGATGACGGTCACGCCCTGGGTCTTGAGGGCATCCATCTGCTCATTGACAAACCGCAGGCCGTTGACATCGCTGCGGCGTTGTTGCCCAAATCAGCCATCAGGTCACAACGTCCCCAGCCCCAGGTGACCGCTACACTCGGGGCTTTCTGA